>JAJDVB010000128.1 GCA_022826345.1 Alphaproteobacteria bacterium
GTTCGATCTCTTGCAGATGTCCGGGCGGATGCCCTAGTTGGTGAGCTTCAGCGGCTCGCGGTCGGCCTCGTTCGCCGCCAGATAGGCAAAGGCCAGAATGGGACCCAGGGTAGCGCCGCCGGCCCAGTAGGCGCGGGCCGAGGCCGAGGCGACGCAGTTGCCGACGCCGTAAAGCCCCGTGATCGGCGTGTCCGTGTCGTCGAGGATATTGCCGGTGGGCGTGGCCTTGGGCCCGCCCTTGGTGTCGAGGGTTCCGCCGGAAAGCAGCGCCGCGTAGTAGGGCCCCTCGGCGCCGATCGGGTACATGGTGGCGTTGGGCGCGGACGGCTCCTCCGCCACCGGCCCGTTGAAGAGCTGCTCCACCTGGCGCTCGCCGCGATGGAAGTCGAGATCCTTGCCGCTCTCGGCAAAGCCGTTGAAGCGCTCGATCGCCGTTGCCAGGTTGGCCTCGAAGTCCGACGAGAGCCGGACCCCGCCGGTCTCGGCCTCGTAGCGCGCGAGCCGCTCGTCGATGGCCTTGGTCAGCGCGCCCAGGGTCTCGCCCTTGATGACGTGGGCGTCGTCCACACCGGGCGGCACGATGAAGCGGCCGTATTCGTCGCTCGCACAGTGATCCTGGCTGCGCTGGTCCCATATCGCGATCAGCACCAGATTGGGATACTCGCCTGCCGTCGGGTCCCACTCGTAGAACTTTTGGGCCATCTCGTTGTAGGCGAGCTTCTCGTTGGCGACGCGGTGCCCGTGCTTGCTCACGTAGATCATCGAATCGCCCGAAGGCGAGAAGGTGCCGATCAACGTGGGGTCGCCGGCAATCGCCTTCTCCAGCACGACCGGGCACATCCAGGCGTAGTTCATGTTCCGGAGCTGCGCGCCGAGCTGGCCCGCGATGGAGATGAAATCGCCCTCGTTGGTCTTGGCGGCGCAGCCGCCGTAGATCGGCACGTTCAGGAAGTTCTTGCGGATCTCGACATTGTGGGTGAAGCCGCCGGTACAGAACACCACAGCCTTGCGGGCGTGGAAGCGGCGCGCCGTGCCGTTGCCGGCGCTGGCCTCGACGCCCACGACATCGCCCGCGAGGTTGCGGATGACGCGCTGCACCCGATGCCCGGTGCGGATATCGACGCCGGCTTCGTCGGCCGCACGCGACATGGATTCCACAGCACGCAGGCCGCCGTCCGACATCGTGTCCCTGGCGTCCACCGGGACCAGGACGCGGCCCGTGGGCGCCTTGTCCTCGGGCAGCTCGGCCCAGTAGTCCGGCACGAAGTCGCAATGGCGATAGTCGAGCGCGCCTTTCTCCTTCAAGAGCTCGGTCGCGGTCGAGGCATTGTCGTAGATCGCCTCGAACATTGCGTACTCCCACGCGGGCATGCCGAGGTGGGGGTCCGCAGGGTCGTAGCACTCGGGCCGCGAGAGGCGTGCCATGTAGCGCAGGCAGTCCTCGCGCGGGTCCTCCATGCCCTTGTCCCGCATCACTTGGTTGTTGGGCACCCAGTACCAGAAGGCGGCCTTGCGCGTCGTGCCGCCGACCTCCGGCGCCTTCTCCAGGATCAGCACGCTGTTGCCGAGCCAGCGCGAGAAGAGCGCTGTCGCCAGGCCGCCCGCGCCTGCGCCGACGCAGACGATGTCGAAGGCGCCGTCGTAGGGGCCGCGCGCGGCGGCGGGGCGGGCTGATTCGCGTTGCGGGATCGGCGAAAGCTCTGTCATGACCTCATACCCGTTGTGTTGGGATGGAGCGGCGGCTGGCGAGGACACGCAGGAGGTGACCCACGCGGCCGGTCGGCAGACGTCCGGAATAGAGAAGGACGGCCAGCAGAGTCAATGCGCCGCTGACGATGACGCCGAGCGCGGTGTTGACCGCGAGGAACGGCATAATGTTGACGATCAGCGTGAAGAAGATCGCGCCCAGCAGCGCGCCCGAGAAGGACCCGCGCCCGCCGGAGAGCGCTGCACCGCCCAGCACCGCAGCGGCGATGCTGGTGAGCGTGTAGGTCGCGCCCACCGTCGGGTGGCCGACGCCCACTTCCGTACTGAGAAAGAGCCCGGCTAGCGCCGCAATTCCGCCGGATATTACGTAGGCGCGGAAGTGCACGAAGCCGGTCCTGATGCCGTTGCGTCGCGCCGCCTCCTCGTGGAAACCCACGGCCCTGAGCCTGAGCCCGCTCTTGGTGCGGTAGAGCCAGAGATCGCCGAGCACGGCGAGCGCGACAAGCCCGAGGAAGGAAACCGGCAGAAAGTCGATACGGGTGCGCAGCGCCGACATGAAGTCTGGCTCCACCAGACCGGTCGGCACCGGTCTGAAATGCAGCGCCACGCCCTGCAGCACGCTCAGCATGGCGATGGTGGTAATCACCGGGTTAATGTGGAGCCGTCGCACCATCGTGCCGTTGATGACCCCGACCGCGAGACCGGCGGCCAGGCAGGCGAGCGTGCCGCCGAACAGTACGGGAATGTCCACCCCCATGCCGATCAGGAATGAGGCGGCGACGACGGTCATGCTCATCAGCGAGCCGACAGACATATCGAAGCCGCCGACCAGCAGCACGTTCAACTGGGCCATCGCCACCAGGGCGAGCGGCGCGGTCGCCAACAGCAGGTGCCGCCCGTTGAGCGGCGAGAGGAAGGCATCGGACTGGCTGGAGGCATAGGCACCGACCAGGACGATCAGCAGCAGGAGAAAGCCGAGCGGCGTCCACCATTGATCGCGGGCGAGCGCTAGGCGCCCGACATCCCTTGCAAGACCGAATCCCGTGGGCGTAGCAGACGCGGTTGGCGCAGCCACCTCGGCTTCGCTAGTGCGCGCCACTCGCGATGTCAGGAACGACGAGACGATATTCTCCTCGCTCACCTCATCGCCCACCAGCTCCTTGATGAGGCGCCCGCGCGAGAACACCAGCACCCGGTCGCAAAGGCCGGCGAGTTCCAGCGCATCCGACGACTTAATGACGAAGGTGGTGCCGCTGTCGGCCTTGGCTCTCACCGCCTGATAAATGTCGAAACGCGCGGCAGCGTCCACGCCCTGGGTCGGCTCGTCGATCAGCACCACCTTGGCGCCGTGCAGGAAGCTCCGCGCCAGCATGCTCTTCTGCTGATTGCCGCCGGAGAGCGAGACGATGGACTGATTGAGGCTCGCGGTGACGATGTCGAGCTCCTCGATCATCCCGCGCGTGCGCGCGCGCTCCTTGCGGCCCGAGATCACGCTCGCGGTCGCGAAGTCCTTGAGGACCTGGATCGTGATGTTCTCGCGCACGCTCAAGGCCGGATAGATGGATTCGACGGCCCGGTCTCCGCTCAGCATCATCACGCCCGCGCCGAGCGCGCGCTGCGGTGCTGCAAGCGGAATGCGTCGGCCCTCGCAAGAGAGGGCGCCGGATCCGTCCTCGAAGCCGCCGATGGCACGGAGCACCTCGCGCTGGCCGTTGCCCTCGGCACCGGCAAGGCCGAGGATCTCGCCCCGGTGCACCTCGAAGGCGACGTCGCTGAACGCGTCGCCGTAGAGCGCCTGCACCGAAAGGCAGACGTCGCTCGATAGAACCTCGGCGCCTCGCTTGGGCGGGAACTCCGCCTCGATCGGCCGGCCCACCATAAGCGCGATGAGGTCGTCCTCGGAGAGCGCGTGCGTCTCGAAGGTTCCCTGGCCCTCTCCGTCGCGCAGCACGGTCACGCGCTGGGCAAGGTCGAGGATCTCGGGCAAACGGTGGCTGACGTAGACGACCGTCGTGCCATCAGCGACGATACGGCGGACGATGCGATGCAGGGTTTCCACGTCGTTGACGTCGAGCGACGCGGTCGGCTCGTCGAGCAGAAGCACCTTCGGCTTCGAGACCAGCGCCTTCACCACCTCCAAGAACTGTCGCTGGGCTGGCGAGAGATCGGCGACGCGCGCGGCGCTGTCGATTGCGAGATCATAGGGCGCAAGCTGCTCCTCGGCCCAAGCCTCCAGCCTGCGATAGGCCAGCGCTTCGCCCATAGTGCCGAGATAGAGGTTCTGGGCGACGGTGAGCTCCAGCACGAGCGAGTTGTCCTGATAAACGGTGGCGATCCCGTAGTGATGGGCCTGCGACGTGTCGGCCGAGGTCAGCCGATTGCCCAGGATTTCGACCGTGCCGTCGTCCGTCGTCAGCGCGCCGCTCGCGATCTTGAGCAGCGTGCTCTTTCCCGAGCCGTTCTCGCCGAGCACCGCGTGCACCTCGCCGGCCACGCATTCCAGGCTCACGTCGCGGAGCGCCTGAACACCGGGGAAGCGTTTGGAGATCCCTGTGAGGCGGAGCGAGGGTTCAGACATTCTCTCGGCGGCGATCTTCAGGCCTTCAAACGAAACCGCCGGGCGGGGTGCGGCGACTTCCGCTCCGCCCGGCGGTCAAGCCGTTCGCTTCGGCTATTACTCCTTGAACATCGCGTTCAGCATATCGGTGTCCACCAGCGTGGAGACCGGCATCTGGTCCGGCAACGCCTTGTCGCACATGCCCTGCTGCACTTCCTTCATCTTGAAGGGCACGTCGACATGGGCGCCGATCTCGGCACCGCCTCTTGCTTCCATGGCGGCGGTCAGCGCGATGCGCACCTGGAAGGTGCCGCCCGAGGAGAAGAAGATGCGGAAGTTCGGGTTACCCACTTCTTCCCAATCGCAGAACAAGCCCTGCTCGTCGGTGCGCAGCGTGACGATCACGTCCATGGCGCGATCGGCCGCGGCATAGGCGCGCACGCCCCCGCGGAAGCCGTCGGCATACTCATAGAGCACCGCGTCGATATCGGGGTTCTGCGAAAGGAAGCCCGACATCGCCTCGAAGGTTCCCTGCTGGGTCCAGTTGGTGTCCGCCTTGCCGAGCAGCGTCATGGCCGCGTTGTTCTCCATCTCGGCCTCTGAGCACGCCTGCCAGGCGGCGCTCAGCTGGTTGCCGGGCGTGCCGCCCAGCTCGACGATCTCGATGCTTTCCTCGCTGTTGGCGCCGGCCACGAACTGGACGAACTGGCGGCCAAGCTCGCACAGGTCTTCGGCAACGAAGGTGAGATAGTCCTCACCGGCGGTGCCGCCGAGACCGGCGATGTAGGGGACCACGGTGATGCCGGACTCGGTCGCTTCCTGGGCGGTCGGCAGCAGCGCCGGACCCGCGTCGGGGAAGGTCACGATGATGTCGACGCCCTGCGCGATCAGGCTCCGCATGTCGGAGATCGCCTTGCTGGCGTCGCCCCGAGCCGAGGTGTAGATGATCTTGCTGACCTCGGGGTAGCTCAGCGCCTGCATGACGAACTCCATGTGCGTCACGCGACGCCAGACGTTCTCGCCGAAGCCGTCGGCGAGCGCGACGGTGAGATCGCCGCGGCCGGTCTCGCACACCTGCTCGCTCCAGCACTTCAGCGCCAGCGCGCGATCTTCCTCGCTGAGCGCCGCGCTCGCGCGCTCGAAGGTCGTCGTGACGATCGGGCCGATCCCTTCGGTAGTGCCGAGTGCCTTCAGCATCAGTTCGGGGTTGGCCTCGGCGCGCGCGCCGCTGTGGGCGCCCAGCGCCACCGCGCCGGCAACCAGCGCCGAAACGGCCGTGTTCCTCATCCAGTGCAAACCACTCATGTTCACGTTCTCCCTTGCCTGTGTGTCGGTGAGCAGTGTGTGAACCGATCGTTTCCGCGAACGGGATGCTCGCGGGATGCATCCCATAGATAGCAGACCCTCCGTCTTGGCATAAGAGCGCCCTATGGCGCCTCGGCGCCGGGCGCCGCCGGGCGGCCAAGCCGCCGCGCCCACGTGTCGCGCAGGTCGGAGAAGCGGACGCCGGCAAGCGCCATGCCGACGGCGATGGCGCCGCCGTAAACCATGAACTGGATTGCCGTGGTCAACCCCATCATTTTCAGAATCTGCCCAAGATGGGTCAGGAAGAGCGCCGCTCCGGCGACGGCGATCATGCTGCCGACCCCGCCGCCGATCGCGGTGCCGCCGAGCACGGCGGCGGCGATGGGCGCGAGCAGATAGGCTGCGCCGACATCGAGGGTCGGGTTGCGGATGAAGGCCGCGAGCAGGATGCCCGCGATGCCGTAGAGCAACCCGGCGGCGGCGTAGGCCGCGACCCTGTAGCGGTTGACGCCGATGCCGCTGATCCAGGCGGCGATAGGGTTGGCGCCGACGGCGACGAAGCGCCGCCCGTAAAGGGTGAGGCGCAGCAGGAAGGTGGAGGCGAGCACGAGGGCCATTGCCACCCACACCGAGAAATTGATCGAGAGGAAGCGGGTTTCGCCCCAGTCCGCGAGGATCGGCGGCACCCGCGCCTCCTGGGCGATGCCTTCCCGGTACCAGATTGCTGCGCCCATCATGATGGTGCCGACGGCGAGCGTGACGACCAGAGGATTCAGCCGGAAGTTGGAGACCAGGACGCCGTTGATCAGACCGACGCCGGCCGAGACCGCGAGCGCCACGACGACCGCTTGACCGAGCGCGGCGTCCTGGCCGCCCGAGATGCCGAGAATCAAGCTGCTGGAGAGCGTGATGACGGCGGGGATCGAGAGGTCGATGCCGCGCGCCATGAGCACCAGGGCTTCCCCCATCGACGCGATGCAGAGGAACGCCGCGAAGGGAATGATCGCGAGGATCGAGGTGGCCATCAGACTGCGCGGCACGAAGATCGCGCTGATGACGATGAGCACAGCCAGCGCAATCCAGATTGCGAGGAAGCGCGGCTGCGGCTGCAACCCCTCGAGGATGCCGGGCGCCGAAATCTTCATTGCTCGTGCCGAGCTCTTCTGCGTCAAAAGGCGGGAAGGGCCGCATTCGACAGCGCGCCCCAGACCGTCGTTGGACAGAATACCTGAAACGCGAAAGCCGTCATCGTGGCAAACGTCCAATTCGTACTCGGTTCGCGGTCGACAACTTTCTTGAGTGCTATCACTGCCGGAACGCGCATCCGACGTTCTCGCAGACCCTCGACCTATCGCGCACCGACATCGCGGTGGAAGGGCGAGGTGCGAACCTGGGTGGTCGAGGTGATGGGCTTCGATCGACCCTACTATCTCGCCGGCGAGGAGGTCACGCACGAACGGATGAAGGAGTTGGAATCGGTTCTGCTCATGGACCGGAAGCGGTTCGAGGCCGGGTTGACCGACGAGGGCCGGAAGGTGACAGAACGGATCCGGGCCGACATGGGACGGGGTAATGGTGAAAGCCGATTGGCGCCGCATGCGTTACATTTGAGGTGAGTTCCAGGCCGAAGGAGGCAACCGCCGTGCTGAAGCGAAAGATGCCTGTCATCGCCTTGCTGACGATCGGAATTCTGCTGGTCCTGCCGGCCGATCTCGCGGTTGCGCGGAGCAGCGCACCGGACAACGAATACTGGTGGCCAAACCGGTTGAACCTCGATCCGCTGCGCCAAAACTCTGGAGCATCGAGTCCGCTTGGGGAGGACTTCGATTACGCCGAGGCGTTCGAAAGCCTCGACCTGGATGCGGTGAAGGCCGATCTCGCGGCGCTGATGACGACGTCCCAGGACTGGTGGCCGGCGGACTTCGGTCACTACGGGCCGTTCTTCATTCGAATGGCCTGGCACAGCGCGGGCACCTACCGGACCATCGACGGCCGGGGCGGGGCCGATGGCGGACTGCAGCGCTTTGCGCCGCTCAACAGTTGGCCGGACAACGCAAACCTGGACAAGGCGCACCGCCTGCTCTGGCCGATCAAGCAGAAATACGGCCGCAAGATTTCCTGGGCCGACCTGCTGATCCTCGCCGGCACGGTCGCCATGGACTCGATGGGCTTCGAGACCCTGGGCTTCGCCGGCGGCCGTATCGACGCCTGGCAGCCGGAGGATGTGAACTGGGGCCCCGAGGGCGAGTGGCTGGCTGCCGATCGCCGCAACGAGGAGGGAGAGCTGGTTCCTCCCTTCGGCGCCACCCAGATGGGCCTCATCTATGTCAATCCTCAGGGCCCAGGCGGCAACCCGGATCCGCTGGCGGCCGCCCACGCCATACGCGAGGCGTTCGGCCGCATGGCGATGAACGACGAAGAGACGGCTGCGCTGATTGCTGGAGGCCACACCTTCGGCAAGGCTCATGGCGCTGCTGATCCGTCCAAGTACGTGGGTGTCGAACCGGAGGCGGACGCCATCGAGGCGCAGGGGTTCGGCTGGCGGAACAGCTATGGCGACGGCCACGGCGCGGACACCATCACCAGCGGTCTGGAAGGCGCGTGGACGGTCGCCCCTGCGGCCTGGACCCATAACTTCCTGGAGAACCTCTACGCCTTCGACTGGGTGCAGACCCGAAGCCCGGCCGGCGCAATCCAGTGGGTTCCCGCAGACGGGGCGGCATCGGACCTGGTGCCGGATGCGCACGATCCGTCCCTACAGCACGCGCCCATCATGCTCACCACCGACCTTGCCCTGAAGGAGGACCCGGCATATCGCGAAATCACGTCGCGCTGGCTCGAATATCCGGACGAGTTCGAGGACGCTTTCGCCCGGGCCTGGTTCAAGCTGACCCATCGCGACCTGGGTCCCACCTCTCGCTACCTGGGCGATGACGTGCCCGACGAGCAATTCGTCTGGCAGGACCCCATCCCCGACGTGGATCACACCCTGATCGACGCACGAGATGCGGCAGCACTGAAGGCCCGGATTCTGGATTCGGGTTTGTCCGGCGCCGAGCTGGTCCGGACCGCCTGGGCCTCGGCGTCGACGTTCCGCGGGACCGACATGCGGGGCGGCGCCAACGGGGCCCGTATTCGTCTCGCGCCCCAGAACGAATGGGCCGCCAACGATCCGGAGGAACTGGCCCGCGTGCTGAAGACCCTCGAGTCTGTCCAGGGTGAATTCAACGCCGCGCAATCGGGCGACAAGCGAGTCTCTATCGCTGACCTGATTGTCCTGGGCGGGGCCGCCGCCATCGAGCGGGCCGTCGCCGAAGCCGGGTTCGACGTGGATGTGCCCTTCGTGCCCGGCCGCATGGACGCATCGCCGCAGCAGACCGACGCCGAGTCTTTCGCTTTGCTCGAGCCGAGGGCGGACGGGTTCCGCAACTATTTCGCAGACGGCAACCCCCGCTCGCCCGCCGAATTGCTTGTGGAGAAGGCGGCCTTCCTGAACCTGACGATCCCGGAGATGACGGTGCTCTTGGGCGGCATGCGCGCGATGGACGCCAACGCCGGGGGCTCGCCTCACGGCGTGTTCACGGACCGCCCAGGGACGCTGAGCAACGACTTCTTCATCAACCTTATCGACATGTCCACGCAATGGTCGGAATCGTCCGCGGACGGGGTCTATGAGGGTCGTGACCGCGTGACCGGCACCCTCAGATGGACGGCGACTCCTGTCGATCTGATCTTCGGCTCCAACTCCGAGCTTCGTGCGGTCGCGGAGCACTACGCCGCTGACGACGGGCAGGAAGCGTTCCTGGAAGATTTCGTGGACGCCTGGACCAAGGTGATGACCTTGGACCGCTTCGATCTCGCGCGGTAGCGGCAGGGCTCGGTGCCGGCTTCCGTGCTCCGAAGCCTCAGGCAGGTGGCCCATGCCCGACGCGAGGGAAAACGCTCGAAGGCCGTGCGCCGTTCCGACCGGCGGTGTTTTTCTATGCGTCGACGAGCGACATTGGGACCCCCCACGCGACTTCGTGTAGCGCCCCCGGCTCACGCGAAACGATTTCGGAAAATGTGAACGCCACAGACAGGCGACTTGGCGGAGGACTGGAGGAGTGGAAGAGCGGCGCCCCGATACGCTCAGGTGCCGAACGGATAGCGGCGCGTAAGCCTGAACGGCACCCCCTTGGCGTCCTGCTCGAACAGCGCGATCCCATCCACGGCGAGCGGCCGGGCGCACAGCGGCGCGGTGAGCGCTTCAAGGGCTTGCTGAAGGGCGTGCCGCTCGTCCTGATCGAGCTCGCAGGTCAGCGTCATGTGGAAGCGAAACTCGTCCAGCACGAACGGATAGCCCCACTGGCGGAGCAGCTCCTCCTGGCGCGGCGTGTGCGTCCCCGCCTCGCGGCGAATGTACTCGGCCGGCGTAGGCGGCGCCCGAAAGCGATGAAAGGTGCGGATGATGTCGTCCTCCAGCGCCTGCATGGGCGCGCTCGCGTCGGCGAGCACCAGGGCGAGGAAGCCGTCGAGCGCCGCGAGCCTCAGCGGCGGCGATTGAAACGGCTCACGCGAGGCTGCGAAACTGGCAAGCGCCTCGTCGAGCGCGTCGGGCGTGCACCCCTCGGCGAGGCGCATGGGCGGCGCCAGCGTCGCGTGGAAGCCGTAGCCACGGGGCGTCGCAGTGATGTAGGCCAAGCGCTCATCGCTGAACCCTTCCATCGCCGGCCGCGCCAGATGCGCGCCTGTCTCCGCATCACGCCCGAGCCAGGCCGCACCGAAGCGTGCGAGCGGCGAGTCGGCCGGGGGTGCGAAGTAGATGGCGTAGCGGTCAGTCATCGCTGTGGCGGCAGGGGGCGTCTGCTCACGCCGCTCAGATGAACATCTTGCGGAGGCGTTGAGGGGCCAAGCTGACGGAGCCCACGATGATGCTCAGCACGGCCGAGGTCTCCGCATAGCAGAAGCCCCGGATGTATTCCCAGAGAACCATGCCGATTCCGCCGGCGCCGACGATACCGAGCACCGTCGCCGAGCGCACGTTCGATTTGAAGCGATAGAGCGAGAAGGAGATCCAGAGCGGCCATTCGGCGGTTCGCAGGCGCGCCTGCTCCGCGCGGCAACACCCGTTGGGGCGAGACGTTCAGCTCCCGCGCGGCGCGCTCCCTCGGGTGCCGATCATCGACAGAAACTCCCGGCGGGTCGTCGGGTCATCGCGAAAGGAGCCGAGCATGCGGCTGGTCACCATGGTGACACCCGGCTTGCGGATGCCGCGCGTGGTCATGCACTGGTGCGCCGCCTCGATGACCACGCCGACGCCACGCGGCTTGAGCACGTCCTGGATCGTGTCCGCGATCTGCGATGTCAGCGCTTCCTGGATCTGCATCCGCTTCGCCAAGGCCTCGACAAGGCGCGCGAGCTTGGAGATGCCCACGACCCGTTTCGCCGGCAAGTACCCGACATGCGCCTTTCCCAGGATGGGAACGATGTGGTGCTCGCAGTGGGATTCGAGGCGAATATCGCGCAAGACGATCATCTGATCACAGGCGGCAGTCTTCTCGAACGTCGTGGCCAGCAAGGCGACCGGGTCTTCAGCGTATCCGGCGAAGAATTCCTCGTAAGCCCGCACGACACGCTCGGGCGTTCCCTTCAGCCCCTCCCGGTCGGGATCGTCTCCGGCCCACTCGATCAGCGTGCGAACGGCGGCCTCCGCCTCGGCGCGGCGCGGCCGACGGCGCGCTCCCGGCCCGGTGCGCGACGGGGTCGAGCTTCGATGTTCGACAACTGCACTGTCCATATCCCGGCCTTTCTTCGATGTCGGGCCGCCCCGGATAGCGGCTCGCTTGCGAAACGATATGAAATGTTATAATATATCTTTTCTGTACCGCAAGGTGAGACAGGCGATGACGAAAGCGCAGGCCCGACCCCGGCCCTGCACCGATCTGGATTGCCGCGGGCAGCACTCGACGCGCGAACGGGTCGCGCTCGCGGTATCGATTTGCGAGGGGCGCGGCGTACAGATGACAGAGCTGCGGAGGCGTGTCCTGGAGCTGCTTTGGGCAAGCGGTCGGCCGACGGGCGCCTACGAACTGATCGAAGCGGTCAAGCTCAGGGATTCGCGTCCGGTCGGGCCGCCGACCGTGTACCGGGCGCTCGAGTTCCTGATGGGGCAGGGCCTCGTTTCCAGGATCGAAAGCCTCAACGCCTACGTCCCGTGCGCCCATCCCGAGCGCGACCACGACTGCCTGTTCTTCATCTGCAGCGGCTGCCGGGCATCGGTCGAGCTCGAGGATCCGCGGATCGGAGGACTGCTTGCCGAGGATGCCGCCGGCCTCGGGTTCGTCGCGACACGTCGCACGGTCGAGGTCGCGGGCATGTGCGCGCGCTGCGCGGAAGCCGGGGCGGCGTAGGCGCCGCTAATCAGCACGGATTACTGGAATGAGAACGCGGCACACGCTTTCGATCCGACTGCTGCCGCTCGGCGCCGGCCCCCGGCTGCTCGGCGCGGCCCTGATCGTTGCCGCGCTCTGGGGCGCGTTCTTCTGGGCGACGTCCACGCCGGGTGGACCATGACCTACGCCCTCAAGTTTCAGGACCTGAGCCTCGGCTACGATCGGCATCCGGCCGTGCATCGCCTGCATGGCGAGATCGCCGAGGGCAGCCTGACGGCCATCGTCGGACCCAACGGGGCCGGTAAATCCACGGTGCTGAAGGGGGTGACCGGCTCGCTCCGCCCGCTCGAAGGCCGGATCGCCTTCGGCAGGCTCGCGCGGAGCGAGATCGCCTACCTGCCGCAGCAATCGGACGTCGACCGGTCTTTCCCGGTCGCCGTCGCCGACCTCGTGGCGATGGGCCTCTGGCGGGAGATCGGCGGCTTCGCGGGCCTGCGGGCCGGTCACCGCGCGCGCGTCGCCGAGGCGATCTCCGCGGTCGGCCTCGAAGGGTTCGAGAGGCGGCCGATCGGATCGCTGTCGGGCGGGCAGGTACAGCGTGCGCTCTTTGCCCGCCTGCTGCTGCAGGACGCGCGGCTCGTCCTGCTCGACGAGCCCTTCACGGCTATCGACGCGAGAACGGTGGCGGACCTGATCGGCGTGGTTCGGCGCTGGCACGGCGAAGGCCGCACGGTGCTCGCCGTCCTGCACGACGTCGACACGGTGCGGGCTCACTTCCCCCGCACGTTGATGCTGGCGCGCGAGCTCGTCGCCCATGGACCCACGGCGCAGGTGCTGACGGCCGAGAACCAGTTCCGCGCGCGCCAGATGTGCGAGGCCTGTGTCGGTCCGCCGCATACATGCGGGCGTAACGCGGCATGATGTGGGAGATCCTCGTCCAGCCCTTCGCCGATTTCGGCTTCATGCGGCGCGCGCTGATGGGCTGCATCGCGATCTCGGTCGGCGCGACGCCGGTCGGGGTGTTCCTGATGCTGCGCCGCATGAGCCTGACGGGCGACGCGATGGCCCATGCGATCCTGCCGGGCGCGGCCGTCGGCTATCTCGTCTCGGGCCTCTCGCTTGGGGCGATGACAATCGGCGGGCTGATCGCGGGCATGGCCGTGGCGCTGCTCGCGGGCTTCGTGACCCGCGTCACGGCGCTGCGCGAGGACGCGAGCCTGGCGGCCTTCTACCTGATCTCGCTGGCGGTAGGCGTGCTGATCGTGTCCACCCGGGGCAGCAACGTGGACCTGATGCACGTGCTCTTCGGGACCGTGCTGGCGCTCGACGACGACGCGCTGGTCCTTCTGTGCTCCATCGCGAGTCTCTCGGTCCTGACGCTGGCAGTCCTGTTCCGGCCGCTCGTCCTCGAATGCGCGGATCCGCACTTCCTGCGCTCGGTGAGCGGGCTCAGCGCCGTGACGCATTTCACCTTTCTCGCCCTCGTCGTGCTGAACCTCGTGGCCGGCTTTCACGCGCTCGGCACGCTGATGGCCGTCGGCATCATGATCCTTCCCGCCGCAGCCGCGCGCTTCTGGGCAGTCGGCATCGGTGCGCTGATCGCCGTCGCCGTCTCGGTTGCGATGCTCTCGAGCCTGTGCGGCCTCCTTCTCTCCTACCATTTCAGCCTGCCCTCCGGGCCGGCGATCATCCTTGTCGCGGGTCTCGCCTACACGCTGTCGCTGATCTTCGGACCGGTGGGCGGTCTCGCCACACGGGCCTTCCCGCGCCGCCATCTCGAAGCCTGAAAGGAGTTTCCATGCCCACCCGCAGAGCGCTTCTGACATCCGCCGCCGCCGCCGTCCTCGCCCTGTCGCTCGCCGCGCCGTCGATCGCACGGTCCAACGGACCGATGCCGGTGGTCGCCACCTTCTCGATCCTCGGCGACATGGTGAAGCGCATCGGCGGCGAGCACGTCGCCGTCACGACGCTCGTCGGCCCCGACGGGGACACGCACGTTTACCAGCCGACCCCTGCCGACGCGCGGGCCGTCAGCGACGCGACGGTCCTCGTCGTCAACGGGCTGCAGTTCGAAGGCTGGCTGGATCGGCTGATCGACGCATCGGACTTCCGCGGCGTCCGGGTGGTGGCGACCGAAGGGGTCGACTTGATCGCGTTCGACGACGAGCACGATAACGGCGGCGGCCACGAAGCCCACGCCGAAGAGGCCGGTCATGACCACGATCACGATGACCATGCCGAGGCCGGTCATGATGATGACCACGATGAGCATGCTGAGGCAGCGACGCACGATCATGATGATGACCACGATGACCATGCCGAGGCCGGCTATGATGACGACCACGATGACGAGGCGCATGCCGAGGGCGACGATCACGACCACCATCACCACGGTGCCTTCGACCCGCACGCCTGGCAGAGCCTCGGCAATGCCGCAGCCTATGCCGACAACATCGCTGCCGCTCTGGCTCAGGCCGATCCGGCGAACGCGGCCGCCTTCCACCGGAACCGCGCAACCTACGGCGCCGAGATCGAGACGCTCGATGCAGAGATCCGCGGGATCGTGGCAGCCCTGCCGGCCGACCGCCGCACCGTCGTCACCTCGCATGATGCGTTCCAGTATTTCAGCCGCGACTACGGGCTGACCTTCCTGGCACCCCAGGGGCTCAGCACCGAGTCGGAGGCGTCCGCAAAGGATGTCGCCCGCCTCATCCAGCAGATCCGTGAACTAGGTATTCGTGCCGTCTTCGTCGAAAACGTCGCGGACCCCCGTCTCCTGGAACGCATCGCCGACGAGACGGGAGCCACCATCGGCGGCACGCTCTATCCCGGCGCGCTGTCCGGTCCGGACGGTCCGGCGCCGACCTACCTCGACATGATGCGCCACAACGCGACGACCCTCGCGCAGGCGCTGGCTCCGTGAGGCGCGGCGCAGCCCGCGAAAACCGGGACGCCGGATTTTCAGGAACGAGAGGGACAGGTCGGCACATCGCGCATGAGGGCGTGTCCCGAACAGCGCTTCCAGCCAGCATCCATGAACTGAGTAGAGGCCGCTGGGCGCTGCTGAACAGCTTCAAGGATTGAAGGAGATGAAATCCATGAACCAGATCCCCGTTACCGTTCTGACCGGCTATCTCGGCGCCGGCAAGACAACGCTCCTGAACCGCATCCTGACCGAGGAGCACGGCAAGAAATACGCCGTGGTTGTCAACGAGTTCGGCGAAATCGGCATCGACAACGACCTCGTGGTCAACGCCGACGAGGAAGTGTTCGAGATGAACAACGGTTGCATCTGCTGCACCGTACGCGGGGATCTGATCCGCATCCTTGGGGGGTTGATGAAACGGCAAGACAGCTTCGATGGAATCCTCATCGAGACCACGGGCCTTGCCGATCCCGCGCCGGTCGCCCAGACCTTCTTCGTGGACGACGATGTTCGGCGACGGACCTGGCTCGATTCGATCGTAACGGTGGTCGACGCCCGCCATGTCTTCCAGCGGCTGGAAGACAGCCATGAGGCGCTGGAACAGATTGCCTTTGCCGACGTCATCCTTCTCAACAAGACGGACCTCGTGCCGGCCGATGAGCTGGCGCAGGTGGAAACGCGCATCCGTTCGATCAATGCGACGGCGGTTATCCATCGCACGCAGCGATGCGGGGTGGGGCTTGACACGGTGCTGGGGCGCCGAGCCTTCGATCTCGATCGCATCCTGGCGATCGAGTCCGACTTTCTTTCGGAAGACGACCATGAACACGACGATGCCGTGAAGAGCCTCTGCCTGCGCACCGACCGGCCCTTGGACGGAGCCCGCGTCACAGGGTGGTTGCAGGACCTGCTTGTCGAGCGCGGTCAAGACCTCCTGCGAACCAAGGGAATCCTGTCGATCGCCGGCCAGGACAAGCAGTTTGTCGTCCAGGCAGTCCATATGCTGATGGAAGGGAATTTCACGAAGCCGTGGAGCCCAGACGAGAACCGAGAGAGTCGCCTGGTCTTCATCGGTCGAAACATCGATGAGGTGGAACTGCGTCAGCAGTTCGACGCCTGCATTGCATGAGTTTGTCCGCCGAACAGGCCCAGACGTCGCTGCTTGATCGCATCGGCACCGGGCGGACGCTCGACGCATATGTGGTGGGCGTTGCGTTCCTTGAGGGGGGACTGCTCGCGGCTGCGCTCGGGGACGGACGGGTCGCGTTCATCAAGAGCGAAAGCGCGACTCCTCCGTCCTTCGTTTCGGTGCATGACGGGGCTTGTCTTTCGCTGGCCGTCGACTTGGGAGAGCAGCGCGTTCTGACAGGCGGAGACGATGCTCGGCTGATGAGCACCGATACCGACGGCGAGACCACCGAAATCGCAGCCGTTGCGGGGCGATGGGTCGAGCCGATTGCCGTCAGCAGGGCATCCGGACTATGCGCTGCGGTCTTCGGCAAGACAGTTTCCCTTTTCGCGCAAGATGGAAGAGCGGTTGGAGCGTTCGATCATGCAAACACGGTTGGCGGTCTGGCATTCGATCCGAAAGGGCGGCGGATCGCCGCTGCTCACTATGGTGGAGTCAGCCTCTGGTGGGCGAAGCCCAGCACGCAGAAACCCAAGCGACTCAGCTGGTCGGGCTCGCACCTTGATCTGACCTGGAGCCCGGACGGAAAGTACATCGTCACCGCAATGCAGGAGAACGAGCTGCACGGTTGGCGTGTCTCCGACAGCTCCCATATGCGGATGTCTGGCTACCCGACGAAGGTCAAGTCGATGAACTGGCTGCCGAAGGGAAGGTATCTGGCGACCGGTGGCGCGGAGTCCGTGGTTTGTTGGCCGTTCCACGGCAAGGACGGCCCCATGGGCAAGGCGCCGCTCGACCTCGGGCGGGGCTTCGAGGGTGTGGTCACTGTGGTTGCTGCTCACCCCCGGCATGACGTGGTCGCCGCCGGATACGAGGACGGTGCCACCATCCTCGTGCAGATCGACCGCGCTGATTCAGTTCTGGTCAAGCGACCCGGCAAGGGCGCTGTGACCGCGCTCGCATGGTCGACAGATGGACAGCATCTCGCACTCGGTACCGAGAGCGGTTTCGTCAGTCGAATTAGCCTTTCCGACTGGCGGACTCCATCATGAGCGCGAACAGAGGAGCTCCAATCAAGGTTCTTCCATGAAACGGGGGGCAAAACGCGCGCATTCTCCATGCATCGACGTCTGCCGTCTCGACCCGAAGACCGGGTGGTGCCTGGGCTGTGGCAGGACCGCCGCTGAGATCGAAGAGTGGCGCAAGCTGACACCGTTCCGCCGACGCCGGCTTGAACGGGAAGTCGCGCGGCGCCTGGTGAAGCTCGGGCAGCACACGCTATTGGAAAACGAATGAAACGGTCGATGATCACTATTCACGATCTATGAACCCAGTTTCTGGCGGCATTTGTTTTGCCGGCGGGAGCCAGTGGATTTCCGGCTGCGGCACACCCACACGCCTGGCAGAGCCTCGGCAACGCCGTAACCTATATCGACAACATCACCACCACTCTGGCTCAGGCCGATCCGGCGAACGGGTCCATTAGCGCAGGCTGCCGAAGAAGGACGAAATGTCGGCGGCGAGCCAGCCCGGATCTTCCAGGGCTGCGAAATGGCTGCTGCCTCGGCCTCGATGCCATTCGTGCCGTGGTCGGCCGGCAGCGGGATGGTGCCGCGCCGGCCACACCCGGATAGTATGCGGGCCATGGTTTGCCTGAAGCCTCCGGATCGTGAGGCGGGTGTCAATGACCGTCAAGAAGCGCGCGTCATCGCTGCGTTCGGCGTGCGCGCGCGGTGACGATGGACTGCACGATCGTTGACGTATTCGCCGAACGGCCGCTGACGGGCAATCAGCTGGCGGTGATCCGCCACTGTGCCCATCTCGACAGCGCGGCGATGCAGGCCATCGCGTTGGAAATGAATTTCTCAGAGACGACGTTCGTCACGGAAGAGCGCTCCGGCGAGGCGCGCGTTCGTATCTTCACCAAAGACCGGGAATTGCCTTTCGCGGGACATCCGACGCTGGGCACCGCCTGGGTGCTTGGCCGGGACCGGGGTTGCTACACGCTGGAGCTTGCCGCCGGGCGCGTTCCTGTGACCTTCGAAGACGGGATCGCCTGGATGGAGCCCCCGCCCGTGAGCATGGGCGATCTTGTGGACGGGCCGCGGGCCGCTGCACTGCTCGGCCTGGACGAGAGCGAGATCGACAGCCGCTACCCGTGCCGGTTCGTCACGATCGGCCCCTGGTTCCTGCTTATCGGGGTGCGGACGCTGGATGCCCTGCGACGGGTGACTATCGATCCGGCGGTGTACGACGATGTCGCGTCGGGAGGCTGGCTTTCCCTGTTCGTCTTCACCGAAGAGACCTACAACGAGGACGCGGACATTGCCGCCCGCATGCTGACCTTCCACGGGACGCTGCATGAAGACCCTGCGACGGGGAGCGCGAATACGGCGTTCGCGGCGCACCTGCGCTCGCTCGGCAGGAGCGGTGCGGTCGTCGTGGAGCAGGGGTTCGAGATCGATCGCCCGTCGCGGCTCTATCTCGAAGTCGGGGAGCCAATTCGGGTCGGCGGCAAGGTGCGCCCGGTGATGACGGGGACGCTGGTGTACTGAACGCCCCCCCGAGACGGCGGGTGCCGCATCGGGCCTGCGCAGCGCGAGCAAGGACGCGGCGCGCGGCCGAGCCGCGTTAGCCTGTCGGCGGGTGGCGCGTCAATCGGATGCTCCTTTCGCAATGAAGGGCGCCACTCCGCTGACCAGGCGCTTATGGGGTCTGTAGTCAAACAACGAATGCACTGCTAGATCGTTGGCAGCTCACAATACTCTTGATCGTGTCGTCAAATGAGCCGAGGTGAGGTGGGGGCGCT
This sequence comes from Alphaproteobacteria bacterium, assembly GCA_022826345.1. The sequence continues at coordinate 18,805 of JAJDVB010000128.1, forward strand.
CCGCCTCGTCTCTCATGGTGAGCGCATGACCAGGGAGCCTGAAGAGCGACGGAGGCTGGGGCCGCTGCGCAGGCTCTACGACTGGACGCTGGCGCTCGCCGGCAAGCGGCACGCCGTTTGGGCGCTCGCCGCCGTGGCGTTTGCGGAAAGCTCGTTCTTCCCGATCCCGCCGGACTTGCTGCTGATCCCCATGGTGCTCGCGCAGCGCGCCAAGGCGTGGCTGCTGGCGGGCGTCTGCACGCTCTTCTCGGTCGCGGGTGGCCTCTTCGGCTACGCCATCGGCTACTTCCTGTTCGATGCCTTCGGTGGCCCGCTGCTCGAGCTTTGGGGCCATGAGGACAAGCTCGCGACCTTCGAGCGCTACCGCGATGAATGGGGCGCCTGGATCGTCGTCGCCGGCGGCTTCACCCCGCTCCCTTACAAGTTGATCACCGTAGCCAGCGGCGCCGGCCAGCTCGACATCGGCGTGTTCATCATCGCCTCGCTGCTCGCGCGGGGGCTCCGCTTCTATATCGTGGCGGCAATTCTCTGGCAGTTCGGCCCGCCGGCCCGCGCCTTCATTGAACGGCACCTGGGCTGGGTGGCGCTGGCCGCCATCGCCATCCTGGTCGCCGTCGTGCTGGCGCTCCGTTACGTCGCCTAGAATTTGCGCTCTGCAATGAGCGCGTCGGGCATCTGCGCCTGACGCAGATATTGCGCGAGCACGTGCATGATCGACTGGTGGGTGTCCTCGATCACGCCGTAGTTGTCGCCGTCCACGTGGAGGTTGACCGTGGCGAGCGGCGCCGCGCGCCCGCCATCGAAGCCGGTGAGCGCGATGCTCTCCAGCCCGTTCGCCGCGGCCCAATCGAGCGTGCGGACGATGTTCTCCGAATCGCCCGACGACGAGATGGTCATCAGCAGGTCGCCGCCCCGCGCTGCGGTCCTGAGCTGGTAGAGGAAGCAGTCCTCGAAGGCGATGTCGTTGGCGATCGCGGTCACCATCTCCAGGTTCGAACTCAGGCTCATCACCCGCGGCAGCATGCCGGTGTCGGTCTGCACCCCCTTGGCGACATCGCAGAGCAGGTGGTTGGCGATCGCCGCCGAGCCGCCGTTGCCGCAGACGAAGAGCCATGCGCCGCGGGCGAACACTGAATCGAGCAACTCCGCAGCACGGGCGAGCGCGGCGCGGTCGATGGAGGCGCCGGCCTGCGCCAGCCGGGCGAGGTAATCGTCGCAATAGTTCGCGATCGAGAGGTAGCCCTTGTCGGGGAAGGTCATCGGTCCCCTACAACGAACGAAACTGGTCTGTAGCGGCGGCGCGCAGGGCCTACGCGCCGCCGCTTGGTTCAGGTTAGGGAGTGATGCCCTCGCTCTTGAGGCCGAGCACGCCCTGCTCCTCGATCAGCTCGAGGATCTGCTCGTCGTTGCGCATCCAGCGTCGCGCCTTCTTGTCCTTCGCCTCCAGGCCCCGCTCCGCGGCCCACTGGCGGACGAAGGCGTTGGCGCCCCGCCACTTGCCGCCCTCAGGCCGCACGAACTGCACCGCGAAGGTGGTGATGCCGTAGTTGGTCGTGAACAGGCCGTCGACCGTCACCCGCTGGTTGCAGAAGGGGATGAGATCGACGGTCGGCCCGGTGAAGGGGCCCGCGTTCTTGAGCGGCAGCACCAGGGTGCCGTCGTCCTGCAGCAGGCCGAGCAGGCGATTGCCGCCGCCGCAGTCCTCGGGGCAATCGCCGCTGAGGACGCAAAGCACGTCGGTCACCTTGGCGTCGAAGCGCGCCTCGACCTCGTCGGGCAGCCCCCAGCTATTGGCGGCGGAGGCCGCGCCGGCGGCCGCCATGGAACCCACAAACAAGAGAGCCGCGGCGAAGCGTGTCATCGTGCGATAAGCCGGCATGCCTAGAGCCCACCCGGCTGGATGTCGAAGTCCTCGTGGGAGTAGTTCACGATCCCGTGGTCCTCGACGATCTCGTTGACGGCGAGATAGTTGACGCTGTCGCGCACGTAGAGATCGCCGGTGACGACGACCTCGTTGGTCTGCATGCGGAAGATCGCCTTGTTGCCGATCACGTCGGGATTGTTCTCCATCATGAGCACGACGTAGACCTCCTCGTCGTCCTCGCTCAGGATGCCGACCGGCACGCCGCCCCGCGCGCACCAGACCGCGCAACGGTGATGGGCCGAGCCGGTCGCCCACATGATCTCGCTCAGGTAACACCAGGAATCGATGACCTCGCCGGTCACCGTGATCCGCTGTGGCTCTGCTGCCGAGGCCGGCGCTGCGGCAACGGCCGCGAACCCCATGCCTCCGGCGACCAAGCCTGCGGCCGCCAACCGTATCAAGCGCATGTTCTTCACCCCCGCGTTGCGGTTTTCGTCGCGTAACGTTCCGCGCGCGATGGCGTCGCGCGCCTTGTTGCCATTGATATTGGCCCGCGAGGCGCTCATCGCAAGAATGCCGATCGGGCCCAGCACGCGCGAGCGACACTAACAAGCTTCGCCTGCACTCGCCATGCGAGTGGCCGGTTGGGCCGTGCAATAGTTCGTGAAGGGCCGCGGGCGTTTCGCGAGGGCGGCAAACGGTCTAAAACCCCGGCAGCGCGGCGATCGCAGCGGCGCGAGTGCGGGAGGAGAGGTCGATGCGTGATTTTCAGCATCCGGGGCGGTCCATGGTCCACGGCACGCGCGGGATGGCGGCGACCTCGCACCCGCTGGCGACGGCGACCGCCATCGAGGTGCTGCGCGCAGACGGCAACGCGGTGGACGCGGCGATTGCGGCCTGCGCAGTGCAGGGCGTGGTCGAGCCGCAATCCACCGGCATCGGCGGCGACTGCTTCGCTCTCTACGCCCCGGGCGGCCGGGTGCCGCCCTACGCCATCAACGGCTCAGGTCCGGCGCCGACCGCGGCGAGCGTGGACTGGTTCCGGGAGCAGGGCATCGACGCCATCGGCTTCGAGAGCGCGCATGCCGTCACCGTGCCGGGCGCGGTCGGCACCTGGGAGCGGCTGCTCGCGGACCACGGCACCAAGGGCCTCGACGAGGTGCTCCAGCCCGCCATCCGCTACGCCGAGGAAGGTTTCGTCGTCCACAGCCGCGTCGCCCACGACTGGGCGCAGAACGTGGAGAAGCTGAAGGGCTGCGAGAACGCCCGCGCGATCTATCTGCCCGGCGGGCGCGCGCCGGCCGCTGGCGACCTTCACCGCCTGCCTGCGTTGGCGGAGACCCTTCGCCTGATCGCGAAGGAGGGCGCGACTGCGTTCTATCGAGGTGCCATCGCGGACGACATCGTGACCCGGCTCGCCGCCCACGGCGGCCTGATGACGGCGGACGACCTCGCCGGCTTCGAGCCGCGGGCAGTGGAGCCCATCAGCGCCAACTACCGGGGCTACGACATCTATGAGTGCCCGCCCAATGGGCAGGGGATTATCGCGCTGCTCATCCTCAACATGCTGGAGGGCTTCGAGCTTGCCGGGCTCGACCCGGTGGGCGCCGAGCGCCTGCATCTGGAGGCGGAGGCCACGCGCCTCGGCTATCGCGACCGCGCGGCGCTGGTCGCCGACCCCGATGCGGCCGACGTGCCGGTGGACGCGCTGCTCTCCACCCAGTACGCCGACGCCATGCGCCGTCACATCGACCCCGACCGGGCCATGCCGCCGGAGCTGCCACCGGGCTACCCGGCCCACGGCGATACCGTCTACCTCACCGTGGTGGACGGCGAAGGCAACGCGATCTCCTTCATCAACTCGCTGTTCGCCTCCTTCGGCACCGGGCTCTGCACGCCGTCCGGCGTGCTGCTGCAGAACCGGGGGGCGAGCTTCGTCATCGACGCGGACCATCCCAACCGCATCGCCGGCGGCAAGCGGCCCATGCACACCATCATCCCCGGCATGGTGGGGCAGGGCGAGCACGCCGTGATGCCCTTCGGCGTCATGGGCGGGCACTTCCAGGCCTGCGGCCACGCCCACTTCCTCACCAACGTGATCGACTACGGCATGGACCCGCAGGCGGCGCTGGACTGCCCCCGCGCCTTCCACTTCGGCGGGGTCATGACGCTGGAGACCACCATCGCCGAGACGACCGCCCGGCGCTTAGCCGCCCTCGGCCACGATGTGGCGTGGGCGGCGGTCCCCCACGGCGGTGGTCAGGCCATCCGGATCGACCGCGAGACCGGCGTTCTCACTGGCGGCTCCGACCCCCGCAAGGACGGCTGCGCGCTGGGGATTTGAGAATGGGCATGCAGCTTGGGCAAAAAATCGAGAGACATGTGATTGGCAACAGCATCAGCCGAAATGCGGCAAGAGTACGAGGGTAACTTTGAGCGAGGGAAGTCTTGATAGGGACGCGTTACGCTACTTACATAGCAACATCGACGACTTCAAAAGCACCGCCGAGTATGTTGAGTCGGAAATTAAGCGCCTAGGCATACATGGTGACAGTTGGGAGGCGGTATCTGGTATGGAAGACCGCACGCACCACGAAGTGTGGGTGTCGATGAAAACGGTCTCTCACTTCAACCTTGGAGTCGCTTTGGAGTTGATGCTCAAACTTCTTCTTTTTCGCAACAGCAGCACCGTTCCAACAATTCACTCATTGGCCGAGCTATACGACGAGCTTCCAGAGCGGGACCGGCAAAAGCTCGACTCTATCCACGGAGAGATTCTCAGGGCTAGCCATGAGAAATTCGATATGATGGTGTTCGTCAGCAGGGAATCACAAGCTTCCGAGCTTCCTCCTGAACCACCGATCCGGCGCAATTACAGCCTCAGAGGATACTTCGAATATTTTGATGGGGACTTTAGGCTGTGGGAGAAGCGTTATTCGTGGGAGCGCGTTCGCGACGGAAAATGGCGTCACTACCTTATCGATGTCTCGGCCTTTGTGGAACTCATCAACCGTGTAATGCGCGACATTCCAAGAGACCAAATTGCTTGATCCAGAAGTCGAAGATGAATGAACCAAGACGGTGCAGAAGTCAGGTGATTTTTGGCAAGTACATACTTCTGGCATGATAAAAGCGGATCTTCAACCGGGGAAACACCCCGCTTCCACCGCGCGCTGTTTCACCGGCGCGTAGACCATGTCGATGGTGGGCTTCGGCACGCCGACCAGGTGGCCGAGCTTGCTGATCACGCCGACCAGGGCCTCGACCACCTGCGTCTGCTCGCCCGACGCCCCGGACCATGGTGCGGTTCTCGGTGAGCGGAGGGCGTGCCAGGATTGTCTCATGCAGCACAAGAGCCAGCGGGCCTCAGCCCTCGCCGCCGCCGCCTGTCCCACAGAATCCCGCTTATCCCACCTAATCTCACTTAATCCCGGCGAATCCCACCTATCCCGCTTGGTCCCACTTAATCCCAGCGAATCCCACTTATCCCACTTGGTCCCGTTCAATCCCGGCGAATCCCACTTATCCCAGTTAATCCCACTTTGTCCCGGTGAATCCCGCTTCAAATTCTTGCCTCGGGCGAGATGCAGGCCTTGGCCGAGGCGGGAATTTCGGGTCAGCCGGGGAGACAGCCCGCCTCCACCGCGCGCTGCTTCACAAGGGCGTAGACCATGTCGATGCTGGGCGTGGGCACGCCGACCAGGCGGCCGAGCTCGCTGATCACGCCGACCAGGGCCTCGATCTCCATGGGCCGGCCCAGCATCAGGTCCTGAAGCATGGAGGTTCGATGCGCGCCCACCTGCTCGGCGCCCTCGATGCGCTTGTCCACGTCGATGGCGAAGCGCGCGCCGAGCGCCTCCCCCACGGCCTGCCCCTCCGCCATCATCGCGCGGACCACGGCGCGGGTGCCGGCGTCGCGCGCGATGTCCTCCAACGTGGCGCCGGTGAGCGCGCTCACCGGGTTGAAGGCGAGGTTGCCCCAGAGCTTGACCCAGATGTCCGAGCGGATGTCGGGCCGCACCGGCGACTTGAAGCCCGCGGCGATGAAGGCCCGGCTCAGCGCCTGCACGCGCTCGCTCCGCGAGCCGTCCGGCTCGCCGAAGGGCAGGCGCTTCTGGCTGAGGTGCCCAGAAATCTCGATGACGCCGGGCTCGACGATCTCGCCCGCCGCGAAGATGACGCAGCCGATGGCGCGCTCCGGCCCGAGCAGGTCCCACTGGGTGCCGTCGGGGTCCACGGCGGCGATGCGCCGGCCCTCGTAGGGACCTTCCAGCTTGTGGAAGTACCACCAGGGGATGCCGTTCGACGCCGTGACCACCGTCGTCTCCGGCCCGAGCAGAGGCTGCAGCCGCCCGCAGATCCCCGGCACCGAGTGCGCCTTCAGCGTGATGATGACGGCATCCTGGGGGCCGAGCTCGGCCGGATCGTCGGTCGCGCGGATCTCGGCCCGGCGTTCTTCGCCGCCGGCGCGCACGCGCACACCCTCCGCCTGCATCGCCGCAAGATGCGGCCTGCGCGCGATCAGCGAGACCTCTGCCCCGCCCTGTGCAAGCTCCAGCCCGAAGTAGGCGCCAATCGCGCCCGCGCCGACGATGCAGATCTTCACGGCGTGATGCTCGGCAGCAACGCCCACCTCCCCCTGTCCCCCTCCCCCCGAAAGGGCGGAGGGGGGACGCAGGCGGGTCCAGTCTTATCTCCCTCTCCTCCCCACGGGGGAGGAGAGGGCCGGGGTGAGGAGGGGGGTGTCCAGCCTCGTTCCAGGTTTGACGACACGCGGCAACGAGTCACGACCGGATCCTCACGACGTAATGCCCAGCTTCTCGGCGAGGCCGATGCGCTGGAGCTTGCCGGTGGCACCCTTGGGGATCTCGTCGCGGAAGAGGATCGTGCGCGGCACCTTGAAGTCCGCCAGAGACTCGGCGGCGAAGGCGCGCAGCTCCCGCTCGCCCGCCTCGGCGCCCTCGCGCAGCACGATCACCGCCGCCACGTCCTCGCCGAGTTTTTGGTGCGGCACGGCGAAGGCCACCGCCTGGGCTACCGCCGGGTGGGTCATCAGCACGTCGTCGACCTCGCGCGGCGCGATCTTCTCGCCGCCCCGGTTGATGATCTCCTTGAGACGGCCAGTGAGCGTCAAATACCCGGCCTCGTCGATCACGCCCTGGTCGCCGGTGCGGAACCAGCCGCCGGCAAACGCCGCCGCGTTGGCCTCCGGGTTGTTCTCGTAGCCGTGAGTGACGTTCGGGCCGCGGATCACCACCTCGCCTTGCGTGCCCGGCACCTGCAACGCGCCGGCCTCGTCCATGATCGCGACTTCGGGCCCGGCGGCGATGCCCACCCCGCCCGGTCTGCGCTCGGCCGGCGGCATCGGGTTGCTGGTCATCTGGTGGGAGGCTTCCGTCATCCCATAAGACTCGATCACGGGCGCATCGAAGGCCGCCTCGAGCTCGCCCATCACCGGCGCCGGCAGCGAGGACGAGGACGAGCGCAGCAGCCGGAGCCTGCGGCGCGCGACGATCTCCCTGTTGCGCGCAGCCCGCGCGAGGATCGCCTGGTGCATGGTGGGGACGGCGGTGAGCCAGGTCGGCGCCATCCCGTCGAGCCACGCGAAGAAGCGCAGCGCGTTGAAGCCCGGCGTGCAGATCACGCTGGCGCCCGCGTGGAGCGAGGCCATCACGCCCGCCATCAGCCCGTGGATGTGGAAGAGCGGCATGATGTGGAGGCAGCGGTCGCCGGGCTCGAGCGCGATCCAGTCGGCGATGTTGCGGGCCGATGCGCAGAGGTTGGCGGCGGTCAGCGGCACGATCTTGGGCCGCGACGTGGTGCCCGAGGTGTGGAGCACCAGGGCCGCATTGTCCCCGCCGTTTCCGTCTCCCGCCGCCCCAGCGTTCGACGGCGTGTCGAGGGCGAAGCTGCCGGCACCCGCGCGCACGTCTGGTGTGAGCGCGACGATCGGCACGCCCACCCGCTTCGCCGCCTCGATGGCCGGGCTCTCGGCGCCGGCTTCCAGGATCAGCGCCTTGGCGCGGAGGTCTTCGAGGTAGAAGGCGAACTCGTCCACTCGGTAGGCGGGATTGAGGGGGGCCGCGGTGGCGTGCGCGGCGGTGGCGAGGAAGGCCGCCGCCATCTCCGGCCCGTTGGGGAGCACGATCGCCACCCGATCGCCGCGTCCGATGCCGGCCTGGGCCAACGCGTCGCCCGCGCGCCCGACCTGGTCGCGGAGCCCGCCATAGGTCAGCGGCTCGCGCTCCGGTGCTGCGATGGCGATGTCGTCGCGCCCGCCGCGCTCCAGCAGCGCGTGGATGTCGGTGGGATCAGCCATGGCTGCGGCCCGCCATCGGCGAGGGGCGCGTCTGCGTTCGCCTCACGCGCGGTTCATCCGGTTGTCCACCAGGTCGTCCACCACCGCCGGGTCGGCGAGGGTGGAGGTGTCGCCGAGCGCGTCGTGCTCGTTGGCCGCGATCTTGCGCAGGATGCGGCGCATGATCTTGCCGGAGCGAGTCTTGGGCAGCCCCGGCGCCCACTGGATGAGGTCGGGCGTCGCGATGGGGCCGATCTCCTTCCGCACCCAGCGGCTGAGCTCGCCCCGCAGCTCCTCGCTGGGCTCGCGGCCGGCCGTGAGCGTCACGTAGGCGTAGATGCCCTGGCCCTTGATCTCGTGGGGGTAGCCCACCACCGCCGATTCCGAGACCGCCGGGTGCGCCACCAGCGCGCTCTCCACCTCCGCCGTCCCCATGCGGTGACCGGAGACGTTGAGCACGTCGTCCACGCGGCCGGTGATCCAGTAGTAGCCGTCCTCGTCCCTGCGCGCCCCGTCGCCGGTGAAGTAGCGCCCCGGATACTGCGAGAAGTAAGTGTCGATGAAGCGCTTGTGGTCGCCGTAGACCGTGCGCATCTGCCCCGGCCAGGAATCGGCGAGGCAGAGCAGGCCAGAGCAGGCGCCGCTCAGCTCGTTCCCCTCCTGATCGACGATCAGGGGTTGCACGCCGAAGAAGGGCCGCGTGGCGGAGCCGGGCTTCAGCGCCGTGGCGCCCGGCAGCGGCGTGATCAGGATGCCGCCGGTCTCGGTCTGCCACCAGGTATCGACGATGGGGCAGCGCCCGTCGCCCACCACGCGGTGATACCAGAGCCAGGCCTCGGGGTTGATCGGCTCGCCCACCGAGCCCAGCAGCCGGAGCGAGGCGCGCGAGGTTTTTTCGACCGGCCCCTCACCCTCGCGCATCAGCGCGCGGATCGCGGTCGGCGCCGTGTAGTAGATATTGACGCCGTGCTTGTCGCACACCTGCCAGTGGCGCGAGGCGTCGGGGTAGTTGGGCACGCCCTCGAACATCAGCGTGGTCGCGCCGTTCGCCAGCGGCCCGTAGAGGATGTAGCTGTGGCCGGTGACCCAGCCGACATCCGCCGTGCACCAGTAGATCTCGCCGTCGTGATAGTCGAAGACGTACTGGTGGGTCATGGAGGCGTAGACCATGTAGCCGCCGGTGGTGTGCAGCACGCCCTTGGGCTTCCCCGTCGAGCCCGAGGTGTAGAGGATGAAGAGGGGGTCTTCCGCCGCCATCTCCGCCGGCGGGCAGTCGGCCGACGCGCCTTCGACGAGGTCGTGGTACCAGACGTCGCGGCCGTCGGCCCAGCCGATCTCGCCGCCGGTACGCCTCACCACCACGCACTTCTGGATGCTCGGGCAGCTTTCGAGGGCCGCGTCGGTATTGGCTTTGAGCGGGACCTTGCGTCCGCCGCGCAGGCCTTCGTCGGCGGTGATGATGAGCGTGGAATCGCAGTCCTGAATGCGGCCCGCGAGCGAATCCGGCGAGAAGCCGCCGAACACCACCGAGTGGATCGCGCCGATCCGGGCGCAGGCCAGCATGGCGATGGCCGCCTCTGGGATCATCGGCAGGTAGATCGTGATGCGGTCGCCTTTCTTCGCGCCGAGGGAGAGGAGGCCGTTGGCGAAGCGCGAGACCGCCGCGTGCAGCTCGCGGTAGGTCAGCGTCGAATCCTCGGCCGGGTCGTCGCCCTCCCAGATGATCGCAACCTGATCGCCGCGCTCTACCAGGTGCCGGTCGACGCAGTTGGTGCAGGCGTTGAGCGTGCCGTCCTCGAACCAGCGGATGTGGAGGTCGTCGGCTCGGTAGGAGACGTCCTTCACCTTGCTGTAGGGCTTGATCCAGTCGATCCGCTTGCCGTGCTCGGCCCAGAACCCCTCCGGGTCCTCGGTCGAGCGGGCGTACCAGGCGCGGTAAGTGGCGTCGTCGCAGTGGGCCGATTGATCGAGACCCTCGGGCACGGGGAACAGCTCAGTCTCCGACATCGTGGCGCAACGCCTCCCTGCTGGAATGGCCGACCGTCTCGGCGCGGCGGGATTATATACACTTGGACCGTTTCCGCTTCATGCCGAAACGATCCAAGTACTCATGACACTCACGGCAGCCGGCCTGTCGCGTGCCGGCCAAGACGGCCTCGATTCAGAGTTCTACGGCGACCGACCCGCCTTCGATCGACACCGAAAGCGGCGTGAGGTTCTCGCCGACGCAGGGGCCGGAGAGGCAGTGTCCGTCCTCGATGCGGAACAGCGCGCCGTGTGTGGCGCAGAGGATCATGTCCTTCTCGCGGGTGAGGAACTGGTCCGGCACCCAGTCGAGCGGGCCCAGGGTGTGCGGGCACGAGTTCTCGTAAGCCCGCACCATGCCGCCCGCGCGCACCACGAAGACCGAGCGCAGCTCGTCGCCCTCACGAAAGTCGAAGCCCCTGGAGCCCGGATCGGGAATCTCGTCCAGGCGGCAGAGGACGCGCTGGCTCATGGCGCGGGACGGCGCGGGTTGCCCTCAGGCGGCCTCGCGCTCGACCGTCCGCAGGCTCGCCAGCACGGCGTCGGCGAGGTGGTCGATCTCCGCCTCCTCCATCGGTGTCGACAGGCAGGCCATGCCGGAGGTGGAGGTGACGACGCCGTGGTTGAGCAGCGCGCGGAACAGCCCGTCCAGCTTGCGCGCGCGCCCGTCGGTGCCGGCGCGGTAGACGGCGCGGTAATCGGTGAGCGGCTCGTCGCTCATGTGGAAGAGGATGAGCGAGCCTTCGCCCGTGACCTGCCCCTCGCAGCCTGCGATGCGGAAGGCCTCGCGCAGCTTGGTGCGGGCGCTTTCGCCGAGCGCATTCAGCCGCTCGACACTCTCGCGCGTGAACATGCGCATCGCGGCCACCCCTGCGGCCATGGAGAGGGGGTTGGCCGTGAACGTGCCGGACTGCGGGCAGGCGGCCTTGCCCGTGCTGCTGTCGTAGACCGCCATCGCGTCGGCGGTGCCCGCCACCGCGCCGATTGGCAAGCCGCCGCCGATCACCTTGCCGAGGGTGACGAGGTCGGGCTCCAGGCCGTAGAGGGTCTGGGCGCCGTTCTCGTGCAGGCGGAAGGTGATCACCTCGTCGTCGATGATGAGTACGCCGGACGAGCGGCGGAACTCGTGCAGCATCTCGATGTAGGCCGGGCTCATCGGCGCGCCGCCGCAGCGGGCCGGCGCGAGGTCGATCAAGACGGCGGCAAGCTCGTCGGCATGGCGTTCCAGGATCGCGCGGGTCTGCGCCACGTCGTTGAACGGGATGATCACCGCATCCTGCAGCAGCCCTTGCGGCGTGCCCTTGGCGTAGCCCACCGGGCGCGGCCGGTCGGTGCCCCAGCTCTGCGGGTCGGGGTCCAGGCTCGCCTCGGCATAGTCGTAGGCGCCGTGATAGACACCCTCGCACTTGGCGATCTTGGGCCGCCCAGTGTAGGCGCGGGCGCCCTTGATGGCGTGCATCACCGCCTCGGTGCCGGTGTTGGTGAAGCGGATGTGCTGGAGCGACGGCGCCCGCCCGCAGATCTGCTCGGCAAGCTCGATCTCGCTTTCGGTCGCGAGCGTGAGCGACATGAAGCGCTCGGCCTGCTTCACCACCGCCTCGACGATGGCCGGGTGCGAGTGGCCGAAGAGTTGGACCGTGTAGTTGTTGATGAAATCGATCCGCTCCACGCCATCCACGTCGGTGACGCGGCAGCCGTGGGCCTCGCGCGCGTAGATCGGATAGGGTGAGAGCTGCGTGAGGCCGCGCGTGCCGCCGCCGGGGAACACCGCGCGTGCCCGCGCGCCGAGCGCGGCAGAGCGCGATTGCGGATCGGGATACGCCATTGCCGAATCTCCTGAAGGGGAATGTGTCTGCGCCTCGGGGCCTGTCACGCCGTCACTTCGCGCGCCCTCCGCGAGCCGGCGCCAGAATGCGCCCATCCCGTGTTGCAGGCAAGCACGCGTGGGCGCCGCGGAACAGCATCCTGATGCGAGCTTACGGCTCCTTGTCGGGGAACAGCCCCGGCAGCCAGCGCGAGGCGAGTCTTGCGGGGAACGTCAGGCGGAGCGATGCCCGAGAGCTGTCGGAGGCCAGAACGTCTCGTTCGATGAGTGCCGCGGTGATGCGCCGCGCCTGACGCTCACCCGTGCCGAGTATCGGAGCGACCTCGCCTCGGGGAAGGTCGCCACGGTAAAGGATGGCCTGGAGGACAGCGCCGGATTTCGGCGGTAAGGCGCCAATCCTGATCTCCTCCTCGGCCCAGATCAGGATGCGGTGGCGCAAACGGTCGGGCTGCACGAGTCCTTCCATGAAGTCGACCTGATCGATGCAGGTCTTGAGGAAGAAGCACGTGAATGCGGCCAGCGCCTCCTCGCTCAGGTGACCTCGTCCGTCGAGGTCGTTGCGTCGGGGCGCATCGCAGGCCATGAGCTGGCCTTTGTAGGTATCCTCATTGCGGGCGAGACCGCGGGCGATCGACCACACGCCGCCGGTATCGAGACTCTCCAGCAGCATGGCGTGGGACATCAGCCGCGCGACGCGACCGTTGCCGTCCAGGAACGGATGGATCCAGAGGATGCGATGGTGGGCTGCGGCGGCGGCCAAAATGCCGTCCGTCTTGCCCAGCCCAGTGTAGGCCGCCTCGAAGCGCTCCAGGAAGCGCGGCAGCGCGCCCGGACTGACCGGCATATGACGGCCCACCTTGACGTTACGCTTCCGGAGCGCGCCGGGGGTCACAGCGACGCTCTCGCCGGTTGCCGGGTCCTCGGCCCGAAGCAGGTCTTCGGGAAGCATTTCGCAGAAGCGTCGATGACTCTCGACCAGACCGCCGACCGTTGCGGCGCGGTCTCCCAATCCGCCCTCGTCGATCCACGCCTGAACGGCAATGTGCGCTTTGGCTTCAAGCTGAAGATTGCGCTTGCCGGCATCGGCGCTGTAATCGTCCCGGAGCGCGCGCTCGATATCGACCGGGTGCGTATCGTGACCTTCGATCAGGTTGCTGTAGTAGCAGTTCATGGCCCGGACGAGATCGGCCAGCGCGGCGAGCACGCCCTCCGGCAGGCTGCGGCGGAAGCCCGCCGCCTTGCCGGCCAGTTCGACCGCGAGGTCGGTCAGGCCGGTGCGATGCGGAGAGCCTTCGCCCACAACCATCGGCTCCATCAAGGCCAATGATTCGCCGCGATCTGCCGCTCTCATGTCCGCTTTATATCCGCCAAAATCCATCTATAGAAGTAAATATAATAGTATGTTACGTGATTCAAAAGAAAATTGTGACCAGTATTTTGTCCGCTTCAGTGACCGCTTTGCCCGTTGGTGCGAGTGGGCATGCCTCCCGTGCGTACCTCCCGTGCGACGCGATATGAGCGCTGTGGTGGTAAACTCGGTGCTTGTCTGTTACATGCCGCTGCCGGTGCCATCGGTGGCGGCTAAGCGTGTGAGCCCTGCGGAATGAGCGACGAGGTTCTCGAGGTCGGGAAGCTGCCGGCGAAGCTGCTGGCCGAGGTGCTGGTCACGGGGCGGCCCGTGCCGCCCGAGCTGCTGCTGCCGCCGACGGTGGGCGAGGACGCGGGCGTCGTCGCCGTGCAGCAAGGCGCGTTGATCGCCGCCAGCGATCCCGTGACGCTGACTGGCCAGGATGTCGGCGCCCACGCGGTGCTCGTGAACGCGAACGATATTGCCGTCATGGGCGCGCGCCCCCGCTGGTTCACCGCGACGGTCCTGTTGCCGCCGGGGATCACAGCAGACGAGGTGCGGGCGCTCTACCGGCGGATGCACGAGGCGTTGGCGGATATCGACGCCGTGCTGGTGGGGGGCCACGTCGAGATTACCGACGCGGTGCGCCGCACCGTGGTCTCGGGCCACATGATGGGGCTCCGGCCAGACGGCAATTTCGCCAGAACCGCCGCTCTGGAACCAGGGCACGTGGTGGTACAGATCGGCCCTGCGCCGGTGGAGGGCGCGGCCGTGCTTGCGGCCGAGGCGCGCGCGCAGCTTGAGGGCAAAGTCGCCGCCGCGACGCTGGCGAAGGCCGAGGGCGCGCTCACCGACCCCGGCATCTCGGTGGTCGATGCCGCGTTGCGCGCCACGACGCTTGGGGCGACTGCCATGCACGATCCCACCGAGGGCGGCCTCTCCGCCGGGCTCTACGAGATGGCGGAGACGGCGGGAGTCGGGCTCACGGTTTCGGCCGACGCCGTGCTTTGGTACGCGCCGGGCCGCGTGCTGGCCGAGGCGCTCGGCATCGACCCCTGGGGTCTGCTCGCCTCCGGCGCGCTGCTCGCAGCTTTCCCTTCCGATACCGTCGAGGAAGCGCTGGCCACGCTTACGGCCGAAGGTTTTGCCTGCGCGCCCATCGCCCGCGCCGAAGCGGGGAGTGGCGTCAGCTTCGAAGGAGGCGGCGCGGTGCCGCGTTTTTCACGCGACGAGTTGATCCGCGCGTTCAGCGCCGAGGGATAAGGAGCGCGCCGCTCAGGCGGCGCAGTAATCCGCGTCCGCGCTTTCTGCGCTGGAGAGATCGACGATGCGGGGCTGCTCGCCGCAGAGTGCGCAGGCCGGGTCGGGCTTCACCTTGATCTTGCGGAAGACCGCGGCGAGCCCGTCGTAGACGATCAGGTTGCCGGAAAGGCTCTCGCCGATCCCGAGCAGCTCCTTCAGCACCTCGGTCGCCTGTAGCGAGCCCATGGAGCCCGCGACGGCGCCGAGGATGCCCCCTTCCGCGCACGACGGGATTAGCCCCGGCGGCGGCGCTTCGGGAAAGATGCAGCGGTAGCAGGGATTATCGCCGCCCAGATGGGCCTTGAAGGTCGCGAGCTGGCCGTCGAAGCGCAGGATCGAGGCCGAGACCAGGGTCGTCTGCGACAGGTAGCAGGCATCGTTGATGAGGAAGCGCGTCGCGAAGTTGTCGCTGCCGTCGGCGACCAGGTCGTAGCGCCCGATCAGGTCCATGGCATTGTCGGGTTCGAGGCGTACCGGGTGACACTCGACCGTGACATCCGGGTTGATCCGCGCCACCGTCTCGGCCGCACTCTCGGTCTTGGGATGGCCGATCCGGGCCTCGGTGTGGGCGATCTGCCGCTGCAGGTTGGAGAGCGCCACCGCATCGTCGTCGACCACGCCAAGGGTGCCGACGCCGGCCGCCGCCAGATAGAGCATGAGCGGTGAGCCGAGCCCGCCGGCTCCCACCACCAATACCTTGGAGTCGAGCAGCTTCTGCTGGCCTGGGCCGCCCACTTCCTGAAGCAGGATGTGGCGGGCGTAGCGTTCCAGCTGGCGTTCGTTGAACATGGCGGCGCCCTACAGCCCCGCGAAGAGGTCGGTGGAGAGATAGCGCTCGGCGAAGGAGGGCACGATGACGAGGATGCGCTTGCCCGTCATCTCCTCGCGGGCGCCGACCTGGAGCGCGGCGGCGATGGCAGCGCCCGACGAGATGCCCACCGGGATGCCTTCCAGCCGCGCCACCCGCCGGGCGGTCTCGATGGCGGTTTCGTCACTGATCTGGATCAGTTCGTCGATCACCGAGCGGTCGAGCACGCCCGGCACAAAGCCCGCGCCGATGCCCTGAATCTTGTGTGGCCCCGCCGGTGCACCGGAAAGCACGGCGCTCGCCGCGGGCTCGACCCCGATCAGCTTGAGCGCCGGCAGGCGCGGCTTCAGCACCTGGCCGATGCCGGTCACCGTGCCGCCGGTGCCGACTCCGCAGACGATGGCGTCGAGTTCGCCGCCGGTATCGCGCCAGATCTCTTCGGCGGTGGTGACGCGATGGATCGCCGGGTTCGCCGGGTTCTCGAATTGCTGGAGCATCACGGCACCGTCGATCTCGTCGACGAGCTCGATGGCGCGCGCGAGGGCGCCTGGAATGCCTTTGGCCGCCGGGGTCAGCTCCAGCTCGGCGCCCATAAACAAGAGAATGCGGCGGCGTTCGATGGACATGCTCTCCGGCATGGTGAGGATTAGCCGGTAGCCCTTCGCCGCCGCCACGAAGGCCAAGGCGATGCCGGTGTTGCCCGAGGTGGGCTCGATCAGCACCGAGCGGCCGGGCTCGATCCTGCCCTCGGCCTCCGCCGCCTCGATCATGGAGACGCCGATGCGGTCCTTGACCGAGGCGAGTGGGTTGAAGAACTCGAGCTTGCCCACGATCTCGGCGTTGCAGCCGGTCTCAGCCGGCAGGCGGTTAAAGCGCACCAGCGGTGTCGAGCCGATGGTCTCGGCGATGCTGTCGTAGATGTGTCCGCGCACCGCCGGCGGCGGCGCCGTGACGGCGGGGGCAGCCTCGTCCGGGTGGTCTCGTGCCATGGTCCGCTCGGATCGCTCGCTCATGCAGCCCTGCGGTTGCCCCGCCGCCGCTCCGGCCAGCGAGGAAAGCCGAGCAGACGCGCTAATGCGGCCGGCGGTAGCCGACCGTAGGGCGTGCTACTTGGCTCTCGAGCAGCTCTTCGCCTTGACCTTCGGGGTTGCGTCTTCGTCGAGGACCGTGGACGCAACGTGTGTGGCGTCCGTCTGGTCGACGCTCGACTGGGTCTTGCCACCCTCCGCCTCGATCGACACCAGCTCAAGCTGCTGGTCGTCCGCGCGCGCCTCGCCGGCGCCATGGCCCGTGAACGCCGCCAGCGCCAAGGCTGCGACAAACGCCACGGACAGCACGGCCCCAACACCAAACCGACCTCTGCGCCTCATCGTCATGCCTGTCCCCCGTTCGTGACCGGCTCGCCGCCTCCAGTGGCGGCAAGGCATTGTGCAATGCGGGCCGAGCGCGATCAACGGCGTTCGCTCATTCCCGTGAACCGTCTTCACTCTCAAGGCCCGTTCCTGTCGAGCCGAAGCCGCCGGCGCCCCTGCCGCTCGGCGGCACCACGCCCTCCACCAGACGCGCGCGGACCACCGGCGCGATCACGAGCTGGGCGATGCGCATGCCGCGCTCGACGACGAACGGGTTCCCGCCCAAATTGACCAGCAGCACGCCGATCTCGCCGCGATAGTCGGAATCGACGGTGCCGGGACTGTTGAGCACGGTGACACCGTGGTCGCGCGCGAGGCCGGAGCGCGGCCTGATCTGCCCCTCGAAGCCCACCGGCAACGCAAGCGCGAGGCCGGTTCCGACCAGGGCGCGCGCACCCGGCGCTAGTGTGAGCGGGCCTGCGGCGGCGTAGAGATCGAGACCGGCGCTGCCGGCGCTGGCGTAGCCGGGGAGCGGCAGGTCGCGACCGCGGGCCAGTCGCTCGACCGTGATCTCGACCGGCGCCTCTACCGGCGGGCTCATGCCGTCTCTGTGTCCGAGGAAAGCGCTTCGGCGATACGCCGGACCAGCCGCGCGGCGACCTCGGCCTTGCTCATGCGCGGCCACTGTTCCACCGCAGGCGCCTCGCCGTCCTCGGTCCGCGCGAGCAGGTGAATGACATTCTCGTCGTCGCCAAAGACCGCGCCCTCCGCCACCTGGTTGGCGAGGATCCAGTCGCAGCCCTTGGCCGCGAGCTTGGCGGCGGCGTTGGCCTCCACGTCCTCGGTCTCGGCGGCGAAGCCCACGACCAGGCGCGGGCGCTTCGGGCCGGCGGCGCTGAGCGTGGCCAGGATGTCCGGGTTCTCGGCGAGCGTAAGGGTGGGCGGGCCCTTGCGCTGCCCCTTCTTGATTTTTCGGTCCTGGGGCGCCGCCGCCCGCCAGTCCGAGACCGCCGCCGCGCAGATGGCGATGTCGGCCGGGAGGCCTCGCTTGCAGGCGTCCAACATCTCCTCGGCCGTCTCCACTCGCACCGTCTCGACCCCCTCTGGCGCCGCCTCGGCGGTCGGGCCCGAGACCAACAGCACGTCGGCGCCCGCATCGGCGCAGGCGGCGGCGATGGCATGGCCCTGCTTCCCCGAGGAACGGTTGCCGAGGAAGCGCACCGGGTCGATGGGCTCGTAAGTCGGCCCGCTGGTGACCAGCACCCGCAGGCCCGCTAGCGAACCGGAGCGGGCGCCCAGAACCTCGACGATGGCGGCCATGATCTCCGGCACCTCCGCCATGCGTCCGGGGCCGCTCTCGCCCTCCGCCAGCGGGCCGTCGTTGGGACCGACCAAGGCGACGCCGTCCGCCTCCAGCCGCGCCCGGTTGCGTTCGGTCGCGGGATGCCGCCACATACGCGTGTTCATCGCTGGCGCCACGAGCACCGGCTTGTCCGCCGCGATCAGTGTGGAGGTCGCGAGGTCGTCGGCGACGCCGTGCGCCATCTTGGCCATGATGTCGGCGGTGGCCGGCGCCACCACCACGATGTCGGCCTCCTGCCCCAGCCTGATGTGGGCGATCTCGCTGTCCCCGGTGAGCGCGAGCGTGTCGGTGTAAACAGCCTGCCCGGCCAGGGTCTCGACCGAGAGCGGTGTGACGAACGCGGCACCGGCACGGGTCAAGATGCAGCGCACCTCAGCACCGTTCTCCCGGAGCCGGCGGATCAGGGCGAGGCACTTGTAGGCGGCGATGCCGCCCGCGATCACGAGCAGGATTCGCCTGCCGCGCAGCGCCGCAGCGTCCGCTCCGCCCCCGTTTCCCGCTTCCTGCATGGGATTACGCTAAGGGGGCCAGGCGAGCCCGGCAAGAGCCACGCGCGCCGCCGCTCAGGGCCAGCGCACCTCGGGCGGAAGCGACATCAGGATCGCCTCGGTGTTGCCGCCGGTCTCCAGCCCGAAGCGCGTGCCCCGGTCGTACAGCAGGTTGAACTCGACGTAGCGGCCGCGCCGCGCAAGCTGGTGTGTGCGCTGTTCCTCGGTCCATGGCTCCCGCATACGACGGCGCACGAGCTTCGGATAGATGTCGAGGAAGGCGCGGCCGACATCCTGGGTGAAGGCGAAATCCGCAGCCCAGTCGCCGGTGTTGAGGTCGTCGTAGAAGATGCCGCCGACGCCGCGCGCCTCCTCGCGGTGGGGCAGATGGAAATAGCGATCGCACCACGCCTTGAAGCGCGGGTAGTAATCGGCACCGTGGCGCGCGCAGGCCTGCTCCAGTGCTGCGTGAAAGTCCGCCGTGTCGCGCTCGTCCGGGTAGGTGGGCGTGAGGTCGGTGCCGCCGCCGAACCACCAGGTACTGGTGACGATATGCCTGGTGTTCATGTGGACCGCAGGCACTAGCGGGGAGCGCATGTGGGCCACGGCGGAGATGCCGCTCGCCCAGAAGCGGCCGTCCTCCCCAGCGCCGGCTATCTTCTGGCGGAAGCTCTCAGAGAGCGTGCCGTGCACGGTCGAGACGTTGACGCCCACCTTCTCGAACACCCGGCCGCGCATGAGCGACATGACTCCGCCGCCACCGCCGGGGCGCTCCCAGGGCTTGCGCTCGAAGCGGCCGGGGCGGGCGCCTGCGATCTCGGCTTCGTCCTCGATCGCCTCGAAGGCGGCGCAGATCTCGTCCCGCAGCGTCTCGAACCAGGCCCGCGCCTGCTCCTGCCGTGCCGCTTCGTCGTCCGGATCGCTCACGGGAGACTATTGCTCCCCGCCTGCCACAGGCGTCAGGTCGTAGTCATCGCCAAGCGAGAGCCCGTCCAAGATCGCCTTGATGCGCGCCCAGGTGGGGCCGTCGATGGGGTAGGGACCGCCGGGGCCCCCGCCGGCCCGCGCGCCGGGGAGGCGCACGCCCGCGCTGCCTTCGGCAGCCGGCAGGGCCTGCAGGCTCGATACGAACTCCTCCATCATCCGCACGAATTCCGCGCCCATGCCGAGTGCGTCCGGGTCAGCCACGAGCACGAAGAGACCGTTGCCCTGGTCCTCGTTCTCGTTGCCCCGGCTCATGCCGGCGCCGGCGAGCGCGCCCGCGAAGGCCTCGACGATCAGGCTGAGCAAGAAGCCCTTGTGGCCGTCGGCCGCGCCGCCGAGCGGCAACAGGGAGGCGCTGCGCGGCGAGTCGAAGAAGCCGGCGGGCTCGGTGGTCGGCCGGCCCGCGCGGTCGATCAGCCAGCCCTCGGGCACGGCCTCGCCCTGGTTCGCCGCCATCCTGATCTTGCCGAGCGCCGTGACCGAAGTGGAGAGGTCGATCACCAGCGGCGGCTTGCCCGGCGCGCGCGGGATGCCGCAGGCCAAGGGATTGGTGCTGAGGAAGGGTGCTGCGCTGCCGAAGGGCGCGACGCAGGCGCCGCCGCCCGCATCGTTCACCAGCAGCAGGGTCATCAGCCCGTCCCGCGCCGGCCCGCCTACGTAGGCGCCGAGGCGGGCCACGTCATTGCCGTTGCGCACGGCCGCGCAGCCGATACCCGCCCGCCTCGCCTTGGCGCTGGCCTGCTCCACGGCGAAGACGCAGGAGGAGGGGCCCAGGCAGCGACGCGCGTCGATCATTGCTGCCGCCGCAGTCTCGTGCACCACCACGGGTGTCACCGCCGGCGCGATCATCCCGGCCCGCGTGTCCTCGGCGAAGGTGGGAATGCGCATCACCCCGTGGGAGTGATAACCCGCGCGGCTCGCCTCCAGCAGGGTCTCGGTCAGCACCGCGCGCTCCTGTGCGGTGAAACCTAATGCCCCGAAGATGTCCTCGATCAGGGCGCAGACGGTCGCTTCCGGCGCGCTCACCCCCGTCCGGGCCATGGCCTCAACGCTCCGCCACCTTGACCACGAGCTTGCCGAAGTTGCGCCCCTCGAACAGCATCCCGAGCCCTTCGGGCGCGTTCTCCAGCCCGTCGATCACGTGCTCCCTGTAGGTTATGGAGCCGTCATCGAGCCATGCGCCGAGCCGCGCGAAGGCCTCCGGGTAGCGGGCCAGCCAGTCGAACACCAGGAAGCCCTCGACCCGCGCCCGGTTGACGAGGATGTGACGCAGGTGGCTCGGCCCCAGGTAAGGCTCGGTCAGGTTGTAGTGGTGGATGCAACCGCAGACGACGATGCGCGCCCTGAAGGCAAGGCGTTGCATGACCGCGTCGGTCATCGGGCCGCCCACGTTGTCGAAGTAGACGTCGATGCCGTCGGGGCAGGCGTCGTCGAGCGCGGCGCCGAGGTCGTTCGCCGTGCGGTAGTTGATCGCGGCGTCGAAGCCCAACTGCTCGGTGATGTAGGCCGCCTTCTCGTCGCTGCCGACCGTGCCGACCACGCGGCAGCCGCCGATCTTGGCGATCTGGCCCACCACCGCGCCCACGGCGCCCGAGGCCGCCGAGACCACCACCGTGTCGCCGGGGCGCGGCTGGCCCACCTCCAGCAGGCCGAAGTAGGCGGTGGCACCGGGCATGCCGAGGATGCCGAGCGCATAGGACGGCGGATAAGGAGAGGGCGGCAGCACCCGCGCCGTACCGCGCGTGCAGAGCGCATATTCCTGCCAGCCAAACATGCCCTCCACCAAGTCGCCGGGCTTGAGGCCGGAGGATTCCGAACGCACAACCTCGCCCACGGCGCCGCCGGTCATCACGTCGCCGATGCTGACCGGCGCCGCGTAGGATTTCGCATCGCTCATGCGCCCGCGCATATAGGGGTCGAGGGAGAGCGAGAGCACACGCACCAGCGCCTGGCCTGGGCGGGGCTCGGGCGCCGTCTCCTCGGCTAGCGAGAAGTCGCTTGCCTTCGGCATGCCCACCGGCCGCGCCGCGAGCCTGACCTGTCGATTGATGACGGCGTTCATGTGAGTTCCTCTGCTTGCTTTTTACCCGACCCCCTCCTCACCCCGGCCCTCTCCTCCCCGCGGGGGAGGAGAGGGAGAACAAGTTGTCGCCGCCTGCGTTCCCCCTCCGCCCGTTGAGGGGGGGACAGGGGGAGGTGGGGCGGTTTTTCGGTTCTCCCTGACGAGTGACGACAGGGGCTGTGCGCTGCCCCGCCTACGGATGGACGTCGTAGCCGCCCACCGCCAGGTAGCCGCCGTCGATCACGAGCTCCGTGCCGGTAATGAAGCTCGATTCCTCCGAGGCGAGGAAGATCGCGCCGTTGGCGATGTCCTCCGGCTTGCCCACGCGCCCGATGGGGTGCTGCTTGGCGAGCGCCTCGATCCCCGCTTCAAGGCTGCCGTAGTCACGGTAGCAGGTGGCCTCCATCATCTCTGTATGGATGTAGCCGGGATGGATCGAGTTCACCCGAATGCGGCGCTCGTCCTTGGCGCCGTCCAGCGCCGCCGCCTTGGTGAAAAGCCTGACCGCCCCCTTACTCGCGCTGTAGGCGGAGAGCGCCGGAATGCTGGTAAAGCCCAGGATCGACGAGAGGTTGATGATCGAGCCGCCCGCGCGCATTGCGGCCATGCCGTGCTTGGTGCCGAGAAAGACGCCGTCGACGTTGACCGACATGGTCTTGTGCCAGCTTTCCAGCGTGACCACGTCGAGTGGCTCGACGATGCCGACGCCCGCGTTGTTGACGAGGATGTCGAGCCCGCCGAAGCGATCGATCACGGCCGGGATCGCGGCCTCCCAATCGGCCTCCTTGGTCGTGTCGAGGGTGATGAACATGGTCTCGGCGCCGCCGGCCTCAAGCTCCGCCGCGAGCGCCTTGCCGCCCTCCTCCTCGATGTCGCTGAGCGCGACCGGCGCGCCCTCCGCCGCCATCCCGCGCGCCATTGCCGCGCCGAGGCCCCTCCCGGCGCCGGTGATGAGCGCGACGCGGCCTTCCAATCGTCCTGCCATTCTTTGCTTCTCCTTTCGTCAGTCGCCGGTGCCGTCGTGCGCGCCTACGGATGGACGTCGTAGCCGCCCACCGCCAGGTAGCCGCCGTCGATCACGGGCTCCGTGCCGGTGATGAAGCTCGATTCTTCAGAGGCGAGGAAGATCGCGCCGTTGGCGATGTCCTCGGGCTTGCCTACGCGCCCGATGGGGTGGCGCTTGGCGATCGCCTCGATTCCCGCTTCAAGGCTGCCGTACTCGCTGTAGCAGGTGGCCTCCATCATCTCGGTATGGATGTAGCCGGGGTGGATCGAGTTCACCCGGATCCGGCGCTCATCCTTGGCGCCGTCCAGCGCCGCCCCCTTGGAGAAGAGCCTGACCGCTCCCTTGCTCGCGCAATAGGCGGTGAGCTCCGGCGTGGCCGTAAAGCCCATGATCGACGAAATATTGATGATCGAGCCGCCCGCGCGCATCGCGGCCATGCCATGCTTGGTGCCGAGGAAGACGCCGTCGAGGTTGACCGACATTGTCTTCTGCCAGCTTTCCACCGTGATCGCGTCCACCGGCTCGACAATGACGATGCCCGCGTTGTTGACGAGGATGTCGAGCCCGCCGAAGCGATCGATCACGAACGGGATCGCGGCCTCCCAATCGGCCTCTTTGGTCGTGTCGAGGGCGATGAACATGGTCTCGGCGCCGCCGGCTTCAAGCTCCGCCGCGAGCGCTTCGCCCCCCTCCTTGTCGATGTCGCTGAGCGCGACCGGCGCGCCCTCCGCCGCCATCCCGCGCGCCATTGCCGCGCCGAGGCCCCTCGCGGCGCCGGTGATGAGCGCGACGCGGCCTTCCAGTCGCCCTGCCATCCTCTCCTTTCCCTTTCGTCAGTCGCCGACCGATGCGGCGCCATCCATCATGGCGTGGACCATGGCGGGCTTGGGCACGGTCGGGCTGGGGTAGGCCTTGCGGCTGTGGCTCAGCCCCAGGCCCAGCACGCATTCGGCGAGCTTGTAGGTGAGCGGGCCGGGGTTGATGACCGGCACCGGCAGGTTCTCGGCCATGTGGCCGTGCGCCTGATGCATGGTGGTGGAGCCGAGCAGGATCGCCTCGGCGCCGTCGTCTTCGATGCAGCGCGTGGCGCACTCCACCAGCTTGGGGAAGACCACCTCCTCCTTGCCGCCGAGCAGGTTCTCGACGTCCGGCATCACGTTGATGGAGCGGACGGAGGCAAGGCGGTCGGCGACGCCGTATTCCACGCTGCTCTTCTTGTAGAGGGGGATCCAGCCGTCCCACTGGGTCACCACCGAGAAGCGGTTGCAGAGCATCAGCGCCATCATGTAGGACGCCCGCCCCGGCCCGATCACCGGGATGTCGAGCACCGAGCGCATGGCGTTCATGCCGGAATCGCTCATGGTGTCGATGCAGACGGCGTCGTAGCCGTCCTCCTGGGCCGTGAGGCCCGCTTCGAACAGCGAGATGTCGGCCATGCTGTAGTCGTGGTAGCAGTCGAGCAGCGCCGGCCCGGCCTTGACTCCCCGGAAGTCGAATTCGATGTCCGGGCCGAACGAGACCGAATCCAGTTGCGAGCGCCGGTTCGCGAGCCCCTTCTCGTCGAAAGCGAAGGGAACGATTACGAGTATCCTGGCCATGACCCTCTCCCCATCCGTGCGGCGTGTGCGCGGGATCATGGCGCAGATGCCGCGCGGGCGGAAGGGCGCGCGGCGGTGGGGAGAGCGCGGGGGCGTCGCCTCGGCCTGGCCCGTGGGACGGAGATCAAAAATTTGAGGCGGGATTCGCCGGGGTAAAGTGGGATTGAGTGGGATTAACGTGGATAAGTGGGATGTCGCACGCCTGAGTCGCGCAAGCCCGCTCATCCCACTGCCGAAGCTCGTTGGCTCGGGAGTATCATGGCGCGATTCTGGCGCGAGTGCCGCGCCCGATGCACCGGACCATGGTCCGGGGGTCGGGAGCGGGTGGACGGGGGATCCCGCTCGCGCCGGCTTCCTTATTCATGCCGTAACACGGCACAGGTGGGACGTGGTACAAGGGTGCGGGTACGCTAGGGGTGGCCGCGCCGGGGTGGTTCGAGCACTGGCCAAATATAGCTTGAAAACTATATAGTCTTTATCCTATATATTGCCATGTATCCTGGTGCCAAATGGATTATCACGTTCTTCGCTGCCTTCGAGGCCGAGTTCGATGCCTACCCTGAAGCCGTACAGGACGCCATCTTGGCCCGCGCGCAACTCCTGGAGCGCGAGGGCCCACAACTCGGGCGGCCGTATGCGGATACGCTCGCGGGGTCGAAGCACGCGAACATGAAGGAGCTACGATGCAATGCCGCAGACGGCGTATGGCGCGTTGCATTTGCCTTCGATCCGGAACGAAAGGCCGTCCTTTTGGTTGCGAGTGACAAAGCGGGGACCAATAAAAGCCGGTTCTACAAACGGCTCATCGCCAAGGCCGATGAGCGTTTCGATCGCCATCTCGCGGCGATGAGAGGATAGACCGATGGCAACCACACTAAGGGACAAGATGAAGGGCTTGTCGCCTGAACGGCGGGCGCGGATCGACGCCGAGACCGACCGCCTGCACAGCGAGTACAAGACCCTTCAGGAGCTTCGCAAGGCGAGAGAACTCACCCAGGTCGAGATTGCCAAAGCGCTGAACATCCGACAGGCCTCGGTCGCCCAGATGGAAAAGCGCAGCGACCTCCTCATCTCCACGCTGCGTGGCTATGTCGAGGGCATGGGCGGTACGCTCAAGCTGGTCGTCGAATTTCCCGACCGCGCTCCAATGCAGATCGCGGGTATTGGTGAGTTGGACAATGCACGCAGGACTCACCAGTGAGCAAAACTGTACGATCACGAAGTCGGACGCCAATTTTTGTGATGTATCTCGGGGCGGCTAGCCGCTCTGGTCTCCGGGAATGTGCTGCAATTGATGCGTCGACTATGAAGTGCTAAACCTACAACAGGCAGCCTCAGCGCTACTCTTGGAGCGTAGTTTTGATACCAAGCATGAGTGTCGAAGCCATGAGTTCAGACAATTCGAAGTGTACGTATGACGTCTGTCTCTCTTTTGCGAGTGAAGACCGTGAATATGTTGAGAGCGTCGCGTCTGAAGCTCGCAGCAGAAATGTCCACGTATTTTATGACAAGTATGAGCAGGTCGAGCTATGGGGCAAAAATCTTTATGACCATCTTGCAGACGTATATCAGAATCGAGCCAGATTTTGTGTCATTTTCGTTTCGAAACACTATAGAGACAAGCTTTGGACCAATCACGAGCGAAAGCATGCGCAAGCGAGAGCGTTTCGGGAAAACAAGGAATATCTTCTTTCGGTTCGCTTCGACAGTACAGAAATACCCGGCCTTCCCGACACCATTGGCTACATCGATGCTGGTAGCGTATCGCCAGCGGAGCTAGCTCAAATGATCGAAAAGCGGGTAATGCCTGCCCGCCGCTCAGCATACTTCCCCGAATTGCCGACTAGGCTATATGGCTCGTTCGATGCTGAAAGTATTGAAGAGCAATCAGACCTCAAGGCATGCGCAGAACACTTCTTCGAATCGCTCAAGCTGACGGGTCTAGAAGAGCGAAAAACTCTGTTTACGTTATTCCTGAATGCATGTCCCGCAGAGTTGCCCGATAACGTTCATATATCACAAGATCTTCTTTCCCGCATGACGGGCTCTACCATTGAGAACCTAAAGGACATTCTCGGCAGTACTAGTTCATTAGGATTCTACATAAGCGAACGCGATGATGAAGAGCATGAGCATTTGGGTGATAATGCTATTTTTGTGCTACAGTGGCACGACATGAGAGTTGATGGTATCGGACAGGCAACGCCCGTCGCCGACGAAGCGATAAGGCTAATCGCCGAGTGCTATTGCACAGATCACGCGATGGAGGCACTAGCAAGACTCGATTTTAGCGCTCTTCAGGAACTTGGCTCAACATGACTCTTGTGCATTAGCGTTGTCGCTCGAGAGTGCCTTATCGCAGCTGGGCGAACCACCCACATTTGGCCTTCCTCCCTCCACCTCAAGCCCAAACCGCGCAAGCCGTCGGACCATGATCCGCACCGCCTCGGGGTTGTGGTCGATCAGGAGGCACGAGCGGCCGTGGAGGGCGGCGGCCTCGCCGAAGGTGCCGGAGCCTGCGAAGAAATCCAGCAGCCTGTCACCCGGCGACGAGTGCACCTTGACGATGCGCTCCAGCAGCCCGAGCGGCTTCTGGGTGGCGTAGCCGGTCTTCTCCTTCCCGGTGGTGGGCACGATGGTGTGCCACCAGACGTCCGTCGGGGTCTTTCCGCGCGCGGCTTTCTCGGCCCCCACCAGCACTGGCGCCATGTAGGGGATGCGGTCCGCAGCATCCAGGTTGAAGGTGTAGTTGGCCGGGTCCTTCGCGTACCAGAGGATGGTGTCGTGTTTGGCCGGCCAGCGCCGCTTCGGCCGCCCGCCGTAGTCGTAGGCCCAGACGATCTCGTTGATGAAGGACTCTCGCCCGAAGATGCCGTCCAGCAGCACCTTGCAGTAGTGCACCTCCCGGCAATCGCCATGGAAGAAAAGCGAGCCGCTTGCGGCCAGCACCCGGTGGGCCTCGATCAAGCGCGGCTCGAGGAAGGCCAGGTAATCGTCGAAACTGTCCGCATAGCCGGTGGCGCCGAGCGTGGTGGTCCGGTAGCGCCGGCCCTGAAAGCCGGTCCTGTCGCCAGCCGCGTCGCGCTCCGTCCTCAGCGCGACCCGCGTCTGAGTGCGCCCGGTGTTGAAGGGCGGGTCGATATAGATCAGGTCGATGCTGCCGGCTTCGAGCGTGCGCAGGACCTTCAGATTGTCTGCGAGGACGATGCGAAGCATCGCCCGACTCTCTTCCGCGCAACCCATGACGGGTGCAAGGTGGCGCAGGGCCGCCCGCCGCGCAACGCTGCAGCGATGGAGAAGAGTGCTTGCATACTCGCCGGCTTACCGCGGCCGTCGCCTGGCTTACGCGCTCAGCGCCCGCAGCCCCTCCTCGAAGAAGAACTCCTCTTCGCCGAAGGCGGGTTCGAGCTGGTCGAGCCAGGTCGCCTTCGGGTCGTAGCGCGCGAAGAAGGGCCGCCCGACCCAGTCGGGATCGCGCCCCTGCAGGAAGCGCAGCACGAAGATCTTCTCGCCCGCGACCTCCTGCACGCCCAGCACCTCGACCTTGCCCGGCGTCGCGCTCATGCTCGGCCCCCGCACCGTCCGCGCCAGGCCCGAGACCTGCTCGATCGCGCCCCGGAAGACCTCCCAGCAGCGCTCCAGCGGCACCTCGAAGTAGTGCCTGGGGCCCGTGTCCCGTTCCACGAACATGTAGTAGGGGATGACGCCGAGGCGGACCTGCTCGCGCCACATCCGCGCCCAGATGTCGGGGTCGTTGTTGATGTTGGCGAGCAGCGGCGCCTGGGCGCGGATCACCGCGCCGGTATCGCGGATGCGGCGGATCGCGTCCTGCACCACGTCGGTCCTGAGCTCCTGCCAGTGATTGAAGTGGGCCATGATCGCGATGTGCCGGCCCGCGTGGACGAGATCCTCGAACAGGCGCAGCATATCGTCCGCATCCTCGTCGTGGACGAAGCGATGCGGCCAGAAGGTGAGCGCCTTGGTGCCGATCCGGATGTTCTGCACATGGGCCAGCGCCGGGTCGTCGATAAAGGCCCTAAGATAGCCCTCCATCACCCGGGTCTTCATGATCATCGGGTCGCCGCCGGTGAAGAGAACATCCGAGACGTTGGGATGGGCGGCGAGATAGCGGTGCATGTTGACCGCATCCTTTGACGCGATCTTCAGCTCCTTGTCGCCCACGAATTGCGCCCAGCGGAAGCAGAAGGTGCAGTAGGCGTGGCAGGTCTGGCCCTGACTCGGGAAGAACAGCATTGTCTCGCGATACTTGTGCTGGAGTCCTTCCAGTGTCTCGCCTTCTTCCTGCGGAATGTTGAGCTCCCGCTGCCCGGCCGGATGTGGATTGAGTCGCGCGCGAATATCCGCGGCCGCGCTCTCGACTTCCTGCGGAGTGGCATCGCGGGTCATGAGATCGGCGATCCGGCTGAAGTCGCCGGCTTCCAGCATTCCCCGCTGCGGGAACACCAGCCGGTAGACGGGATCGTCCGGGATCCGGTCCCAGTCGATCAGGTGCTCGATCACATAGCGGTTGGTGCGGAACGGCAGCACGGCGCTGACGACCTTCATGTCGAACAAGTCGTCGTCGGTGACGCTTCCGTACTGAGAAATCGAATCGAGATTTCTCCGGGTCAGCGCCTTGAATTTGCCGTCCGGTGGCGCGACGACTTTCAGATCACGAAGACGGTTCGCGCCCGGCCCTTCTCGAAGAGCCGCCGACTCCGGGATCGCACGAATATTCACTGTTGCGTCTCCTTAGAGCCATTAGGTTTTATTTTTCTTTCACCTATATAGCATATCACGCCCAAAAGGTGAAGGTTTGGGCTTGGCGGGCGGCGCTGGCCTCCGGGCTCGCCGCCGCTCTCGGTCTCTCGGTGGGCACGCCGCCACAATCCCGATGACGGGTGCGCAAACCGGCACAGGGTCGCGTTTCGCGCCATGACGGGCTGGTTTGACCGGATAACGCCGGACGGAGGCGCCGTTGACAGGGGCGTCGCTTGGTATGCAAGGTTGCCTCATGAGGAGGGCAGCGGGCCTTCGATGCGTCGCTGCGACAAGGAATGAAGGGGAGGCTTTGCACATGAGAAAGACGAGAGTCGCTTGCGTCGCGCTCGGGCTGATCGCGGCGGCATCACTGGGCTTCAGCCAGCAGGCGGCCGCAGACGAAGATCCGATCGTCATCGGCGCTGCCGTGGCGTTGAGCGGATTCGTCGCACCGTACGATGACGGCCCGCAGAAGGCGGCCCAGCTTGCCGTCAAGGTCATCAACGAACGGGGCGGCGTGCTTGGCCGTCAGATCGAGATGGTCTTCGCGGATACGAAGTCGGACATCGCCCACGGCGCGAACGCCGGCCTCGAGGTACTCGACCAAGGCGCGCAGATGGTGCTGGTGACCTGCGACTACGACTTCGGCGGCGGTGCCGCGTCGGTCGCCAACGCGCGCGGCATCATCGCGTTCTCGAGCTGTGCCGCCGATCCCAAGTTCGGCGTGCAGGGCATCGGGCCATACGCCTTTACCATGTCGATCGGAACGCCGGGCCAGGGCGCCCTCATGGCGGAGTGGGGCTACAACAACCAAGGCTATCGCACCGCCTACATGCTGGTCGATCCGACCGTGGAATTCGACGTGTCCTTGTGCCGGTCGTTCAAGGAGAGATGGATCGAGATCGCGGGCGAGGAGTCGTTCCTCGGCGAGGACACGTTCCAGAACAACGATCCGTCCATCGCCTCCCAGATCACGCGGCTCAAGGCGCTGGATCCGCAGCCTGATGCAGTCATGTACTGCTCCTATCCTCCGGGCGGTGCGGCCGCGCTCAAGCAGTTGCGGGCCGCCGGCGTGAACATCCCGATGCTGAGCGGCGAGGGGATGGGCGGCAATTACTGGCTCGACGCGGTGCCGAACCTGAGCGGCCTCTACTACGCCATCTACGGCTCGATCTTCGGCGACGACCCTCGCCCGGAAATCAACGAGGTGCTCGATAAGTTCATCGAGATGCATGGTGGCCCGCCCGCCACCGGCCAGATGTACACCGGCTATGCGGCCATCGAGACCTGGGCCCAGGCGGTGGAGAAGGCCGGGTCGCTGGACGGCGATGCGGTACGCGAGGTGCTGGAGAGCTACACCGACGAGCCATCCCTGGTCGGGGCGACGACCTATACGCCCGAGCTGCACATGAGCGTGACCCGGCCGATGACGATCATGCAGGTGCAGGAGGGCAAGCACAGCGCCATCGGCGTGTTCCGGCCGACCAAGGCCGCCTCGATCGTCTTCTGACCCGCCCCGAAGGAGATCGTCGGCAGGAGGAAATGCAGAGCGTGCGTGCCGCTGATAGCGGGACGCTGGAAGCGCGAGACGTTCATGTGCGGTTCGAAGGCGTTCGTGCGATCAGCGGCGCGAGCCTGCATTTGGGTCGGAACGAAATCCTCGGCCTCATCGGGCCGAACGGCGCGGGCAAGACCACCCTCGTCAACGTCCTGACGGGGTTTCAAAGGCCGGACAAGGGCAGCGTATGGCTCTCCGGCCGGAACGTAACCGGGCGGACGCCGTTTCAGTTGGCGCGGGACGGGGTGGCGCGGACCTTTCAGGGAGTCCGTCTCTTCGGCGGCCTCAGCGTATTTCAAAACGTGGAAGCGGGCGCGCTCGGTGTCGGCCTCGGCGGCCACCGGGCGCGCGAACGCGCGGATGAAGTCTTGCAGTGGCTCAATCTGGCTTCCCAGGCTATGGCGCGTGCCGATGCCCTGCCCTTCGGGGAAGAGCGGCGTGTCGGCATCGCCCGTGCTCTCGCCATGCGCCCGCGCTTCCTTCTGCTGGATGAGCCGGCCGCCGGACTCAACGAGCGCGAGTGCGACGAGTTGCGGGAGGTCATCCGCGACATCCGTCGCCGCCTGGACTGCGGCGTGCTGCTGATCGAACACAACATGGCCGTCATCATGGGTCTTTGCGACCGCATCCACGTGCTCGATCAGGGTCGCTCCATTGCCGAGGGGGCGCCCTCAGACATTCGTGCCAACTCCGATGTCAAGAGGGCCTATCTCGGCGAGGACTTCGTGTAGCCCGTGCTGGCGACCGAGGAACTTCGCGTCACCTACGGCAACATCCTGGCGTTGGGTGGTGTCTCCCTTCGTATCGAAGAGCGCGAGATCGTGTCCGTCATCGGGCCGAACGGTGCCGGCAAGTCGTCGCTACTCAATGCGATCGCCGGCGTCGTGCCGGTCGCTTCCGGCAGCATCGAGTTCGAGGGCCAGACGATTGCGGGCACCGCGCCCGAAGATCTCGTGCGTCTTGGCATTTCCCTGGTCCCCGAAGGGCGTCACATCTTTGGGGGTCTCACGGTTGCCGAGAACATACGCATAGGCGCCGTTGCCCGCCGTGACCGCAATGCGATCGACGGCGACGTGGACCGCGTGCTCGCCATGTTTCCCGTGCTTCGCGAGCGCCTGCGTCAGCCGGCGGGAAAGCTCTCCGGCGGTGAGCAGCAAATGCTCGCGATCGGGCGTGCCCTGCTGGCACGGCCTCGCCTGCTGTTGATCGACGAACCCTCGCTCGGCCTGGCACCCCTCGTCGTCGGCGAGGTCTATCGTGCGGTCGCCGACCTCCGCGCCGAAGGCGTGACCATTCTCATCGTGGAGCAGAGCGCGACGCGGGCGCTTGAAGCGGCGGACCGCACCTACGTGCTGGCGTCCGGCAGCATCGTGATGGCCGGTGACGCGACGGAGTTGCGTGCGGAAGAGGGCTTCGAGGACGCCTATTTCGGATACAAGGCGCGCGATCCATGACGTTCATCCTGCAGAACATCGTGGATGCGATCAGTCTGGGTGCTCTCTATGCGCTGACCGCGCTCGGTATCGGGCTGATCTTCGGCATCATGCGCCTCATCAACTTCGCCCATGGCGAGTTGATCATGCTGGGCGCTTATGCGCTGTTTTTCACCTTCGGCATGCACGAGGCCATCATGGGGCTCGTGGCCATGGCTCTCGTGATCGTCGCGGCGATCGTCATGGAACGGGTGGCGTTTCGGCCGCTGAGGCGTGCCAACCCAGCAACGCTCCTCATTGCGTCGTTCGCGCTCGCCTATTTCCTGCAGCACCTCGTTCTCCTGATTTTCGGCGCGCGCCCCAAGAGCGTCACGTTCCTCTACGAGCTGAGCGAGTTCTTCGTCGTCGAGGGCTTGCGCATTCCCAAGCTTCAGGTGGTGACCATCGCCATCACCATCGTGTTGCTGGTCGGGCTGGTCATCTTCTTCCGCCGCAGCAGCATCGGTACGCAGATGCGCGCCGCCGCCGAGGACTTCGGCATGGCGCGACTCGTGGGCGTGCGGGCCAACTCCGTCATCGCGATCGCCTTCCTCCTCAGCGGGGTGCTCGCCGGGATCATCTCACTGCTCTACGTGGTGCAGACGGGAACGCTCACGCCGCGGATGGGCGTCAGCCTGGTGCTCGTTGCCTTCGTCGCCACCGTGATCGGCGGCATGGGCAGTCTGGTTGGGGCTGCCGTTGGCGGTCTCGTGGTTGGCGTCCTGACGGTGGCGTTGCAGGCGGTCCTCACGGTCGAGCTCAGGCCCTATCGCGATGCCTTCGTATTCGCGGTTCTGATCGGCTTTCTCCTGGTTCGCCCGCAGGGCCTGCTGCGCGGCCGCAGCGCGCGGGAGCGCATCTGACCGATGACCGGCCGGGTGGAAAAGGCCGCGAGGCTGATCTGGCCGGTTCTCTCCCTCGCGCTCGTCCTTGTCGTCTTGGCTGCGCTTCTTTCGCTCGGGCCGATGCCCCTGCAACGCACGGCGACCGAGGCGTTCATCCGGCTGATCGTCGTCATCGGGCTCTACATCTTCATCGGGAACTCCGGAATCCTCTCCTTCGGGCACGTGAGCTTCATGGCCATCGGCGCCTATGGGTCCGCCCTGCTGACCATCCCGCCCAACATGAAGAAGATCGTTCTCGATCTGCCTCCCTTCCTGACGGCTCTGCAGTTGCCGACGATCCCTGCAGCTTTGATCGCGGGGACGCTCTCGACCATCTTCGCCTTCGTCATCGGCGTGCCGCTGATGCGTCTCTCGGGCATCTCCGCTGCGATGGGTACGTTCGCCTCGCTCGCCATCGTCTATGTGGTGATCTCCAACTGGAAGGAGGTGACGGGAGGGGCGAGCGCCCTGATCGGGCTGCCGGTCTACACGGACATCTGGGTCGCCCTGATCTATGCGCTGCTCGCGCTCGGGCTGGCCTACGCCTACCAGGAATCCCGCCACGGGAGGCGCTTGCGCGCCTCGCGCGAGAACGAGGTCGCGGCGCTGGCGACCGGCATCAACGTGCGGCGGGAGCGGCTGATCGCGTTCGTCTTCAGCGCCTTCATCGTGGGCTTCGGCGGCGTGCTGCACGCGCACTTCATCGGTGTCCTGTCGTCGAGCTCGTTCTATCTGGACGTCACGTTCATCACCTTGGCCATGCTGGTGATCGGCGGCATGAACAGCCTGGCCGGCGCGGTGACAGGAACCATCGTGGTGAGCGTGCTCGGCGAGCTTCTACGCCTGATCGAGGCCGGTTTCGACATCGGCACACTGCACTTGGCGGCGCCGCGCGGCTTGCGTGAGGTCGGGCTATCATTCTTGATGCTCATGATTCTGCTGTTTCGCCCGCAAGGACTGACGTCGGGTCGGGAGATCGCATGGCCGCTCGCATCCAAGGCGGGCTGAAGGAGGTCACATGACGACGAAAGCCAACGAAATCTGCCGGATGGACGCCGTGACGCTGGCGGCGCGGGTACGGGCCAAGGAGCTTTCGGCAATCGAGGTTGCCGACGCGGTGATCGCCCACATGGAGCAGGTGGAGCCCCACGTGCACGCCTTCTGCACGCCGGCGCCGGACTATGCACGCGAAGCCGCCCGGCAGGTTGATGCCAGGATCGCGGCGGGCGAGGACCCCGGCCCGCTCGCGGGCGTGCCGGTCGGCATCAAGGACCTCGTCTGCACTAAGGACCTGCCCACCGTCTCCGGCTCCATCGCCTACAAGGATTTCATGGCCGAGGAGGACGACGTGGTGGTCGAGCGCCTGCGGGATGCCGGCGCAGTGATCCTGGGCAAGACCAACGTGCCGGAGTTCGGCTACAGCGGCGCGAGCCACAACGCCGTGTTCGAGGCGACGCGCAACCCGTGGAACCTGGAGCGCGCGCCCGGCGGCTCCAGCGCGGGCTCCGGCGCGGCGGTGGCGGCGGGCATGGGGCCGCTCGCAGTCGGCAGCGACGGCGGCGGCTCCGTGCGCATCCCGGCCTCCTTCAGTGGGCTGGTGGGGGTCAAGGCGTCGATGGGGCGGGTGCCGCTTTATCCCGGATGCCGGGACGAGCGCTATCCCGGCGTCTCCAGCTGGGAGGGGGTCGAGCACATCGGCCCCTTGTCGCGGACGGTGGCGGACTCGGCGCTCATGCTCTCGGTCATGGCCGGGCCGGACGACCGGGACCGCCACTCGCTCCCCGCCGCCGACTTCGATTGGACGGACGTGGGCGACAACCTCAAGGGCTGCCGCGTCGCCTACAGCGCCGACTGGGGCTACGCCGCGGTCGATCCCGAGGTGCGCCAGATCGTGGGTGACGCGGTCAGGGTGTTCGAGAGCGAGCTCGGCTGCACCGTGGAGGAGGCTGATCCCGGCTGGGACGACCCCTACTTCACCTTCTGGGGCCTGGTGGCGGCGGAGACCGACCTCGCAGGGATGCGCCGGCTGGTGGCGGAGCATGGCCCGCAAATGACGCCCCATCTGGTGGATTTCATCACCCGTCCCTGGACGGCCGAGGACCTGACCAACGCCGTCGTTGGGCGCAAGGCGGTGGTCAACAAGATGTGGCGCTTCATGCGGAACTACGACGTCCTGCTGACGCCGACGCTGGCGTGCCAGCCCTTCGGGCTCTACATGCAGGGGCCGGAGATCATCGAGGGGCGCCTGGTGCCGCCCTTCGCCTGGCTCGCCTTCACCTTCCCGCTCAACATGACCGGCCAGCCCGCCGCCAGCGTGCCTGCCGGCTGGACGGCGGACGGACTGCCCGTGGGTCTGCAGATCGTGGGCCGCCACCTCGACGACCCGATGGTGCTGCGCGCGACGGCAGCCTTCGAGGCCGCACGGCCCTGGCGCGACCGCTGGCCCGCCCTCGTTTCATGAGCTTACCCAATCGACCTTCTCCATCAAATATAAGATGACGAAATATCAATAAAGTGATGTTTCTCACACTGTGCCGCCTGGGTGCGACGCGATGGCTGATGATCGGGGCCATCACGTCGCAAGTGCCCCAATACCGCACCATGGTTCGGGGCCTCGCCCGCCACAGGCTCAGGAGAAGAAGTAGGGCGTCATTCCCTGTTGGTTCTCGTCCACGATCAGGCGGCGGCCCGGCGGCGGGAAGGCGCGCGCCGTGCAATCCGCACGGTCGCACAGCCGGCAGTTGATGCCAATGGGAACGGCCCCCGCAGATCGCTCGAGGTCGAGGCCGGCGCCGTAGACCAGGCGGTTCGCGTGGGAGAGCGGACAGCCGATGGCGATCACCAGTTGCTGGCCGGGTAGCGCGTGGCCGGCACCCGGCCGCGAGAGAGCGCGGGCGATGGTGAGGAAGCGCGCGCCGTCCGGCATCTCGACCAGGTCGAGGCGGTTCTCCCCCTGAGACTGAAAGGCGCGGTGCACGCCCCAGCGCGGACACAGTCCGCCGAAGCGCGCGAAGCGGAAGCCGCCGGCGTCGAGGCGGCGCAGCACATTGCCCGCGCAGTCGAGGTGGACGAGGAAGAACGGCACGCCCTTGGCCCCCGGCCGCTGCAGGGTGACGAGCCGCTGGCAGACGTGCTCGAACGACGCGCCGAAGCGCCGGCCCAGGAGATCGATGTCGTATTCGAGCACCTCGGCGGCCTCGTGGAAGCGCTCGTAGGGCATGACGCAGGCAGCGGCGAAATAGCCGGCCAATTCGATGACGAGGAGATGGCGCGCCTCCCCCTGAAGGCCCGCTTCGCCGGCGATGTCGTCGAAAAGCTCGCGCCAGCCGAGCACTGCGGCTTGAAAGGCCAGCTGGAAGACGCGTTCCTCCGGCGCCAGCGCGTCGGAAAGCAGCACGCGCCGGCCGTGACGGTCGTAGCGTCGGACGAGGTCGTGCATGACGTGCGCGGGCATGGTGCGGACCTTGAGGCCGTGGGCGTCCGTGAGCACGGCGCGCAACCCTTCGTAGAGGCCATCGGCATCGAGGCCCGCGTCGGCCCAGAGCTGATCGGCCGCCGCCTCCAGCTCGGGGAAATAGCCGGACCGGGCCTGGATGAAGTCATGCACCACGTCGCTCGGGAGTCCGGCGGCCCCAGCCACCGGCGCCGGCGGGCGCTCCGCTGCAGCGTCGCCGAGCCCCTCCGCAATGTTCGCCGTGTTTTCCAGGAGGTCGCGGTAGGCGCCGAACAGGCGGATGACGGCGTCGCCCAGCGCC
Source organism: Alphaproteobacteria bacterium (assembly GCA_022826345.1). Next base: position 55,558 of record JAJDVB010000128.1, read on the forward strand.
GGGCTTGCCTGGGCCGCGTCGCGAATGTCCTGATCGCTTACCCGGCTGCGAGCGAACAGCGGGTCGCCGAACACCTCCCTGAGCTGAGCGGTGACCCGTCCCTCGTCGTCCTCCGCGAAGCGCTGGAGGTCGATGTCGAAGGCCTGGCCGAGCTTGAGCAGGAAGGGAACCGTCACCGGGCGCTGGCTGCGCTCGATCAGGTTCAGATAGCTCGTGGAGATTCCGAGTTGCGCTGCCATGCGCGCCTGGGTCAGCCCGCGCTCCCGGCGGAGCCGGCGCACTCTCTGGCCTGCCATGACCTTGCCTTGCATGGCCTTCTCCGTATTGTAGCGGCGGCCGCGCCCCAGCGTGGCCACGCAATTTTACTGAATTCACACAGCTACAGCAATTCACATACTAAATGTGAATGAAATACACGTTTTTTTACAACAAGTTATAGACATTTCCACCGCATCGCGCGACATTCATGTCGTATTGCGATGCAACACGCAAGGAGTAGCTCGCAATGCCGGAGAGCCGTAGTGGGGACGCAGACGCGCCCGTGAAGACCGGAATCGAAATTGATGGGCCCGCCGTCCCCGGCCTCGCCGAAGTCCTGACCGACGAGGCCTGCGCCTTCGTCGCCATGCTGGAGCGCCGCTTCGGCGACGAGCGGCGGCGTCTCCTCGAGGCCCGCGCGGCATTCCAGCTTCGCATCGACGCCGGCGAAGACCCGGCCTTCCGGCCCGACACCAAGGCGATCCGCGAGGGCGACTGGACCATCGCGGGCACGCCGGCCGATCTCGCCGACCGGCGGGTGGAGATCACCGGCCCGGTCGATCGCAAGATGATCATCAACGCGCTGAACTGCGGCGCGTCCTGCTTCATGGCTGATTTCGAGGACGCCGCCTCGCCCACCTGGGAGGCAATGATCGCGGGCCAGGCCAACCTGCGCGACGCGGCGCGACGCACCATCGCCATGACCGACCCCAACTCCGGTAAGTCCTATGCGTTGGGCGACGAAACGGCGACGCTGATCGTCCGCCCGCGCGGCTGGCATCTGGAGGAGGCGCACCTCCTCGTCGACGGCCGCCCGGCCTCCGCCAGCCTGTTCGATTTCGGGCTCTACTTCTTCCACAACGCGGCGGAACTGCGGGTGCGAGGCTCCGGCCCCTACTTCTACCTGCCCAAGCTCGAGCACTACGAGGAAGCCGCGCTCTGGAACGCCGTCTTCGTCGCAGCCCGGGAGGAACTCGGACTCCCCGTCGGCACGATCAAGGTCACAGTGCTGATCGAGACCATCACCGCAGCCTTCGAGATGGACGAGATACTGCACGCATTGAAGGACCATATCGTCGGCCTCAACTGCGGCCGTTGGGACTACATCTTCAGCGTCATCAAGACCTTCCGGAACCGTCCCAACTGGGTGCTGCCGGACCGCGGCCTCGTCACCATGACCCAGCCCTTCATGCGCGCCTACAGCCGGCTCCTGATCAAGACCTGCCACCGGCGCGGCGCGCACGCGATGGGCGGCATGGCAGCGCAGATCCCCATCAAGGGCGACGATGCAGCCAACGAGCAGGCCTTTGGCAAGGTCCGCGCGGACAAGGAGCGCGAGGCCGGCGACGGCCACGACGGCACCTGGGTCGCCCATCCGGGGCTGGTGCCAGTCGCACGCGAGGTCTTCGACCGGCTGATGCCGGAGGCCAATCAGGTGTCGCGGCAGCTCGGCAATGTGACCGTGACCGAGGCCGATCTGCTTGCGGTTCCTAAAGGTGAGCTCACCGAAGAGGGGCTGCGCAACAACATCCGCGTCGCCATCCAGTACATCGAGGCGTGGCTCGCAGGCCGCGGCGCCGTGCCCCTTTACAACCTGATGGAGGACGCGGCCACCGCCGAGATCAGCCGTGCCCAGCTCTGGCAATGTCTGCGTCACGGCGCGCGCCTTGAGAACGGCCGCACGGTCGACTGGGCGCTGGTGGACCGGCTGGTCGCCGAGGAGGTCGCAGCCCTCAGGGACGTGCTCGGCGAGGCCCGTTACGAGGAGGGGCACTTCGACGAGGCGGTCGCCCTCTTCACCCAGGTCGGGACCGGAAACGGCTTCCCCGATTTCCTGACGCTTCCGGCTTACAGAGTGTTGAACACCATCCATGACGGCGAGAATGCCGATTGAGGAGGATGAGATGAGTGCGAGATCGATGGAGTCCCTGATCAATGACGCCCCTGACGGACGCTTCGCGGGAATTCGCCGCGATTACGGCGTCGACCAGGTGGTAGCCCTGCGCGGGACTTTGCCGGTCCGCTACTCACTCGCCGAGCATGCCGCCAACCGGCTCTGGCACCTGCTCGCAACCGAGGACTATGTCCACGCGCTAGGCGCGATGACAGGGGGCCAGGCCGTGCAGATGGTGCGCGCGGGCCTCAAGGCGATCTATCTCTCGGGCTGGCAGGTGGCGGCGGACGCCAACGGCGCTGGCCAGACCTATCCCGACCAGAGCCTCTACCCGGCCGACAGCGGGCCGGCGCTGGCCAAGCGCATCAACCGCGCGCTGCAGCGCGCCGACCAGATCGACAGCGTCGACGGCTTCGGCAACACGGACTGGTTCGCACCGATCGTCGCGGACGCCGAGGCCGGCTTCGGTGGGCCCCTCAACGCCTTCGAAATCGCGAGAGCCTACATCGAAGCCGGCGTCGGCGGCATTCACTTCGAGGACCAGCTCGCGTCCGAGAAGAAGTGCGGCCACATGGGTGGCAAGGTGCTGATCCCGACCCAGGCGCACATCCGCAACCTCAGCGCGGCGCGGCTCGCGGCCGACGTCTGCGGCACGGCGACGGTGATCGTCGCGCGGACGGACGCGGACAGCGCCAAGCTCATCACCAGCGACATCGACGAGCGCGACCGCCCCTTCATCACCGGGGAGCGCACGCCGGAAGGCTTCCACCGCTTGCGCGACGGTGAGGGTATGGCGCGCTGCATCGCCCGCGGCCTCGCCTTCGCGCCCTATGCCGATCTGCTGTGGATGGAGACCTCGACCCCCGATCTCGGCCAGGCGCGGACCTTCGCCGAGGCCATCCACCGCCACTTCCCCGGCAAGATGCTCGCCTACAACTGCTCGCCCTCGTTCAACTGGCGGGGCAATATCGACGAGCGCACCATCGCCCGCTTCCAGCGCGAGCTCGGCGCCATGGGCTACAAGTTCCAGTTCGTCACGCTCGCGGGTTTCCACAGCCTGAACCACGGCATGTTCGAGCTGGCGCGGGGCTACCGCGACCGCGGCATGGCCGCCTACACGGTGCTGCAGGAGGCAGAATTCGCGTCCGAGGCTGCAGGCTACACGGCGACGCGCCACCAGCACGAGGTGGGCGCCGCCTACTTCGACGCCGTGAGCATGGCGATTTCAGGTGGGGCGGTTTCGACCGCCGCGATGGCGGGCTCCACCGAGACGGATCAGTTCACGGAACAAGTCGCGAGCGCCGCCGCCTAGGAAGCATTTTTCGCTCACGGCAGCCGGCCTACGGCCGGCGCCTCCGCGAGGGTGCCGCTCACGCGGCGGGCCGCGGTCGCGGCCTGTCGCGCGTCCGTCATCGACGGACGCGCTCCCGCAATAATCGTCGACCGAGGAGTGCTGCCCTTAAGCGGCGGGGCCGGGCTGCGGGCCGCGCAGCAGGCGGCCGGGGAGCGCGCCGGTCGCCTCGCCGTCGCGATAGACCGGGGCGCCTGAGACGACCGTCGCCACGTAACCTTCGGCCCGCTGGATCAGGCGCCGCCCGCCAGCCGGCAGGTCGTAGACCGGCTCGGGGCAGTGCAGCGTGAGCTTGTCGTAGTCGATCACGTTGAGGTCGGCCTTGTAGCCCGGCCGCAGCAGCCCGCGGTCTTCGAGACCCAGCGCCAGCGCATTGTCACGGGTCATGCGCCTGACCGCCCAGGGCAGCGGCATCCGCTCGCCCACAGCCCGGTCGCGCACCCAGTGGATCAGCATGTAGCTGAACGCGCTTGCATCGCACAGCATGCCCACATGGGCGCCGCCGTCGCCCAGGCTCACCAGCGTGTTCGGATGCCGCAGCATTTCGCCCACGGCGTCGAGCGAGCCTTCCGAGTAATTGCTGACCGGGCGATAGAGCATCGCCTTGCCGTCGCTCTCCAGCAGGTAGTCGTAAGCGACATCCTCGGGCGTCTTCCCCTCGCACGCGGCGATGGCGGCGACGCTCTGATCGTCGGACGGCTCGTAGTTCGGCGGCGTGCCGAGCGGATAGAGCCGGTTCCAGCTGGAGACGCGACGGGCGAGGGACGCGTTCGCACATTCCTCGGCGATGAGGCGGGCGCGGAACGCCGGCTGCCGCAGGGTCTGAAGCTTCTCCGCGAGCGGCAAATGGGCGATGGCCTCCCAGCTCGGCCGCCCCGAGAACGGATTAATGGAAATCTCGAAGCCGAGCAGGACGCCGGTCGCGCGTGTGAGCGTCTGGCCGATGATTGGCAGGCCGTCGCGGTTCGCCTCGGCGATATGGTCGAGAATGCGGCGCCAGCCGTCAGGCGCGCGGTCGACCTGCAGGATCGTGATCGCCAAGGGCCGACGGCAGCGCTCCACCACCCGCCGCAGCATGGCGAACTCCTCGTCGAGATCGACGAAGTCGGAGATCACCTGCAACCAGCCGGCACCGACGCTCCCCATGGCGGCACCGATGGCCGTGAGCTCGTCCTCGGCCGCGGTTAGCGTGGGGATCGGGCGGCCGTCCAGCGTCTTGTGATTGAGCGTGCGCGAGGTCGAGAAACCCAAAGCGCCGGCGCGGATGCCTGCCGCCGCGAGCTCCGCCATGGCCGCGTTGTCCGCCTCGGTCGCGGGCTCGCGTTCCACGCCCCGCTGGCCCATGACGAAGACCCGAACGGGCGAGTGCGGCACCTGCGCCGCGATGTCCAGGTCGTAGGGTCTCGCGTCGAGCGCATCCATAAATTGCTCGAAGCTCTGCCAGGTCCAGGGCAGCCCCTCGTCCAGCACCGCGCCGGGGATGTCCTCGACGCCTTCCATGAACTCCACCAGCGTGTCCCGCTGGTCGGGCCGGCACGGCGCGAACCCGACGCCGCAGTTGCCCATCATCGCCGTCGTGACGCCGTTCCAGGAGGATGGCGTGATTTGGCTGCTCCAGGTGGCCTGCGCGTCGTAGTGGGTATGGGGGTCGATGAAGCCCGGCGCGACGATCTTGCCGCGGGCGTCGATCTCCTCGTCACCAGCCGCGAGATTGGGTCCGACCGCCGCCACCAGCCCGTCGGCAATCCCGACATCCGCATCGCGGGGCTCGCCGCCCGAGCCGTCCACGACCGTGCCGCCGCGGATCACCAGCGCGTAAGGCCTGCTCATCGTCGCCCCCTTGGCACACCTGGAGAGCGGTCCATTAGAAAGAATTCGGGCGCGGCCGCAAGGGCTGAGTGCGGCGGAACGCGGCGGTTGCGTCCCCGCGAGCGGCCCGCGACACTCCGCAGACGTGGCGGAACCGACGGGAGGCCCACCCATGTTGACCAGCGAAGACCGCATGCTTACCACCCACGCCGGCAGCCTGCCCCGTCCGCCGGCCCTGGAGACACTGCTCATCAAGCGGGAGCAGGGCGAGGCCATCGACCAGGCGGCCTTCGCGGAGGCGGTCGCCAAGGGCATCGACTGGGTCGTCGCCAAGCAGCTTGAGAGCGGCGTCGACATCGGCAACGACGGCGAGGAATCCCGCGTCGGCTTCCAGACCTACGTGCCCCAGCGCATGTCGGGCTTCGGCGGCGAGTCCCAGCGCAAGATGCTCACCGACATGGTCAAGTTCCCCGGCTATGCGCAGATGTTCACCGAGCGTACCTGGAGTCGGGACAAGGAGCGACCCAAGGTCTTCAACGCGCCGCAGGCGCAGACCGCCGTCGAGTACGAGCCCGATCTTGCCGACGTGACCTTTGAGCTCGACCACTTCGCGGCGTCGCTGGAACGCTCCGCAGGAAGCTTCGCCGAGACCTTCGTGACCGCCGCCTCGCCGGGCATCGTCTCCACCACCATGCTGCGCGCCGAGGACAACCCCGACTATCCGCGTGACGAGGATTACGTCATGGCGCTCGGCCACGAGCTCAAGAAGGAGTACGACGCGATCGTCACCTCGGGCCATCTGTTGCAGCTCGACGCCCCGGACCTCGCCATGGAGCGCCAGTTCATGTTCCAGGGCCGCCCGCTCGACGAGTTCCTGGAGCGGGTGGAACTGCACATCAGGGCGCTTAACGTCGCCGTCGCCGACATCCCTGCGGAGAAGGTCAGGCTTCACGTCTGCTTCGGAAACTGGGACGGCCCCCACATCGACGATTGCGACCTCGAACCGCTGCTGCCGCTGCTCTACGAGGCCAAGGTCGGCGCGCTCAGCATCGCCTGCTCCAACCCGCGCCACCAACACGAGTGGAAGGTGATCAAGGCGAACCCACCGCCCGAGCCCATGATCCTAATCCCCGGCGTGATCGACGTGACCACCAACTACCTGGAGCACCCGGAGGTGGTGGCCGACCGCATCTGCCTCTACGCCGAGGTCATGGGCGACAAGCGCCGCGTGATCGCCGGCACCGACTGCGGCTTCAGCACCTTCGCGAGCTACCAGTTCGTGGCCGACGACGTGGCGTGGGCCAAGCTCCGCATGCTCGCGGACGGCGCCGCGCTCGCCACCGAACGGCTGTGGGGCTAGGCGGACCGAGGAGGACGCGCCGATGCGTTTGGCAGGCAAACGGGCACTGGTGACCGGCGGCGCCTCGGGCATCGGCGCCGCGACCGCAGAGCGCTTCGCGGCGGAGGGCGCGGCCGTCGCGATTGCCGATCTCAACAGCGCCGGTGCGGAGAGCCACGCCGCGGCAATCCGCGCCCAGGGAGGGACGGCGGTCGGCCTCGTCGCCGACGTCGGAGACGACGCCTCCGTCGCCGCCATGACGGAGCGTGCGTGGGAGGCGCTGGGAGGCGTCGATATCCTCGTGAACAACGCCGCGATTCCGACGATCGGCACCGTCGAGACCCTCGCCGCCGACGAATGGGATCGCGTCATCGACCTCGATCTGTCGAGCATCTACCGGGCCAGTCGGGCGATATGGCCGCGTTTCGTCGAAGCCGGCGGCGGAACCATTCTGAACACGGCCTCGGTCGCCGGAGTCATCGGCATGGCCGGCCAACACGGCTATTCCGCCGCCAAGGCAGGCGTCGTGATGCTGACCAAGTGCATGGCCCTCGACGGCGCCGCCCACGGCATCCGCGCGAACTGTGTCTGCCCCGGTTTCGTCGAGACGCCGATGGTGAACGAATACTTCGACGCGCAGGACGACCCGGCGGCGAGCCGGGCGGCGGTCAATGCCGCCCACCCCTTGGGCCGCATGGGCCAGCCTGACGAGATCGCGTCAGCGTTCCTCTATCTCGCCTCCGACGAGGCCCGCTGGGTCACCGGCACGGCACTCGTGATCGACGGCGGTCTCACCGCCGGGCTGCCGCCGGGTTAGCCGCGCCAACCAGAAGACAAGGGAGACCGTCGATGACCGATGGCCGAGCCGACCTCTCGCAATGGCAGGAGCCGCAGGCGCTCGTCGAGACCGCTGCGCTCGAGGCAAGCCTCGGTGCGCCCGAGCTTCGCATCGTGGACTGCACCACGTGGCTCAAGCCGGCCGAACCCGGCGACGACGCCCCCTACCGCGTCGTTCCGGGCCGGGCCGAGTATGACGCGGCGCATATCCCCGGCGCCGTCTTCCTCGACATCCAGGGGCAGATTTCCGACCCGGAGACGCGTCTCAAGTTCATGGCGCCGTCGGCCGCGCGCTTCGCCGATGCGATGGGCGCCCTCGGCATCGGCGACGACTCCCGCGTCGTGCTCTATTCCGCCGGCAGCATCATGTGGGCGACCCGAGTCTGGTGGATGCTGCGCGCGTTCGGCTTCGAGCGCGTGGCGGTGCTCGATGGCGGCTGGGAGAAGTGGCAGGCGGAGGGGCGCCCCGTCTCCTCCGCGCCGGAGAGCTACCCGCCGGCGCGCTTCACCGCTCGGCTCAAGCCGGGCCAGTTCGTGGACAGCGGATACGTGCTCTCACGGCTCGGCGATGCCGACACCGTCGCGGTGAACGCGCTCGCGCCCGAATTTCATCACGGCGAAGGGCCGAGCCGCTACGGACGGCCGGGCCGGATTCCGGGGAGCGTCAACGTGCCGGCAGCGACGCTGCTCGATCCGTCGAACGGGGCCTTCGTGCCGCTGGACGAGGCACGACGCCTTCACGAGGAAGCGGGAATCACCTCGGACCAGCACGTCGTCGCCTACTGCGGCGGCGGCATCTCTGCCACCGTGGGCCTCTTCCTCCTCCACCAACTCGGCTACACTGACCTCACCCTCTACGACGGGTCGATGGGCGAGTGGGCTTACGACCCCGCCCTCCCCATCGAGACGGGCCGGCAGACGGTCGAATCCTAAGCCGATCCGCTCCCGGTCGGTGGCACGCCAACCGCCATGCCCGACATCGCCGGCTTCCGCGCCAAGTTCGCGACCATCGTGCCCTCCACCAACACCATCGTGGAGGCCGATTTCTCCCATCTCTTCCGCATTCCCGGAGTCACCTTTCATACCGGGCGCATGTACATCGAGAGTCCGGCTCTCGACTCGAACGACGCGTTCGCGGCGTTGCTGGAGCAGGTGGACGGGGCCTTCGAGACGGCGGTCCGCGACGTCATGACCTGCGCGCCCGACTACCTGGTGATGGGGATGTCGGCGCCCACGTTCTGGGGTGGCCGCGATGGCAACGTGGCATTCCGCGCGCGGGCCCGGCGGCTTTGCGGACTGGGCGTGACGACCGGTGCGGAAGCGTGCAGCACCGCCCTGGAGGCTCTGGGCGTCCGGCGCATTGCGGTGCTCACCCCCTACCAGCCGATCATGCGCGAGCAGATCATCCGCTACTTCGAGGAATCAGGCTTCCCCGTGACGCGCTACATGGACCTCGAATGCCCGAGCGCGACGGCCATCGCGGCGGTGACCCCGGACAGGCTGCGGAAGGTGCTGCGCGACCTCGACGGCCCGGACGTGGACGCCATCGTGCAGGTGGGAACCAACCTATCGATGGTGCGCCTCGCGGCGGAGGCGGAAGGCTGGCTGGGGAAGCCGGTGATCGCCATCAACGCCGCAATCGCCTGGCACGCCTACCGGGCAAACGGGTTCGATGATCGCATCTACGGCTGCGGCTCGCTCCTCAGCGACCACTGAGCGGGTGCGGGCAGAGTGGCCGCCGAGGGAGCATTTGCGCTATCTTGTCACGCCATCAGCTTCGCGCCGTGAGACCGACGCATGACGCTTGAGTTCCGCAAGCTCCACCCTCTCTTCGCCGCCGAGGTGAGCACGCTCGATCTGCGCGCCGTGCACGACGAGGAGACCCTGGAGAGGATTCGAGCAGGCATGGACGAGCACGCGGTGCTGGTGTTCCGAAACCAGACTTTCTCCAGCGAGGAGCAGCGCGACTTCGCCACCCGGCTGGACGGGGAGCTTCACCGCAAGACCGGCATCAGCGTCCTGCAAAGGAGCCGCTTCGGCGACGAGGCCATCACCGATGTCTCGAACGTCGATACAGACGGAGAGGTCCTGGAGGCGGGGAGTCGGAAGCGCCTGTACGGCCTCGCGAACCGGCTCTGGCACACCGACGCATCGTTTCAGGACCCGCGCGGGCGCTACTCGATGCTCGCCGCCGTCGCACTGCCGCCGGTCGCGGCCGACACCGAGTTTGCGGACATGCGGGCCGCCTATGACACGCTGGCCGACGAGACGAAGGCGAAGCTCGAAGGCCTCCGCGTGCACCATTCGATCGCGTACTCGCGCATCACGCTCGGCTTCGACTTCTCGGAGGAGGAGAGCGACCAGCTCAAGGGGGCCATCCAGCCGCTGGTGCTGAAGAACCCGCGCACCGGGCGGCGCTCCCTCTACCTTGCCTCGCACGCGTCCCGGATCCTCGACCGTCCGGTCCCTGATGGCCGGCTCCTGCTCCGTGACCTCATGGAGCACGCGACAGCGCCCGAGTTCGTTTACCGGCACTCGTGGCGACGCGGGGACTTCGTGATCTGGGACAATCGCGCAACGATGCACCGGGCGCGCCCGTTCGAGGACACCCGGCACCGGCGCGAGATGCGCCGCGTCACCACCCTCGACGTGGGCGATCCGGCCCGGATTGCGCAGGCCGTTTAGAGCGTGTCCGTCTTGGACGGACACGCGACAGGCCGCGATCGACAAATAGCTTGGGTGTTTCCGTGCAAAACGGAAACGCCCTAACCGCCCAGCACCAGGTCCGAGCCCTTCTCGCCGACCATGATGGAAGGCGCATTGGTGTTGGCGCTCGGCACGATCGGCATGACCGAGGCGTCGATCACGCGGAGCCCCTGCACGCCGCGCACCCGAAGCTCGGGGTCGACCACCGCCATGTCGTCGATGCCCATCTTGCAGGTGCCGACGGGATGATAGGCCGGCAGCGTGTACTGCCGGACGTAGGCTTCGAGTTCGTCGTCGCTCCGGACGTCCGGCGCCGGCAGGAACAGACCCTGGAAGTGCGGCTTGAAGGCCGCGCTCTCGAAGATGCCGCGCGAGACCTTGCAGCCGTCGACCATGCGCCTCACGTCGTCCTCGTCGCCGAGCAGGTTGGAGAAGATGCGCGGCGGCTCGTTGGGGTCGGCCGAGCGGAGCGTGAGCCGGCTGCGGCTCTTCGGCCGGCACACGTTCACCGGCAGGGTAATGCCCGGGCGGTCCAGGAGCCTGATCCCGTCTGGTCCGAATTCGTAGCCGGTCGGCGTGAAGTGGATCTGGATGTCGGGCCGCTCCTCCTCTTCCGGCCGTGTGCGGACGAAGGCCACCGCCTGGGCGATGGGGCTTGCTGCCGGCCCCTTGCCGCGCAGCAGCCAGTTGAGGCCGTGCCGCACCCATCCGCTTGCCGTAACCTCGGTGTTGTAGGTGCTGACGTCGACGTAGCCTGCGACCCAGGCAGCCGGGTGCTCCTGCAGGTTGTGCCCAACCCCCGGTGAATCCGCGACCACGGGGATGCCGAAGCCGGAGAGATCGGCGCCCGGCCCGACGCCAGAGCGCAGAAGGATCGTTGGCGACGCGATCGCGCCGGCCGAGAGGATGATCTCGCCGTCCGCCCTGGCCTCGCGTTTCTCGCCGCCCTGGTTGTAAACGACGGTGCGGGCGCGGCCATCCTCGAACAGAACCTTGTCCACCTTGGCCTCGGTCTCGACGCTGAGATTGGGCCTGTCCATGACCGGCCTCAGATACGCGCGCGCCGTGCTGTTGCGGCGGCCGAAGCGAATCGTCCCCTGATTGGGGCCGGCACCCTCCTGGCGCTCGCCGTTCACGTCCGCATTGAAGGGGATGCCGAGCTCCTTGGCCGCTTCGTAGAAGACGCGGATCAGCGGATGGGGCGTCGGCACGTCGGAGACGATCAGCGGGCCGCTGTCGCCGTGATACTCACTCGGGCCGAGGGGGTTAGTCTCCATGCGCTTGAAGTAAGGCAGTACGTCCTGGTAGCTCCACGCGCCGGTGTTGCCGACGAGGCGGGCCCAGTCGTCGTAATCCTCGCGCTGGCCACGCAGGTAGATCATGCCGTTGATGGAGCTCGACCCGCCGAGCACCTTGCCGCCCGGCCACATGGCGTCGCGCCCGTTGAGGGAGGAGTCGGGCTCGCTCATGTACATCCAGTTGAAGCGGGGGTTGAGGATGGCCTTGATCTCGCCGGCGGGGATACGAACGAGCGGCGAGGTATCGTTGCCGCCGCCCTCCAGCAGCAGGACCTTGTTCCCCGGCTTGGCGGAGAGCCGATGCGCCAGCACGCACCCGGCCGAGCCCGCACCGACGATGATGTAATCCCACGCCATCCCTCTCTCCCTCTCGAATGAGTCGCGCGCGTAGTCTCGCCTGCCATCGGCGCGCGGGCAAAGCCGCCCAGGGCCGGTGCGTCAGGCCTTGATGCGGCTGGACTTAGGGTCGTAGAGGGGGCGGAGGGAGGCCTTGGCCGGGTAGCGGACGCCCGCGACCTCGATCTCGTAGCGGCCGGCGGTCACGTAATCCGCGTCCACGCCGCCGTCGTTCTCCACGTAGCCGAGGCCCACCGCGCCTCCCAGCGTGTGGCCGTACATGCCGGAGCGGACGTAGCCGCAGATCGCATCGTCCCGCCAGATCGGCTCGTTGTGGTAGAGCAGCGGTGCAGGGTCTTCCAGGAGGAACTGCACCAGCCGCTGGCGCACGCCCTCATCCCGCTGACGCAGCAGCGCATCGCGGCCGATGAAGGGATCGGGCTTGTCGAGCTTGACCGCGAAGCCGAGCCCCGCTTCCAGCGGCGTGTCGGCGTCCGAGATGTCGTGGCCGTAGTGGCGGTAGGCCTTCTCGATCCTGAGCGAGTTCATGGCGTGCATGCCGACGTGGCGGAGCCCCACGTTCTCGCCCGCCTCGACCAGCACGTCGTAGATGCCGGCTGCGAACTCGGTCGGGATGTAAAGCTCCCAGCCGAGCTCGCCCACGTAGGTGATGCGCGAGGCACGAACGCGGGCGTAGCCAAGCTCGATCTCCCGGCTGGTGCCGAAGGGGAAGGCCTCGTTGCCGAGGTCGTCGGGACTCAGAGACTGCAACAGGTCCCGCGCCAGTGGACCCATGACGCTGAGCACGGCGAGGCCCGAGGTCATGTCGGTGAGCACCGCGTGCGCGCTCTCCGGGATGTGGCGCGTGAGCCAGAGGGCGTCCCGCACGTGGAACTCGCCCGAGGTCACGATCAGATAGTCGTCCTCTGCGAGCCGGGTGACGGTGAGGTCCGCCTCGATGCCGCCCGCATCGTTGAGCCACTGGGTGTAGACGATGCGGCCCAGCGGCACGTCCACTTCGTTGGCGGAGACCCGACCCAGAACCTTCGCGGCATCGCGACCCTGCAGACGGAACTTGGCGAAGGAAGTCTGGTCGAAAAGGCCCACGCCCTCCCTCACCGCGCGGTGCTCCTCCGCCGAGGCGTCGAACCAGTTCTGCCGGCCGAAGCTGTACTCGTAGCGGGGCTCCATGCCTTCCATCGCGTACCAATTGGGCCGCTCCCAGCCGAAGGCCTCGCCGTGGCAGGCGCCGCGCGCCGCCAGGCGATCGTGAAAAGGTGAGCGGCGCACGCCCCGCGCGGTCGCGAATTGGCGGAAGGGCCAGTGGTCGTCGTAGAGCAGGCCCAGGGTCTCGCTCACCCGCTCCCGCAGGTAGCGTCGGTTGGTTTGGAAGGGCAGATTGCGGCGGATGTCCACGTCCCACATGTCGAGGAGCGGCCGGCCGGTCTTGATGCACTCCGCCAACACCTTCCCCGCGCCGCCGGCCGACTGGATGCCGATGGAGTTGAACCCGGCGGCGATGTAGCAGCTGGCGAGCCCCGGCGCTTCGCCCAGGTGGTAACGGTCGTCCGGCGTGAAGCTCTCGGGCCCGCAGAAGAAGGTCTGGATGCCTGCGTCCGCCAGCGCCGGCATGCGTTTCAGCGCATGCGCGAGCACCGGCTCGAAGTGCTCGAAGTCGTCGGGCAGCTGGTCGAAGCAGAAGTCCTCGGGGATGCCGTCCATGCCCCAGGGCTTGGCGTCGGGCTCGAAGGCGCCGAGCAGGATCTTGCCGGCGTCCTCCTTGTAGTAGGCGCAGCCGTCGTAGTCGCGCAGCACGGGCAGGTCCGGCGTCACGCCCTCGAAGGGGTCGGTCATGATGTAGAAGTGTTCGCAGGCGTGGAGCGGCACGTGGACGCCGATGGTGGCCGCAAGCTCGCGCGTCCACATGCCGGCCGAGAGCACCACCGTCTCCGCCGCGATCGGCCCTTCGGGTGTCTCCACGCCCGTGACGCGCTCGCCGTCGTGGCGGATGGCGGTGACAGGCACGTTCTCACGGACGTGCACGCCGCCGTCCCGCGCGCCCTTGGCGAGCGCACGGCTCACGTCGATGGGGTTGGTCTGGCCGTCGGAGGGTATGAAGATCCCGCCCACCACGTCGTCGACAGTGATCAGCGGGTAGCGCTCCTTGATCTCGTCGGGGCCGAGTACATCGACGCGGAGGTCGAACACCTTGGCCATGGAGGCGCTGCGCTTGAGCTCCTCGAAGCGGCCCTCGTGGGTGGCGAGCGAAATCGAGCCGTTCTGCTTGAAGCCGGTCGCCTGACCGGTCTCCGCTTCGAGGCCCGTGTAGAGCTCGGCCGTGTACTTGGCGAGCTCGGTCATCCGCTTGGAGGGGCGAAGCTGGCCGATGAGGCCGGCGGCATGCCAGGTGGTGCCGCAGGTGAGCTCGCGGCGCTCCAGCAGTACCACGTCGTTCACGCCCGCCCGCGCGAGGTGATAGGCCACGGAGCAGCCCACCACCCCGCCGCCGACGATGACGACCTGCGCCGAACGGGGAAGATCCTGAGCCATTACCGGGGGTCCTCCACAAGGGTTGGCGCCATCTGCCTGATCTCGCTGAGCGTGGATTCGAGGTCGCGGACCTCGGCCCAGCCGACCCGCATCATCTCGATCGCCGGCTCATGCAGGTGCGGCATGGTGGTCCCCGTGCACTCCTCGATCACGATGGGCTTGAAGTCGCGGAACATCGCGTCCTTGGACGTCGCGGCCACACATTGATTGGTCAGCACGCCCGTCATCAGCACCGTCTCCGCGCGCAGGCCCCGCAGCACCACCTCCAGGTCGGTGCCGTAGAAGGCGCTGAGCCGCGTCTTCGCCACATACCAGTCCTCCGGTCGGGGCTCCAGATCGGCCAGGACCTCCCAGCCCCAGGTCTCGCGCCTGAGACCGCCCTCCTTCAGGAAGGGGCGGAGCTGCATGAACGGCCCGCCGTCTTCTGCACCCCTGATGCCGTGGCGGGTCCAGACGACGGGGATGCCCTTCGCGCGGGCGGCTGCGAGCAGCGCCTTCATGGGCTCGATGCAGCGCTGCATGTGGCCGATGTCGATGCCCTGCGTCGCGTACCAGCCGTCCGCGTGCAGAAAATCGTTCTGCGCGTCGATCACGACGAGCGCCGTCCGTCCCGGCACGAGGTCCCAGTGCGCCGCCTCGAAGGGCGATGCGTGCGCTAATTCGTCCGTCATGACGTGCTATTTCGCCGCCTCCGCAAGATCCGCTGCGGCGAGCGTATCACCCGGCCCGGCAAAGTTTGAGGGCGCTCCCGGCTCGGGGCGGCGGCATCACGTGTCAGTGCCAGCGAAATGGCGTATTCCCGGTCCCCATGAGCGAGGGCAGGCGCGACGACAGCGGCACGAATGGCGCGGGGCGCAAGCCCGCGGCGCTCGTCTTCGCGGCCTTCCTCATGCTGGGGCTGACCTCGTTCGGCGGGCCTGTCGCCCACATCGGTTACTTCCGCGAGGCCTTCGTCACCCGCCGTCGCTGGATCGAGGACCGCGCCTACGCCGACCTCGTCGCGCTCTGCCAGATGCTGCCGGGGCCGACCTCGAGCCAGGTCGGGATCGGCATCGGGCTCGCGAAGGCGGGGCTGCCCGGCGCGGTGGCGGCGTGGATCGGCTTCACACTGCCCTCGGCGGTCCTCATGGTGGCCTTCGGCTATGGCATCGCGGCTTACGAGGACGCGATCCCCGCCGGCGCCCTGCAAGGCTTGAAGGTAGTCGCGGCCGCAGTGGTGGCGCAGGCCGTCTGGGGCATGGCGCGCAGCCTCTGCCCCGACGCGCCGCGCGCCACGGTGGCGGTGCTCGCCGCCATCGCCGCAGTGCTGGCGCCCTCGGTCGTGACGCACGTCGCGATCATCGCCGCGGGCGCGCTCGCGGGCCTGCTGATCTTGCGTCCGACCGAAGGCGACCGCAGCGCCTCCCTCGGCATCGCCGTGGATCGGCGGTTCGCAATCCTGCTGCTCGCCCTCTTTCTCGCGCTGCTCATCGCGTTCCCGATCCTCGCCGCGGCCTGGCCGGCGGAGGCGCTCCGGCTGGCGGACGGCTTCTACCGCTCCGCCTCGCTGGTCTTCGGCGGCGGCCACGTGCTGCTGCCGCTGCTGCAGGCGGAGGTGGTGCCGCCCGGCTGGGTCGCGAATGAGACCTTCATCGCGGGCTACGGCGCAGCGCAAGCGGTGCCGGGGCCGCTCTTCACCTTCGCGGCCTATCTCGGCGCCGTCGCGGGCATCGGGCCGGGCGGCGTGCTGGGCGGCCTGCTCTGCCTCGCTGCCGTCTTCCTGCCCTCGTTCCTCCTGGTGGTGGGCGCGCTCCCCTTCTGGGAGCGGCTCAGGCGCTTCGCGCTGGCGGAGCGCGCGATGCTCGGCGTCAACGCGGCTGTCGTCGGCCTGCTCGGCGCCGCCTTCTACGACCCGATCTGGACCGGCGGTGTGCGCACGCCGGCCGACCTCGCGCTCGGCCTCGCCGCCTTCGTGCTGCTGGCATTCTGGAAGGTACCGCCCTGGGCCGTGGTCATCATGGGCGCGCTGGCCGGCTGGGGGATCGATGCGCTCGCCGGCTGACAGCCCGCAGGGAAGCGACGTAGCACGCCCCGGCCTGCTGCATCCGCTCGTCGCCATCGTCGTCTGCTTCGGCGCGGTGTTCGTGCTGAGCCAGTTTTTCCGCGCCTCCAACGCCGTCATCGCCAAAACGCTGAGCGCCGAGTTCGGCCTTTCTCCCGAAGCGCTCGGCCTGCTCACCGGCATGTTCTTCCTCTCCTTCGGCGCGGCGCAGATACCGGTGGGCATGCTGTTCGACCGCTTCGGCGCGCGACGCACGGCGCCGGTGGTGCTCACCGCCGCGATCGCGGGCTCGATCCTCTACGGCCTCGCGGACGGCGAGGCCATGCTGATCACAGGGCGCCTGCTGCTCGGCATCGGCTGCTCGGTGGTCCTGATGGGCTCGCTCTTTCTCTTCGGCCAGTGGGCACCTGCCGCCTCTTTCAGCACCTGGATGGGGCGGATGATCGCCATCGGCGGCGCCGGCGGGCTGCTCTCCACCACGCCGCTCGCCGCCATTGCGGAGACCCTCGGCTGGCGCACGGCCTTCTGGGGCGCAGCCGCGCTGACCGCCGTGGGCGCCATCGCCATCTACGCCATGGCCCGCGACCGTCCGTCGGCCGATGGCGGCAGCACGGCCCCTGTCGAAGGATTCCGCGATAGCCTACGCGGGGTCCGCGCGGCGCTGGCGACGCCGGGGTTCCCCACGCTCATCCTGATGGGATTTGCGTCCTATCCGGTGGTCATCACCGTCCTCGGCCTCTGGGGCGGGCCTTTTCTCGCGGACCGGCACGGGCTCGAGCCGGTGGAGGCCGGCAACGCGCTCCTCGTAATGGCGGCCACGCTGATCGTGGCGAACCTTGTGCTCGGCCCGCTGGAGCGCCGGCTGGACTTGCGCAAGTGGCTCATACTCGGCCTTGCCGCCGTCGTCGTCGCGGCCTTGGGCGTGCTCGCCGCGCTGCCCAATCTCGCAACTTGGGCCGTGATTCTGCTCCTCGCTCTGGTCGGCGCCTGCGGCTCCTACAACATCATCCTCGCGGGCCACGCCCGCTCGTTGCTGCCCGACCGGCTCGCGGGGCGCGGCATGGCGCTCATGGCGATCGCCTTCATGGGTGGGCCGGCTGTGCTGCAGGGCGTGAGCGGCGTCATCATCGGCGCCTTTCCCGCGACGGACGGCGCGGCCCCGGCCATCGCCTACCAGGCGTTTTTCGCTTTCCTCGCCGCCCTGGTGGCGGTGGCATGCGTGGCCTATCTGCGGCTGCCGGACGCCAAACCGAGCGCAGGCTTCGCCACGGAGCCCGCCCGGCCAGCCGGCTCAGCGTAGCGTGTCGATGACGGCGGCGAGCGCCTCCACGCAGCCGTGGCCGAGCCTGCGGCAGTGCGCCGGCGACCAGCCGTGGCGGGGATCGGGCGCGTTTACCGCGTCCTTGAAGGGCTGTTCCAGGGTCATGGCGAGGCAGCCGTAGGTCTCCGCCACGTAGTTGGCGCAGATGCCGAGGTTGGCCTTGCCGGGCGGCGTCGGCGGGTAGCCGTGCTCGGTCTGGAAGTCCGGGTTGGCCGCCGCGAGGGCGGCCTGAAAACGCGCCTGCTTCTGCGCCAGTGCGTGCGTGTAGGACGGGATGCCCTCGGGTCCGGCGATAAAGGCGTAGGGGAGCGCCTCGTCGCCGTGCACATCGAGGCAGAAATCGACCCCGGTGCGCGCCATCTCCGCGCCGACGAGATGGACCTCCGGGCTCTCCTTCATGCTGGGCGCGGCCCAGGCGCGGTTGAGGTTGACGCCCGCCGCGTTGGTCCTGAGATGGCCGCGGCTGCTGCCGTCGGGGTTCATGTTGGGCACCACGCAGAAGCGCGCCTTCTCAAGTAGCGTGCGGGCGGCGGCATCGAAGGGGTCCAGCAGCCCGTCGAGAAACCCCTCCATCCACCACTCGGCCATGGTCTCGCCGGGATGCTGGCGCCCCACGATCCAGCAGGTCCGCTCCCGCGCCCCACCGATCTCCAGCAGGTCGAGCGGTGCCCCGTCGAGGGTGGTGCCGAGCCGGCGCACGGCGACCAGGGGTGAACGCCCGATACGCGCGATGAGCGATGCGTGGCGGGCCATCGGATAGGGCGCGAAGTAGGCGAAGCGCACCTCGTCGCCGGCGGGGCGGTGCCGGATGGTCAGCACCGTGCCGTCGTACTCGGTCGCGACCCGGAGCCAGTCCTCGCCATCCTCCGAGGCGACGGCGCGATAGCCCTTCCAGCCCTCGGGATAGGTGGCGCCCGCGGCGTTCTCGATTCGAAGCACGCAGTCCTCACCCGCAGCGCCGCGCAGCCGGAAGTAGAACCACTGGTAGAACGCGCCGCCCTCATCGGGCACGATCTCGAGCCTGATCGGGCCGGTCTTGGGCAGCGCAAGGCAGCGGATGTTGCCGCCGTCGAAGTTGCAGTCGACGGTGCGGCTCACGGCCGGCTCCGCCAGCGGCCGTTGTCAGGTCGCATAGTTGGAGGCGCCGCGCGTCGCTGCGGTGAGGCCGCCGGAGCGTACCTCCGCCGTGACCTCGGCAAGGTCGGCGAGATAGTCGTCGATGCTCTCCGCATGCTTCATGTTGAGCCAGAGCAGGATGGAATCCGGCTCGCGCATGCGGATCGAGCGCCAGCCGCGCGCCGCCGTCCCCTCCTCCACCGCGAAGATGTCGAAGCCTTCGGCGTAGAAGGTGACGTGGAGCGCATGGGGGCGGCCGAGCACGGCGAGCCCCTCGATCGCGCCGATCCCCTCGATCAACCGCTCGCGAATGCGCCGCTGGGCCTCGTAGATGCGGAGATAGCCCTCCTCGCCCAGATGGGTCATCACCGCCCAGGCGCTGGCGACCCCGCCGCCCGAGCGAGTGCCGGTAATCGTGGGCGTGGAATAGGTGCCGGCGGGCCAGCCGTCGAACGTGGTCCGGTGGTAGCGCTCCAGCGCCTTGTCGCGCAGCAGGCAGAGCGAGATGCCCTTGTGGGCGTAGCCGAACTTGTGCATGTCCACCGACATCGAGGTGACGCCGGGGACTGCGAAGTCGAAGGGCGGGATCGGCTCGCCCAGCATCGCCATGAAGGGCAGGATCATGCCGCCGATGCAGCCGTCGGAGTGCATCCAGAGGTCGTGGTCTCGGGCGAGTGCCGCGATCTCCTCGATGGGGTCGGTCTCGCCGTAGGGATAGGGCGGCGCAGAGCCCGCGATCATCACCGTGTTCTCGGTGATGGCGGCGGCCATGCCGGCGACATCGGCGCGCCAGCCCTCGCTGCGGGACATGCGCACGATCTTCATGCCGAGCCAGGCGGCGCCCTTGTCGAAGGCGGCGTGCGCCGTCTTCGGCACCACGACCTCGGGCACGCCGGCGACCGGGCGGTGCTCCCGCGCCCAGTCCCGTGCGGCCTTCATGGCCATGAGGATGCTCTCGGTGCCACCTGCGGTGGTGGAGCCGCCGGCACCCTCCGGCCCGTGTAGCAGGTCGAGCACGCCCGCGATCAGCTCGCGCTCGCAGGCGGCGAGGCTCGGATAGGCGCTCGCGGCGAAGAGTCCGTTCTCGTTCCGGTAGGCGTCGTAGGCCTCGTGCGCGCAGCTCAGCAGGTCCTCGCCCGCGAAATAGGCGGCGGCGAAGCTCTTCTCGTGGCACCACGAGTTGTCGTCCGCGTGCGCCGCCAGCATCTCGGCCTTGAGGTCGTCCCAGGGCCGGCTCGCTTGGGGAAACCCCCGGTTCCGGCGCGTCTCGGGTGCCGCTCTGACTGCCATCGCCTCCTCCCGCCGCGCACAGCGCCATGGAGACATAGCAGATCGGAGGTCGGATGGCAGGCGCCGCCGCGCTTGAGAGAGGGAGCGCGAGGCGCCTACGATGCTGGCCGGCCCGTCCACCATCGAGGCGGGCGCTTTCTTGGACAGGGAGAGAAAGCGATGCATCCACGGTTTACATTGCTCGCTGCCGTGCTTGGGCTGGCGCTGCTGGGGGCTTCCCCCCTTCGTGCGGCCGACATGCCTGCCGTCGACGACCTTGAGGTCCAGATGGGTGCCCCGGCCGGGACGGTCACGGTCTACGAGCCGCACTTGAGCGTGGGCGACGAACATGTCGCCGTCGACTACGTGGGCTACCCGGCCGTCGACGTGATGATGCATCTCTTCGGAGAAGACTGGGCGAGCCAGGCCGAGACGGTCGAGTTCCGCGCGCTGGACGGTTACGTCTTGCGCGTCGCCGCCGAACGCTTCCTGACGGTGGATGCCTTCTTCGTCTTCGCGCTGGGGGACGGGTCGCCGTTTACGGTCGACAATCTCTTGCAGAACCAGACCGACGTGCCGCTCGGGCCCTACTACCTGGTCTGGGACAATATCGGGAACCCCGCCCTGATCGAGGAGGGTCCGGGCACATGGATTTATCAGATAGCCGAGGCCAACCTCGTCACGATTTCCGACGCGGCGCTGTTGCCCGAAGGGCTCGACGCCCGCTTTCACGAGGGCGCGGCACTCGCCAAAGAGCACTGCCTGAGGTGCCACTTGGTGAACGGTTACGGCGGCGAGAAGCACGAGGGCAACCTCGCGGAGATCACCAAGGACTACGAAGAGGCGGAGTTCGTGAGCGTGGTCCTGGCACCGCTCTCCGTGTTCGAAGAGACCACCATGCCAGCCCTCTCCGACCGCTTGTCCGAAGACGAGCGCCAGCGCATCGCGCAGGCGCTTTTCGATTACCTCACCGCTATTCCGGTGCTGGAATAGGGGCGGTACGCACGCAGCCGCGCGTTGACGACGTCGAGGCGACAGGAACTCTGGTTCGGTGCACAGCAATCCCGCCTTCCGGCGAGTCTCCCGGGACCGCAACCTGAGGTTCGCCGGGCAACGCGGGTTCGGCGTCCTGGCCATAGACGGTGGGGGGCCGCTCGTCAGCCACATTCCCTTCATCCTGGCTGAAGACGGCACGGCGGTTCATGCCCATCTCGTCCGTGGGAATCCGATCGCGCGGCACTTGTGTGAGAGGCAATGTGCAGCCGTGCTGGCGGTCAGTGGACCGGACAGCTACGTCTCGCCGGACTGGTACGGCACCGATGCGGTGGATCAAGTCCCGACCTGGAACTACGTCGCCGTGCACATCCGGGGCACGCTCCGACGCCGCGCGGATGAAACGCTCCGCGCCCATCTGGACGCGTTGTCGGCCCGGTTCGAGAACGAGCTTCGGCCCAAGCCCGCGTGGACGCCGGCCAAAGTGTCGCCGGACCAGCTTGCGGCGCTGATGCGCTCGATCATGCCGGTCGAACTCTCGGTGGAGAGCGTTGACGGCACCTGGAAGCTCAATCAGAACAAGGACGACCAAGTTCGTCTGCGGGCCGCGGGGCTCGTCGAGAGCGACGGCTATGGGCAAGAAACCGCCGAACTTGCCTGCCTGATGCGAACCCCGCTTGAAAACTGAACTGCCGAAATTTCTACTGTTCGACCGCGATTTCGGGCGTGACTGTGCCCCCGGTCAGGTGCTGAAGCTCGTCGATCGTCGTGGCGAAGACGCAGTGCGGGTGGCCGGCGGCGGCGTAGACGGTCTCAAAGCGGCCGAGACTCGCGTCGATCGCGACCGGAAGCGGCGTCTCGTGCGCGAGCGGCGCGACCCCGCCGATGGAGAAGCCCGTGGCGGCGCGGACGGCGTCGGCATCGGCGCGGCGCACCTTCCCCTCACGGCCGAGCGCCCGCCCCAGCGCCTTGGAGTCGCAGCGGCGATCGCCCGCCACGAGTGCCATCACCGGCGTGCCGGCGACGGTGAAGACCAGCGACTTCACGATGCTGCCCAAGGATGTGCCGATGCTCTGGGCGGCGTCCTCGGCGCTCCGCGCGGTGCTGGCGAGCGCGATCACCTCTGCCTGCGACCCCGCTTCGACGAGCGCCGCCTGCACCCGGCGCACCGCCGGATGGGCGATCGGGTCCGCCACGTTCGGGCTCCCTATTGCGGGACTTTGAGCCCCCGCTGCACCGCAGGCCGGGCGCGGATGGTCTCGAACCAGCGGTGCAGGTTCGGATAGTCAGCCCAGTCGATGCCGTGCCACTCCCAGCGCCCGACCCAGCCGACGCAGGCGATGTCGGCGATGGAATAGTCGCCCGCGAGGAAGTCGTGCTCCGCGAGCCTCCGGTCCATCACACCGTACAGCCGGTGCGCTTCGGTGGTGTAGCGCTCGATGGCGTAGGGCACCTCCTCCTTGGCGAAGCGCCGGAAATGGTTGGCCTGGCCGAACATCGGGCCGACGCCCCCCATCTGGAACATCAGCCACTCCATCACCCGCCAGCGCCCGCGCGCGTCGGCCGGGATCAGCTGGCCGGTCTTGTCCGCGAGGTAGAGCAGGATCGCGCCGGACTCGAAGAGCGAGATCGGCTCGCCGTCCGGCCCGTCGGAATCGACGATCGCCGGAATCTTGTTGTTGGGGCTGATCTTGAGGAACTCGGGGTCGAACTGCTCGTCCTCCAGGATGTTGATCGTGTGCGCCCGGTAGGGGAGCCCGACCTCCTCGAGCATGATGGAGACCTTGACGCCGTTGGGCGTGCCGAAGGTGTAGAGGTCGATCATCGCGTCACTCCCTAGCGCGCTTCGAACTGCTTGGCGCCGAACATGATCGAGCGCTCTTCTTCGGTGAACACGGGTTTCTTGCGGATTTGGTCGGCCATCACGTCGAGGCCGCGGCGCACCGCCGGGCGCTCCTTGTTGCGCTCCAGCCAGGCGCCGAGATGGGGATAATCCTCGATCTCCTGCCCCTGGTTGTACCAGAGCCGCATCCACGGGAAGATCGCCATGTCGGCGATGGAATAGTCGCCCGCGACCCACTCGCGGTCCGCCAAGCGCTTGTTCACCACCCGGTAGAGCCGGCTCGCCTCGTTGGTGTAGCGCTCCACCGCATAGGGGAGCTGCTCGGGCGCGTAGTTGCGGAAGTGGTGGCACTGGCCGAGCATCGGCCCGACGTTGCCCATCTGGAAGAAGAGCCACTGCAGCACCTCGGCGCGGCCCCGTTCGTCGGCGGGGATGAAGCGGCCGTGCTTCTCGGCGTAGTGCAGCATGATGGCGCCGGATTCGAAGAGCGAGAGCGGCTTGCCGTCCGCGCCGTCGGGGTCGACCACCGCCGGCATCCGGTTGTTGGGCGCAATGGCGAGGAAGTCCGGCTCGAACTGCTCGCCTTTGTTGATGTCCACGGGAATCACGTTGTACGGGATGCCGAGCTCCTCGAAGAGGATGGTGAGCTTCCACCCGTTCGGCGTCGGCCAGTAATAGAGATCGATCATGGCGCCCTTCTCCCTCGCCGCTTTGGGCCGGAGAGCGGCCCGGCCCTCTTATGACCAGCCGGCCCCGGCCGGTCAATGTCGCCACCCATTCTCCCTCTCCGCCCCTGGGGAGGAGGGCCGGGGTGGGGTCACTCGGCTAGAAATGCTGGTAGCCCGCGCGCGCGATCGGTAACGGGCGGCCATCGGCATCCACGACCGTGACGCCCTGCCCTCGCTCCATCAGGCCGATACGGGTGAGCGGGAGGTCAAGGCGGTGGCCGAGGGCCTCGATATCGTCCCGCGCCGACGGCGGCGCGCAAAACAGCAGCTCGTAATCGTCCCCGCCGGTCACGAGATCGGCGATGTCGGCCTCGCCCGCAGCCAGCGCCCGCCGCGCCGGGTCTGACAACGGCACGGCATCCGCCTTGACGCGGGCCGCGACGCCGGATTCGGCGCAGAGGTGGCCCAGGTCCGCCACCAGCCCGTCGGAGATATCGATCGCACAGGTGGCGAGCCCGACAAGCGCCGCGCCGAGCGCGAGCCTGGGCTCGGGCAGGCGGAAGCGCTCGGCAAGGGGGGCGCGGTCCGCGGTCGGGAGCGCGGCGAGGCCGCCCTGCACCGCGCGCAGGCCCAGCGCCGCGTCGCCAACGGTGCCCGAGACGTAGATATCGTCACCTTCGCGCGCCCCCGCGCGAGGGAGGCAGGCGCCATTCTCGGCGACGCCAAAGGCCGTGAGCGAGAGCACCGCCGGCCCCTCGGTCGCCACCGTGTCGCCACCGAGTAGCGCGACGCCGAACGCCTCTTGATCACGGGCGAGGCCGGCGGCGAACGCCTCCACCCAGGCGTCGTCAACATCCGCAGGCAGCGCAAGGCCGAGCGCGTAAGACCTGGCGACCGCCCCCATCGCCGCAAGGTCAGAGAGGTTCACGCGCAGCAGCCTGCGACCGAGAATCGCCGGCTCCTCGCCCTCGGGATAATGCACGCCGGCCACCATCAGGTCTTTGGTGACGACGAGGCTCGTGCCGTCCGGCGGCGTCAGCAGCGCGCCGTCGTTGCCGAGCGCGAACGCGCCCGGCGCGGCGCGGCTCAGCGGCCTGAAGAAACGGTCGATGAGGTCGAATTCACCGTGCCCGCACCGGCCGGTCATGATCTGCTCCGTCCGCCATCTCCGCCACGCGCAGCCGGCGTGCCAGGCTGTCCAGCGCGCCGTTAACGAAGGCCGGCTCGCGCTCGGAGAAGAAGGCGCGCGCGAGCTCGACGTACTCGTCGATCACCACGCGCGCTGGCACGTCCGGGCAGGCCGCGAGCTCGCAGGTGGCGGCCCGCAGGAGGGCGCGTACCACGGCGCCCAGCCGCTCCATGCTCCAGTGTTCCGCCAGCGTCGCCGCCACCAGGGCGTCGAACTCGTCCGCCCGCGCCGCCGCCTCGCGCACGGTGCGCTTGAAGTGGCGGCGGTGAGGGGCCGCGTAGCGCTCGCCGTCGATCTCGTGGCCGGCGCGGTGGCTCAGGAACTCCTCGATCACCTCGTCCGCCGACTGGCCGGACATCTCGATCTGGTAGAGCGCCTGGACGCAGGCGAGCCGCGCGCTGCTCCGCCCCTGGCCGCGTGGCGCCGTAGCCTGGGCCGCACCGGGGGCGGCGGTCATCGCGCCTAGCCCTGTGAGTCCACGCCGAGGGAGGCGCGGATCGCCATCATCGCGAGGCACGCCTGGGCGGCGTCCGCGCCCTTGTTCTTCCGGTCCGCCGCCGCCCGCTCCCAAGCCTGCTCGCGGTTCTCGGCGGTCACCACGCCGAAGCCGAGGGCGATGCGGTGACTCTCCGCGAGCATGGCGAGGCCGCGCGCGCACTCGCCGCAGACGTGCTCGTAGTGGCTGGTCTCGCCCCGGATCACGCAGCCGAGCGCGACGAAGCCGTCGTAGCGCCCGCTGTCGATTGCCATGGCGAGAGCCGCCGGCAGCTCGAAGGCGCCGGGCACGCTGATTCGCTCGTGGCCGACGCCGGCCTCGTCTAGGGCCGCGACCGCGCCCGCCACCAGCTGGTCGGCGATGTCTTCGTAGAAGCGCGCCTCCAGGATGAGGACCCGCCGCCCCTCAGTCATGGCTGTCGGCCATCCATGCGCGCCGCGCCTCGTCCGAGATCGGGCGCTGATCCACCACCCTCAAGCCGTAGCCGTCGAGGCCGACGATGGTCCAGTGCGTGTTGTGGAGCAGGATCATGTCGCGGACGCCGAGGTCGATCAGGATCTGGGCGGCGACGCCATAGTCCCTGAGGCCCTCGCTGTCCTCGTGGTCCGCGTCCGGCTCCGCCGGCTCGGAAAGCCGCACGGGGAAGGGGTTACGCACGACGACCACGACGCCGCGGCCAAGTTCGCCGATCGTCCGGAGCGCGGCCTGGAGCTTGCCAGTGTTTTCGCTCGCCGTGTCGGCGAGCCCGTCGTCCAAGATGCTGAAGGCGTGGGCCCGCACCGGCACCGGCTCGTTGTCCCAGACGTCGCCCTTCACCAGCGCGATATGCTCGGCCTTCTGCACCGTATCGGCATAGACGTACATGCGGAAGGCGCCGCCGTGATGGGAGCTGAACGTGGTCTCCCGCACGCGGCGGATGATGCTGTCGTGGCGCAGCCGGTATGCGATTAGGTCCGCGATGGTCGCGATCCTGACGTTGTGGCGCTGCGAGAAGGCCTCGAGATCGGGCATCCGCGCCATGGTCCCGTCGTCGTTCATGATCTCGCAGATCACGGCGGAGGGGTTGAGGCCGGCGAGCCGGGCGAGGTCCACGCTCGCCTCGGTGTGCCCGGTGCGCACCAACACGCCGCCGTCGCGCGCGACGAGCGGGAAGACGTGGCCCGGCGAGGTCAGATCGTCCGGCCCGCAGCGCGGGTCGATGGCGACTGCGATGGTGCGCGACCGGTCCGAGGCCGAGATGCCGGTGGTGATCCCCTCGCGCGCCTCGATGGAGACCGTGAAGGCCGTGTCGTGCCGGGATTCGTTGCGCTTGGGCATCAACTCCAGGCCGAGATCGCGCACCCGGTCGCTGCCGAGCGCAAGGCAGATCAGCCCGCGGCCGTAGCGGGCCATGAAGTTGATGGCCTCGGGCGTCGCCATCTGGGCCGGGATGACCAGATCGCCCTCGTTCTCCCGTTCCTCGTCGTCGGCGAGGATGACCATTCGCCCGTTGCGAAACTCCTCGACCGTCTCCTCGACGGACATGAGCTTGCAGGACGACGCGGCGCGCGACATCTCGACCTTTCAGCGCTCGGAATGAAGGCGCGCAAGGTAGCGCGCGATCAGGTCCACCTCAAGATTGAGCCTCCGGCCGGCAACGCAGTCGCCGAAGGTGGTCTGCTCAAGAGTGTGCGGGATCAGATTGATGCCGAACACGTCGCCCGCCACCTCGTTCACCGTGAGCGAGACGCCGTCGAGCGCGACCGACCCCTTGGATGCGACGAAGCGCGAGAGTTCTGTCGGGCAGCGCACCGTGAGCCGGAGCGAGTCTCCTTCCGGCTCCGCCCCTTCGATCACCGCGACGCCATCGATGTGGCCGGTCACCAGATGGCCGCCAAGCTCGTCGCCCAAGCAGAGCGCGCGCTCCAGATTGACCCCGGTTCCTTCGCCCCAGTCGCCGAGTGTGGTGCGGTCCGCGGTCTCGCGGGAGACATCTACCGCAAACCATCCCGGGCCCTTGTCGACCACGGTGAGGCACGGGCCCGAGCAGGCGATGGAGGCGCCGAGCGCGACGGTTTCCGTGTCGTAGGCGGTGCCGATCTCCAGCCTGAGCCCGCCGGCGGGAGCGTCGGCGATTTCCCGCACCCGGCCGACATCGGTGACGATTCCGGTGAACACGGCGCGCCGCTCAGCCTGCCGGCACCAGGGTGTCCAGCACGTCCTCGCCCAGCGAGGTCGAGGAGACCCTGTGTAAGCGCGGCATGTCGTTGGCGCGTTCGACGCCGAGCGCCGCGAGCGCCGGCACGCCGTCGCCGCCGATGGCGCCCGGCGCGCGGAACCACTCGATCCGATCGACGAGACTCGCGGTCAGCAGGGAAGCCGCGAGCCGGCCACCGCCTTCCACCAGGACGCGGGTGAGACCGCGCGCGGCCAGTGCTTCCAGCGCGGCCGCGAGCGCCGGGCGGCCGTCCGCCTCCGCCGCCACCTCGATGACCTCCACGCCCGCCTCGCGCCAAGCTGCGTGGCGCCCGGCACCGCCGAGCGCGGCGGTGGAGACGATCCAGGTCGGCGGGTCGCTAACGCCCGCGATGAGCACATGGCTGGCCGGAAGCCGCGCGCTGCCGTCGATCACGATGCGCACCGGGCTCTGGCCCCCCAAGCCCGGAAGCCGGCAGGTCAGCGCCGGGTCGTCGGCGAGCGCGCTCGCCGCACCCACCATCACGGCGTCGTTTCGGGCCCTAAGCAAATGCCCGCGGGCTCGTGCCACTGCGCCGGTGATCCAGCGGCTGTCGCCAGTGTGCGTCCCGATGCGGCCGTCCAGGGTGCTCGCGAGCTTGAGCGTCACGTGGGGCCGGCCCTTCTCGACTCGCGACAGGAAGCCCGCGTTGAGTGCCCGTGCCTCATCTTCCATGCAGCCGCGCGCGACCTCGATGCCCGCTTCTTCGAGCATGGCGTTGCCGCTGCCCGCGACGCGCGGGTCCGGGTCTTGCGTTGCGACGACGGCGCGCGCGATCCCGGCCTCAATCAGCGCATCGGCGCAGGGGCCGGTCTCGCCGTGATGGGCGCAGGGCTCCAGAGTCGTGTAGCAGGTGGCGCCCTGTGCACGATCGCCAGCACGGGCGAGCGCCTCGGTCTCGGCGTGGGGCCGGCCGCCGGGCTGGGTCCAGCCCCGCCCGACGATGTATCCGTCGTTGACGAGCACGCAGCCCACCGCCGGGTTGGGCCACACGTTGCCGAGGCCCCGGCCGGCCAGCGCCAGCGCCAGCGCCATGAAGCGGCGGTCGAGGGCCGGGCCGGCCTCCGCCATGCCCTCAGTCCCGCTCGTCGGCGAGGCCGCCGATGAACTCCTCGAAGTCCTTCTTCTCGCCGAAGTTGCGGTAGACCGAGGCAAAGCGCACGTAGGCGACTTGATCGAGGCCCGAGAGCGCCTCCATCACCATCTCGCCGATCACCGTGCTCGGGATCTCGGTCTCGCCCAGGCTTTCCAGCCGGCGCACGATGCCGGTCACGATGTGATCGACCCGGTCGGGCTCGACCGGCCGCTTGCGCAGCGCGATCTGCATGGAGCGCGCCATCTTCTCGCGCTCGAAGGGCACCCGCTGGCCGTTGCTCTTGATCACCGAGAGCTCGCGCAACTGGATCCTCTCGAAGGTGGTGAAGCGGCCGGCACAGTTGGTGCATTGCCGGCGGCGGCGGATCGCGGTGTTGTCCTCCGTCGGCCGCGAATCCTTCACTTGCGTGTCGTCATTGCCGCAGAACGGACAGCGCACGGCGAGCCTCCTCTCAGGCGTGACCGGGATAGACCGGGAAAGCGGCGCAGAGCGCGCGGACCTCCTCGCGGATCTCGGCCGCGAGAGCCTCGCTGCTGCCCTCCGCGTCGGCTTCGCGGTCGAGCAGATCGGCGATCCAGCCTGCGACCCGCCGAAACTCGGCAGTCCCGAAGCCGCGGCTGGTCGCCGCCGGGGTGCCGAGCCTGATGCCGGATGTAATCCACGGCTTTTGGGGATCGAAGGGAACGCCGTTCTTGTTGCAGGTGATCCCGGCGTGCTCCAGCACCGCCTCCGCCACCTTGCCAGTGAGCTCTTTGGCCCGCAGGTCGACGAGCAGGAGGTGCGTGTCGGTCCCGCCGGAGACGATATCGTAGCCGCGCTCGATCAGCGCGCCCGCCAGCACCTTGGCGTTGTCCACCACCTGTTGGGCGTAGTCCTTGAACGCAGGCGTCATCGCCTCGCCCAGTGCCACCGCCTTGGCCGCGATGACATGCTCCAGCGGCCCGCCCTGGAGGCCGGGGAAGACCGCCGAGTTGATCCGCTTCGCCAGCGCCTCGTCGTCGGTCAGGATCATGCCGCCGCGTGGGCCGCGCAGGGTCTTGTGGGTGGTAGTCGTAACGATATGAGCATGGGGGAAGGGGTTGGGATGAATCCCGGCCGCGACCAGCCCCGCGAAATGGGCCATATCGACCATGAAGACCGCGTCCACCGAATCCGCGATCGCGCGGAAGCGCGCGAAGTCGATGATGCGCGGATAGGCGGATCCCCCGGCTAGGATCAGCTTGGGCTTCTCCTCCTGCGCGAGCGCCTCCACCTCGTCGAAATCGATCAGACCGTCCTGCCGGCGCACGCCGTACTGGATCGCCCTGAACCACTTGCCCGAGAGGTTGGGCGGCGCCCCGTGGGTGAGATGACCGCCGGCCGCGAGCGACAGCCCGAGGAAGGCATCGCCCGGCTCCAGCGTCGCGAGAAACGCTGCTTGGTTCGCCTGCGCGCCGGAATGCGGCTGCACGTTGGCGAAGCCGCAGCCGAAGATCGTGATCGCACGCTCGATCGCGAGCGCCTCGCCGATATCGACGTTCTCGCACCCGCCATAGTAGCGCCGGCCGGGGTAGCCCTCGGCATACTTGTTGGTGAGCACCGAGCCCTGCGCTTCCAACACCGCGCGGCTCACGATGTTCTCCGACGCGATCAGCTCGATGGTCGTCTGCAGGCGCTCGACCTCGCCGGAGACCGCCGCGTACACCGCCGCATCGGCCTCCTGCAGCCCGCTGGTGAAGAACGAAGTCCCGGCCCCGCTCTCGGGGCGCGTGAAAGCAGCCAAGGTCGTTATCCTTTCTTGTTCACTCAGGAGAGCTTGGCGACGCGCGCGGCGTGGCGGCCGCCCTCGAAGTCGGTATCCAGAAACGCCTGCAGGCAGCGGCGCGCGGTCTCCTCCGACACGCGCCGGGCACCCAGAGCGAGAACGTTGGCGTCGTTGTGGGAGCGGGCGAGCCGCGCCTCGTCCGCGTCGTGGCAGAGCGCGCCGCGTACCGCGCGGCTGCGGTTGACTGCGATGCTCATGCCGATGCCGCTCCCGCAGATCAGGACGCCCTGCTGGGCGTGCCCGCTTTCGATCGCCTGCGCCACGGCCTCTGCATAGTCGGGGTAGTCGACCGGGCCGTCGCCGTCGGGCCCCAAGTCGACGACCTCGCATCCCGCAGCTTCCAGGTCGGCGCGCAGCACCGCCTTGAGGCTGACGCCTGCGTGGTCGGAAGCAATGGCAATTCGCTGGTCTGACATTGCCACCCCTGGCGCGTGGCCCGTGGCCGGCCCTGTATACGCCCATGACCGAGAGGCGGGCAACAGTTGTGCGTATACCTATCCGTAGGGGCTGCTATGCATATTGGCCCCTCAGGATGCGTCGGGGGCGATGTTCCGACTGACGTTCAGGTAGTCGACGACCCGGTCTGCAAGGGTGTCCGGGTGCTCTTCCGCGCCCTTCAGAACAATCTCGGCGGCCTCGGGGGGCTCGTAGGGCGAATCGATGCCGGTGAAGTTGATCAGCTCACCTGCACGCGCCCGCCTGTAGAGCCCCTTCGGATCGCGCGATTCACAAACTGCAAGCGGCGTATCGACGAAGACCTCGACGAATTCGCCTTCGCTCACGAGGTCCCGCGCCATCCGGCGTTCGGACCTGAACGGCGAGATCATGGACACGATGACGACGAGTCCGGCGTCCACCATCAGCTTCGCGACCTCGGCAACGCGCCGGACACTCTCCACGCGGTCCTGCTCCGTGAAGCCGAGATCGCGGTTCAGGCCGTGCCGCACATTGTCGCCGTCCAGCAGATAGGTGTGGACGCCGGCGGCATGCAGCTTCTGCTCGAGCCGGTCGGCAACCGTCGATTTCCCGGCGGCCGGCAGGCCCGTAATCCACAGCAAGCGGGGCGCTTGGCCCTTGGCCTGCGCCCGCGCCGCCCGGTCGATCTTCGTCGGCTGCCAGACGACATTGGTGGCGCGGCGCAGCGCGAAGTGGATGACGCCCACACCGGCCGTGGCACCGGTGAACTTGTCGATCAGCACGAAGACGCCGGTGCTGCGGTTATCGGAATAGGGATCGAAGGCCACCCGGCGGTCGAGCGCGAGCTTGCAATAGCCGACCCCGTCGCGCTCGAGCGTCTTCGCCGCAAGGTGTTTCAGCGTGTCCACGTCCACTCGGTGGACCAAATCAGTGACCTGCGCCGTCGCCGTCGCGGTGCCGATCTGGATGGCATAGGTCCGCTCGGGCAGCATCGCGGACCCGTCCAGCCAGATCAGATGGGCCGCAAACTGGTCGGCGGCGGCCGGCGGCTGGATCGGGTCGGGGCGGTCTACCCGCTGCACCGGCAGGCGGAAGGGACCGCCGGCGGGGGCCCGCCGCGGGTCGGTACCTTCCAGCGCCTCCATGAGCGTCGGGCCGGCATACCAGGGCACGGCACCCCCGCCCGCGCGCACGTTCTCGCCGGTCAAGGCGGAAAGCGGGATCGCATGGACCTTCTCGATCCCGAGTTCCTGGGTGAAGGCCGCGTACTCCTCCGCGATGGCCTCGAAGACCGGCTGTGCGTATCCGGCCAGGTCCATCTTGTTGACCGCGAGCACAACCTGCCGGACGCCCAAGAGCGCGACGATATAGCTGTGGCGTCGGGTCTGGGTCAGGATGCCCGTGCGCGCGTCCACCAGAATGACCGCCAGGTCCGCCGACGCAGCGCCCGTCGCCACGCTGCCCGTGTATTGCCCGTGACCGGGCATGTCCGCAGCAATGAATGTGCGCTTGTCCGTCTCGAAATGGCGCCAGACGACATCGCTGGCGATGCCGGGTTCCTGATCCGCCCGCAGACCGTCCTCGGGCACGGCCCGCGCCTCGGCCTGCAATCGGCCGAGCAAGGTCGACTTGCCGCCCCCCTCGGCGCCGCAAATCACGAACCGCAGCCGGTCCTTCTCCTGCGGGGTATCGGAAGAGGCGTCCGAACTGCCTGCCGAAGCGGCCTTTCGTGCGCTTTGCGGCATCGGAATTATCCTTGCTGTCTCTCGTATCTCATCGCACCGGCCCGGTCGCGGCCTTGAGTACCCAATTTCGCCGCGACTTCACACAGATACTTCGCGTGCGATCACCGCCGCGTGGTCCGCCAGCGGGCAGGAGGAGACTTGCCCCCTCAGGATGTGTTGGGCGTCGTGAGCGAGGCCTGATCGTCGGGGTGATCTTCGGGGCGCATGAAGCGCCGGGCGGTGCCGGCGTGAATGCCACCGCGCTCCTTGACTGCGCCGTCCGGCAGCTTCTCCAGCGGCGTGTAGCGCGGCATGTGATGGTCCTTGTAGGGATCGTTGCGGGCGGCGTTGTAGCAGCAGAGCAGCACGTTGCGGCTCTGCTTGGAGACGTTCTTGGACGAGCCGTGCAGCGTGTTGCAATGCAGGAAGAGTGCGTCGCCCGCCGCCATCTCGCAGGAGACCACCTCCAGCCGCTCGATCGCGTGCTCCACGCGTTCCGGCGCGGCGGTGAGTTGGCCCCCTACCAGCTCGTGGTCGAGCCGGCCCATCCGGGCCGAGCCCCGGATGACCTGGAGGCAGCCGTTCTCCTGCGTCGCCGGGTCGATGGCGATGAAGACGCTGAGCATGTCGGGGAACAAATTGCCGTTGAAGTACCAGTAGCCGTAGTCCTGGTGCCAATTCCAGGCGCCGCCGGTCTCGGGTGCCTTCAGGGTCAGCTTGGAGTGGTAGTGATAGACCTCGCCGCCCAGCAGTCGCTCGGCGCCCTCCACCACCCGCTCGCAGCGGGCGATGGCGCCGAACAGGTCGTCGCCGGGGTCGGTCCACAGCACCGTCGTGGTGACGCTGCCGTCGGCGTCGTGCATCGCCATGGTGTTGCGCTGGTCGCCGATGCCCGCGTCGTTCACGAGCGCCCGGCGCATCAGCGCGACTTCCTCGGCATCGAACAACGCCGGCTTCAGCAGATAGCCGTCGCCGTGGAACCGGGCCACCTCGTCGGCGCTCAGGCGGCGATCGTTCATCGACTCCCCCGCCGCGATGATGAATTCTTCGCCCAGCATGCCCCGCGGGCGAGGGCACTGTATAGGCCGCACACCTGTTGGCGAAACTCCCGCTCTTGGGCGCCGCGATCAGCGCCCGCTAGAATAGGCGCGGGACCGAGGAGGGAGCCATGGACGTCGTCACGATGAACATCGTCGAATCGACAATGCTCTCCATCTGCCGGGAGATGGGGATCACCATGATGAAGACGTCCTATTCGACGATCTTCAACGAATCGCTCGACTTCAGCTGCGCCATCGCCGACGCAAACGGCGACATGATCGCGGTCGCCGACTACTGCCCGGCGCAGATCGGCGGCATGTCGCTCCTCATCAAGACCTGCATCCGCGAGATGGCGAACGAGCCGGTGCACGAGGGCGACGTCATCATGCACAACGACCCCTACCGGGGCGGGCTGCACACGCCGGAGCACACCTTCTTCACGCCCATTTTCGTCGACGGCAAATTCATGGGCTACGCGGCTGCGATCGGCCACGTCGCCGAGGTCGGCGGCATGGTGCCGGGCGGTTTCGCCAGCGAGGCCACGGAGATCTTCCACGAGGGGCTGCGCGTGCCCCCGGTCAAGATCAAGAAGCAGGGCAAGGACGTGGACGAGGTCTGGAAGCTCCTGCTCGCGAACGTCCGCACCCCTCGCTACAACTACGGCGACTACCGGGCCATGATCAGCGCCTGCGAGCTTGGCGCCGAGCGCATGGCCGCGCTGATCCGCAAGTACGGCGTGCCGCTCTTCCAGCAGACCGTTGCCGATCTCATGGACTACTCCGAAGCCCGGATGCGGGCTGAGATCGCGACGATCCCCGACGGCCAGTACTCCTTCGAGGACTACATGGAGGACGACGGGATCGACGCCCGGCCCTACAAGATCGCCGTCGACATGGTGGTGCAGGGCGACGAGATCATCGCCGATTGGCGCCGCAGCGACGACCAGGCCAAGGGCGCGATCAACGCGACCCTCGGCGTCACCTGCTCAGCCACCTACAACGCCATGCTGCACTTGACCGACCCGTCGATCCCGCGCAACGCAGGCTGCTACCGGCCGATCCGCGTGCTGGCGCGGCCGGCGACCGTGGTCAACGTCGACTATCCGGCGCCGGAGGTGGGCGGCAACACGGAGACCCACGTCCGCATCTGCTTCACGGTGATCGGGGCGATGTCCCGCTGCCTGCCGGAGCGCGCGTTCGCCACCGACGCCGGCACCCACGGCAACTTCCTGTTCGGCGGCCACGACCCCGAGAACGACGAGTTCTACGTCTGCTACGACTTCATGGTTGCCGGCTGGGGCGGGCGTCCCTTCGCCGACGGCAACGACACCTGCAACTGCATCAACGGCAACTGCCGCACCGTCCCGGTCGAGGTCTACGAGAGCCGCTACCCCTGGCTGGTCGAGAACCTCGCACTGACCGAGGATTCGGGCGGCGCCGGCAAGTACCGGGGCGGGCTCGGCTCGACCAAGACGCTCGAATGCATGGCCGACGAAATCATCCTCAGTTACATGGGCGACCGCCACAGGAAGGCCCCATGGGGTCTGCTCGGCGGCGGTTCCGGGGGCTCGGCCGCGTTGCTCATCAAGAAGGCGAATGAGAACGACTGGAAGGACGTCTGCGAGGGCCACGGCAAGGTCTCGCCCAGCAAGTTCGGCAACGTCTCGGTGCACCGGGGCGACCGGGTCCGCCTGCTCTCGGGCGGCGGCGGTGGCTACGGCCCGGTGACGGAACGGGCGCAGGAGATGGTCGACGAAGACGTGCGCGAGGGCTTCGTCTCATCGTCCGCCGCAGCCGAGCGCTACGGCCACGCCGCCGCAGCGGAGTAGCCGGGGAGCGAGTCCGTCTTCAGACGGACTCGCGACAGGCCGCGACCGCGGCCCGCTGCGAATGCGGCGCCCTCGCGGAGGCGCCGGCCGTAGGCCGGCTGCCGTGAGCGATAAAGAGCTAAGCCTCCGGCTTAGCCTTGGGTGGGCGGCGGGTCGCGGCCTCGACGTCCTCTGCGGTCCAGCGCCGTCCGTCGCGGGTGAGGAAGCCGCGGGCGTTGAGGTGCTGGGCCAGGGCCTCCGGATCACGCGCGCCGCGCGAGCGCGCGAACGCGAGCTCGGCGCGGATGCGGTCGGCGAAGTAGTCGCTCTTTTTTCCCGCGCTCACAGCCTAATCCCTGCGTGACCAGGGGCCGCGAGGCCGCCGCCCCCAGGGGCCGCTGCGGTCTTCCGGCGTGCCGCCGCCATTGGGCCGGCTGCGGGGCGGCTCTTGCCACGGCGCGTCGCCGTCGGCTTCGAGATCGGGGGCGGAATCGGCCGGCGGTTCCTCCCACGGCCCCGCTCCGGGGGTCTCGGCCTCGGGCGGCGGCGTGTACGGCGTCCGCCTCCGGTGCCGCACGTACCCACGATCGAAGAGCGGCACGCCGCGCTTACGCAGCGGCACCACCAGCAGCGCGCCGGCGGCGAAGCCGCCGATGTGGGCATACCAGGCGACCCCGCCTCCGGCCGGGCCGGCGGCCAGCGCGTTGAAGACCTGATAGCCGATCCAGAGCCCGAGCACGCCCCAGGCGGGAAAGCGGATCGGCATGAAGAAGACCAGAATCCAGACCCCTCGCTTCGGATGAAGCATGAAGTAGGCACCGAGCACGCCGGAGACCGCGCCGCTCGCGCCGATGGTGGGCACCTGCGAGGCGGGCTCGACTGCGGCGTGAGTGAGTGCCGCCACCGCGCCGCAGAGCAGATAGAAGACCGCGAAGCGCCAGTGGCCCATCGCGTCTTCGACGTTGTCCCCGAAAATCCAGAGATAGAGCATGTTGCCGAACAGGTGCATGAAGCCCCCGTGCAGGAACATGGAGGTGACGATGGTGAGCCAGGGGGTCACGGTCACCATGTCGGGTTCGCGCCGGAGTTCGCCAAGCACCGTCACCGGGATCATGCCGAGGCGGAAGATCAGCTCGGCGTCGAACTGATCCCCGCCCAGCCACTGTACGACCCAGACGATGGTGCAGGCGGCGATAAGCCCCACCGTCACGAACTGGAAGCCGATCCGGTTTACCGGGTTGTCGTCCCTGAGCGGCAGAAACATCGGTCAGCTCCTGCCCCGGCAGCGGGGCCGGCGGTCGCGCGGAGGCCGCTCCAGAGTCTACAGCATTACGGTGCCAAGGCCTCTGGCCCGCCGCGGGGCGCTCAGGCGTCGAGCTTGGCCCGCAGCGTTTCGTTCACCGCCTTCGGGTTGGCCTTGCCGCCAGACGCCTTCATCACCTGGCCGACGAACCAGCCCGCGAGCTTCGTCTTGCCGCCGCGATAGTCGGCGACCTTGTCGGGGTTCTCGGTGATCACCTGGTCCACCAGCGCCTCGATGGTGCCCGTGTCGCTCACCTGCCGGAGCCCCTGCTCCTCGATGATGGTATCGGCGTCCTTCCCTGTCGAGACCATGGTCTCGAACACGTCCTTGGCCGCGCGGTTAGAGACGGTGCCGTCCGCCACCCGGTCGATCAGCGCGCCGAGGGCGGCGGCAGAGACCGGACTCTGCTCGATCCCGATTCCGGCCCGGTTGAGTGCGCCGAAGAGCGTGCCCGTGACCCAGTTCGCGGCTTGCTTGCCGTCGCGCCCGGCGGCCACCGCCTCGAAATACTCTGCGATCTTGCGTTCCGCCACGAGCACGCCGGCGTCGTAGGCCGAGAGGCCGTTGTCGGCCATGAAGCGCGCCTTCCGGGCGTCCGGCAGCTCCGGCAGATCGGCGCGCTGCTCTTCGACCCAGGCGGGGTCGAGGGTGAGCGGCAGCAGGTCGGGGTCGGGGAAGTAGCGGTAGTCGTGGGCCTCCTCCTTGGAGCGCATGGAGCGCGTCTCGCCGCGCTCTGGATCGAAGAGGCGGGTCTCCAGCTCGATCGTGCCGCCGTCTTCCCGCACCGCGACCTGGCGCTCGGCCTCCACCTCGATCGCCTTCATCACGAAGCGGACCGAGTTGAGGTTCTTGATCTCGCAGCGGGTCCCCAGCTCATCTCCCGGCCGGCGCACCGAGACGTTGACGTCGGCGCGCAGCGAGCCCTGCTCCATGTTGCCGTCGCAGGTGCCGATGTAACGCAGGATGGAGCGCAGCTTGCGCAGGTAGAGGCCGGCTTCCTCCGGGCTCCTGATGTCGGGCTCCGAGACGATCTCCATCAGCGCGACGCCGGCGCGGTTGAGGTCCACGCAGGTGGCGTCCGCGCGGCGGTCGTGGATGCTCTTGCCAGCGTCCATTTCCAGGTGCAGCCGGGTGATGCCGATGGTCCGCTGCGAGCCGTCCTCCAGGTCGAGCACGACCCGGCCCTCGCCCACGATGGGTCGCGAATACTGCGAGATCTGATAGCCGGGCGGCAGGTCGGGGTAGAAGTAGTTCTTGCGGTCGAACACCGAGGTCAGGTTGATCTCGGCTTCCAGCGCGATCCCGGT
This sequence comes from Alphaproteobacteria bacterium, assembly GCA_022826345.1. The sequence goes on from JAJDVB010000128.1 coordinate 93,586, forward strand.
GCGCACGGCTTGCGTCACGCAATGGCCGTTGATCACCGGCAGCATGCCGGGCATCGCGGCATCGACGAGAGACACCTGGGTGTTGGGCTCCGCGCCGAAGGCGGTAGGCGCGGGCGAGAAGAGCTTGGCTTCGGAAATCACCTGGGCGTGGACCTCCAGCCCGACCGCGATCTCCCAATCGCCGTCGCGGCCTCTGATCCGGTAACCGCCCGCGCTCACGCCGCGCCTCCGGCCCCGCTCCGGTCGGGGCGATGGTTGAAGCCGGCGGCGCTCTCCAGCACCCCGGCCGCACGGAACATTGTCGGCTCGTCGAAGGGCCGCGCGATCAGGTGGAGGCCGAGCGGCAGCCCGTCGTCCGTGAGCCCCGCCGGCACCGAGATCGCCGGCAGGCCCGCCAGGCTCGCCGGCACCGTGAACACGTCGTTCAGATACATGGCGATGGGGTCGTCCATCTTCTCGCCGATGGCGAAGGCGGCGAAGGGCGCGGTCGGAGTCAGCACCGCGTCCACGGTCTCGAACGCGGCCTCGAAGCCGCGCGCGATCAGCGTTCGCACCTTCTGCGCCTTCAGGTAGTAGGCGTCGTAGTAGCCGGCAGAGAGAACATAGGTGCCGATCAGAATGCGCCGCCTGACCTCGCGCCCGAAGCCCTCAGCCCGCGTCCTCGCGTACATCGCAGTCGGGTCGTCGCCCTCGACGCGGAGCCCGTAGCGGACCCCGTCGTAGCGCGCGAGGTTGGAGGAGGCCTCCGCCGGCGCCACGATGTAATAGGTGGGGAGCGCGTACTTGGTGAGCGGTAGCGAGATGTCGACGACTCTTGCGCCTGCGTCGCGGTACCAGCGGACGCCCTCGGCCCAGAGCGCCTCGATCTCCGCCGGCATGCCCTCCATCCGGTATTCCGCCGGCACGCCGATGGTGAGGCCGCGCACGTCGCCGGTGAGGCTCGCCGTGTAGTCGGGGACCGGGCGGTCGATGGAGGTCGAATCCTTGGGGTCGTGGCCCGCCATCGCCTGCAGCATGAGTGCCGCATCCTCGACCGTGCGCGTCAGCGGCCCGGCCTGGTCGAGCGACGAAGCGAAGGCGATCATGCCCCAGCGCGAGCAGCGCCCGTACGTGGGCTTCATGCCGACGATGCCGCAGAAGGCCCCCGGCTGGCGGATCGAGCCGCCGGTATCGGTCCCGGTTGCGCCCAGGCAGAGGCCCGCGGCTACCGCCGCCGCCGAGCCGCCGGAGCTTCCGCCCGGCACCAGCGGCTTGTCGTCGCCTTGCCGGCGCCAGGGGTTGATCACCGGCCCGTCGGCGCTGGTCACGTTGGCCGAGCCCATGGCGAACTCGTCCATGTTGGTCTTGCCCAGCATGAGCGCGCCCGCGTCCCAGAGGTTGGCGGTGACCGTGGATTCGTAGGGCGGCTCGAAACCGTCGAGGATCTTCGAGCATGCCTGGCTGCGCACCCCGCGGGTGCAGAAGAGGTCCTTGACCGCGAGCGGGATGCCTTCGAGCAGGCGCCCCTCGCCAGCCGCGAGGCGCGCATCGGCGGCATCCGCGTTGGCGCGCGCGTCGTCGAAGGTCTCGGCGACGAAGGCGTTGAGATCGCGTCCGGCTTCGACCGCCGCGATATGCGCGTCGGTCAGCTCGCGCGCCGAGAACTCCCGCGCGGCAAGCCCGGCGCGCGCCTCGGCGATGGTAAGCGCGGTGAGATCGCTCACTCGACCACCTTGGGCACGACGAAGAAGCCGTCGTCGGCTTCCGGCGCGTTGGCCAGCAGATCGTCGGTCGGTGTGCCGGCCGAAGCGTCGTCAGCCCGTTGCGGCAGCGTCGCGGCGATGGCGCCGGTCATCGGCTCGACGCCTTCGGTATCCACCTCGTCCAGCTGCTCGACCCAGGCGAGGATGCCGTTCAGCTCCTGCGCCATGGGCTCCAGCGCGTCCTCCTCCATGGCGATGCGCGAGAGGCGGGCGATCCGTACCACGGTGTCCTTGTCTATGCTCATTGCCGGCCCTGCTCCCGCCAGCGGGCGAGCACGTCCGGCGCGCGCATGTAGTCCACGGGCGGGCGCGGCGGCGGGGGCTCGCCGTCGATCCAGCCGGGGAAGAGAATCTCGTAGGCCGGCGCCGGCGTATCGTGACGGCGCAGCATCTGCCGCGCCTTGATCTGCGGGTGCTCCGGCACGTCTTCGAGGCGATGGACCGGCTCGTAGCAGCAGTCGACGCCCTCCATCATCTCGTTCATCTCGTCGAGGGTCTTGCCGCCCACGAAGGCGGCGACCTCGCCGATCAGCGTCTCCTGCGGCCGGGGCTCCCACTGGCGCTCGATCCACTCGGGCCGGCTGCAGGCGGTGCAGAAGTTGGCCCAGAACTTGCCTTCGAGCGCGCCGAGCGTGATGAAGCGCCCGTCGCCGGTCTCGTAAATGTTGTAGAAGGCCGCGCCGCCGTTCGGGAACTGCGCGCCGCGCGCGGCGTCCCATTCCTTGTGGAAGAGTCCGTTGAGCGCCCACACCTGCCAAGGCAGCACAGTCTCGGCGATGCTGACGTCGATGGTCGCACCACGTCCGTTATCGTTCCGGCTGCGGCCGATCAGCCCGCCCATGATGCTGAGCGCAGCCTGCATCCCGCTCGCGAAATCCGCGGTGGGGGGGAAGGACACGATCGGCCGCTCGGGCACGCCGGAGCGCTCCAGCCCGCCCATGAGCCCCATGTAGTTGATGTCGTGTCCGCCCCGCAGGCGGTAAGGTCCTTCGAGACCCCAGCCCGAGAGCGAGCAGGAGACGATGCCGGGATTCATCTTGTGCAGCGCCTCGTGGCCGAAGCCGAGGCGATCCAGCACGCCGGGCCGGTAGGATTCGAGAAAGGCGTCGGACTGTTCCACCAGGGCGCGGAAATCGCGCTTGCCGTCGTCCGACTTGAGGTCGATCTCGACCACGGTCTTGCCGCCGTTCACCATGCGGTACCAGATCGAGACGCCGGCTTCGTCCCTGGGCCCGACGCCCCGCATCGGCTCCCCGCCGGGCGGCTCGACCTTGATCACCTCCGCGCCAAGGTCGGCGAGGATCAGCGTCCCGTAGGGCCCAGGGATGTACTGGCTGAGGTCGAGGACCCGCAACCCTGTGAGGAAGGGGATGGGCACCGCGCCGAGTGCAGCCGGTCAGGAGGCGTATTCAGGCACGCGGGGGCGCTTGCCGGAACCGCCGCGCCGGCCGGAACCGCCGCCGCCCTTGCGGCCGGGCGCATCGGATGCCGGGAAGCTGAAGGTGAGCTTGCCGTCCTTGAGGCCAACCTGCACGCGCCCGCCCTTGGCCAGCTTGCCAAACAGCAGCTCGTCGGCGAGCGGCTTCTTGATCTCCTCCTGGATCAGCCGCGCGAGCGGCCGGGCGCCGTAGGTGGGATCGTAGCCGTTCTCGGCAAGCCAGGTCCGCGCTGCCGCGCTCAACTCGATGGTGACGTTGCGGTCGGCGAGCTGCTCTTCAAGCTGGATGACGAACTTGTCCACCACGCGCGCGATCACCTCCGGCGAGAGCGCTGCGAAGCGGATCACGGCATCGAGGCGGTTGCGGAACTCCGGCGCGAACATCCGCTTGATCGCTTCCTCGTCGTCGCCCTCGCGCTCCGTCCGGGCGAAGCCGATCGGCGGCTTGGCAAGCTCGGCGGCGCCCGCGTTGGTGGTCATGATGAGGATGACGTTGCTGAAATCGACCGTCTTGCCGTTGTGATCGGTAAGCTTCCCGTAGTCCATGATCTGCAGGAGGATGTTGAAGAGGTCGGGATGCGCCTTCTCGATCTCGTCCAGCAGCAGGACCATGTGCGGGTTCTGGTCGGCCGCGTCGGTGAGCAGGCCGCCCTGGTCGAAGCCGACGTAGCCGGGCGGCGCGCCGATCAGGCGCGAGACCGAGTGCCGCTCCATGTACTCGCTCATGTCGAAGCGGACCAGCTCGACGCCCATCACATGGGCGAGCTGACGCGCGACCTCGGTCTTGCCGACCCCCGTCGGCCCGCAGAAGAGATAGCAGCCGACCGGCTTGCCGGGCTCGCGCAGTCCTGCGCGCGCCATCTTGATCGCGGTCGCGACGGCGCCGATCGCCTCGTCCTGGCCGAAGACGACCGTCTTCAGGTCGCGCTCCAGGCTCTCCAGGATGGTCTTGTCGCCCCGGCTCACGTTCTTGGGCGGGATCCGGGCGATCTTCGCCACCACGCCCTCGACGTCCTTCACGCCGACCGTCTTGCGCCGCTTCGATTCCGGCAGCAGGCGCTGGGAGGCGCCGACCTCGTCGATCACGTCGATGGCTTTGTCGGGAAGCCTGCGGTCGTTGATGTAGCGGCTCGCAAGCTCGACGGCGGTGCGGATCGCCTCCGCCGTGTAGCGCACGCCGTGGTGCTCCTCGTAGTAGGGCTTGAGGCCGCGCAGGATCTTGACCGCCTCGTCGACGCTCGGCTCGTTCACGTCGATCTTCTGGAAGCGCCGCACCAGCGCGCGGTCCTTCTCGAAGTAATTGCGGTATTCCTTGTAAGTGGTCGAGCCGATACAGCGCAGCGTGCCACTCTGTAGCGCGGGCTTCAGCAGGTTCGAAGCATCCATCGCGCCGCCGCTGGTCGCGCCCGCGCCGATGACCGTGTGAATCTCGTCGATGAAGAGGATCGCGCTGTCGTGGGCCTCGATCTCGGCGAGCACCGCCTTGATCCGCTCCTCGAAGTCGCCGCGGTAACGGGTGCCTGCGAGCAGCGCGCCCATGTCCAGCGCGAAGATGGTGGCGCCGTCGAGCACATCTGGCACTTCGCCGTGTTCGATACGCCGCGCCAGCCCTTCCGCGAGCGCAGTCTTGCCCACGCCCGCGTCGCCGACATAGAGCGGGTTGTTCTTGGTGCGCCGGCAGAGCACCTGGATGGTGCGCTCGATCTCGGCGTCGCGGCCGATGAGCGGGTCGATCCGCCCGGCATTGGCCTTGGCGTTCAGGTTGACGCAATAGGCGTCGAGCGCCGCCGGCCCCTCCTTGACGATTTCCTCGTCGCGGGAGTCCTCGTCGGTGCCGGAGACGCCGCCGCCCGGCCCCGACTGGCCGGGCACCTTGGCGATCCGGTGCGAGATGTAGTTGACCGCGTCGTAGCGCGACATGTCCTGCTCTTGCAGGAAGTAGACCGCGTGGGATTCGCGCTCGGAGAAGATCGCTACCAGGATGTTGGCGCCCGTGACTTCGGAGCGGCCGGAGGACTGCACGTGCAGGACGGCGCGCTGCACCACCCGTTGGAAGCCGGTGGTGGGCTTGGCCTCGACCGCCTCATCGGTGGTCAGGCTCTCCAGCTCCTCGTCGATGAAGGATTCGAGCTCGCGTTCGAGCCGCTCCAGGTCGACGCCGCAGGCTTTCAGCACCGCGATGGCGTCGGGATCCTCCAGTAGCGCGTAGAGCAGGTGTTCGAGGGTCGCGAACTCGTGCCGCCGCTCGACCGCAAGCGCCAGCGCCCGGTGCAGGCTCTTTTCAAGATCGCGGGAAAGCACGGCTACTCCTTCTCCATCGTGCACTGCAGCGGGTGCTCGTTGCGCCGCGCGAACTCGCAGACCTGCTTCACCTTGGTCTCCGCCACCTCATACGAGTAGACGCCGCAGACGCCCACGCCACGCCTGTGCACGTGAAGCATGATCGTCGTCGCCTTCTGCTCGTCCATCCCGAAGAACCGCATCAGCACAATGACCACGAACTCCATCGGGGTGTAGTCGTCATTCAGCAGCAAGACCTTGTACATCGACGGCTTCTTGGTCTCGCTGCGCGACTTGGTGATGACCGAGGAGTCGTCGCCGGGCCGACCGGTTGTCCGTTGATCCGACATCGCTCATCACACCCCGCGTACGCCGCGCGTGTCGGCCCGCACTATAGCACGGAGGCCCATGCGCACAGGCGTCGCCGGCTCAGCCGACGATATCGGTCTCCGCGAAGAAGAATGCAATCTCGATGGCCGCGTTTTCCGGTGAATCCGAGCCGTGCACGGAGTTGGCCTCCACCGACTCGCCAAAGTCCTTGCGGATGGTGTCTTCGTCGGCGTTGGCGGGATTGGTCGCCCCCATGATCGTGCGATTCGCCTCGACCGCGTTCTCGCCCTGCAGCACCTGAACCACCACGGGCCCCGAGGTCATGTAGGCGCAGAGGTCGTTGTAGAACGACCGCTCCTTGTGGACCGCATAGAAGGCGCGTGCCTGCTCCTCCGTCAGCCTGACCCGGCGCTGGGCGATGATGGAAAGCCCGGCCTCCTCGAAGCGCTTGTTGATGGCGCCCGTGAGGTCGCGGCGGGTGGCATCGGGCTTGATGATGGAAAGGGTGCGCTGGGTCGCCATGGGTTCTCCCCCGTGCTGTGACGGCGGGCCCTTATAGAGTTTGGGTACTCGCCCGGCAACGGCGGGAATGGGCCACTTTTTTCGCTCGCGGCAGCCGGCCTGCGGCCGGCGCCTCCGCGAGGGCGCCGCAGGGGCGGCGGGCCGCGGTCGCGGCCTGTCGCGAGCCCGTCGAAGGCGGGCTCGCTTTACCGGCGCGCCTCGAAGAAACGCCGCAGCAACTCCGCGGCGCGGGTCTCCAGGATGCCGCCGATGACCTCTGGCCGGTGGTGGCAGGTGGGCTGCTGGAAGATACGTGCACCGTGCTCGACTCCTCCGCCCTTGGGGTCGCCCGCGCCAAAGTAGAGCCGACGCAACCGGGCAAATGCGATCGCCTGCGCGCACATGGCGCAGGGCTCCAGCGTGACGTAGATGTCGCAATCCACGAGGCGCGCCGTGCCCCGTTGCTTTGCGGCGGTACGGATGGCCAGCATCTCGGCGTGCGCCGTGGGGTCGTGCGCCGCTTCCGTCTCGTTGCCGGCCCGCGCCAGCACCGCACCCGTGCGCCCATCGACCACGACCGCGCCCACAGGCACCTCGCCGCGCGCGGCGGCTGCCTCGGCTTCGGCGATGGCGAGGTCCATCGGGGAGTGAGACGCGTTCACGGGGTCGCCTTGTCGAGCGACTGAATGAACTGGATACCGCGAACGTGCTTTCGGCTGAGACGATCGTCGTTGGTGACGAACAAGTCCACGTTCGCCACCGCCGCGCAGGCGAGCTGAATCGCATCGGGCGCCCGAATCGAACGGTCCCGACGAATTTCCGCAAAGCGCCGTGCTGCGCGATCGTCGAAGGACAGCACCGTCGCCCCTGCCCCAATCGCGTGCTCGTAGCGCCGCATCAGTGTCTCGTCCCCCGCCTCCATGGGTTTCACCAGAACCTCGCCAAGGGTGAGCGCGGAGGTCAGCAGCTCGTCCTCGCGCTCCTTCATCCACTGCCGCAATGACACCACCTGCTCGGCGCGTGCGCCTCGATCCTCCACCAAGTACACAAAGAGGTTGGTGTCCCAAAAAATCTTACTCACTGCCAGCCCTCGCGGAGCCGGTTTACGTAGGTGTCGGCGTCCTCTTGCGCCCAGATCGCCTTACCCATCCCGCGCAGGGAGAGGATCGGATCGACATCAATTTCGCCTGCCGCGCTGACGTACTCGCGACGATACCAGTCGAGCAGCGCCCCATAGCTCGGCGGAATTTCGCGCGCATCGGGGACATCCTTGCCCGAGGCACGCAGCGGATGACAGGGATCGCCCGGCTTGAAGAGGCGCCGCCGCCCCTTCGTCGTCTCGACCAGCATGCGATAGCGCCCGGGATTGGGTGCCTTATTGGCAACGCAGTGCAGATACGCATGCACCTGCACGCCGGGCCGCAGGCGGCCTGCGCCGGTGACCTGCTCGGCCTCGGCACGGCGGACGATCTCACCTACCGTGAAGTCGTCTTGCTGCGGGTGCTGGCGGTGCAGCAGTGCGGTTGCGATCCACACCTCGTCCGCAACGCGGATGCTAGCCATGTCAACTCTCCTTGGAAAGTCTACCTTGAAAACATAGTTGATCCAGTAAACTTTTGCAACTACAGATGCGGGCGCGACGCACCGAACTCCGGGAGCGCGCCTCCCCCCGATCATACGTTCACGCTAGACTCGGTGAATGGCTCAGCCCGTCATCGGCCTCACCCTCGATTCCGAGCCGCCGGGCGGCTACTCCGGCGAGCCTTGGTACGCGATCCGCGAAAATTACTGCACGGCGGTCGCGGCGGCGGGCGGGATTCCGGTCGCGCTGCCGCACGAGCCGGAGCTCGCGGAGCGCTATCTGGAAACGGTAGACGGCCTGATCATCACCGGCGGTGCCTTCGACGTGGACCCGGCCCTCTTCGGCGCCACCTCTCGGCACGAGACCGTCACCACCAAGGACCGACGCACCGCCTTCGAGCTTGCCATCACCCGCGCCGCGCACCGGCAGGCGGTTCCCTCCCTCGGCATCTGCGGCGGGCAGCAGCTGATGAACGTGGCGCTCGGCGGCACCCTCATCCAGCACATCCCGGATGCGGTGCCCGATGCCCTGGCGCACGAGCAGCCCAACCCGCGCACCGAGCCGGGCCATGCGGTCTCGCTGGCGGCCGGCAGCGTGCTCCGGGCCATTGTCGGCAGCGATGTCATGCGGGTGAACAGCGCCCACCACCAGGCCGTCGCCGAGGCGGCCTCCGGCCTCGTGGTCAACGCTCTCGCGCCGGACGGCGTGATCGAGGGCATCGAGGACCCCACGCACCGCTGGTTCATCGGCGTGCAGTGGCACCCGGAATACGCGATCGACCCCGGCGATGCCCGCATCTTCCGCTCGCTGATCGAGGCCTGCGCGCGTTAGTCGACGTGCGCGATCCGATCGGCCCGGGCCGCCCCTTGTCCGAACCGGGCGCGCCGTGGTGACATGGCCCGGAACTCAACAATCATGCCATGACTTACGGGAGGACCCTGTGACCTTCGACTTGCCGCCCACCCATCACTTTGTCATCGACGCCAAGGCCACCAGCCGCTGCCGCCTCGAAGCCAGCACACGCCAGCACACCGTGATCATCGACGAGCCGGAGGTACGCGGCGGGACCGACAGCGGCGCCACACCGCTGGAGACGATGCTCTCCTCCTTCCTCGCCTGCCTCAACGTCATTTCGCACCTGATCGCCGACGAGATGGAGATCGAGATCGACGATCTTTCCATGTCCCTCGACGCCATCTTCGACACCGATGGGATTCGCAACACGACGCCGACAGCGCTCCCGTTCCCGGAGATCGATCTGACGATGAACATCACCACGTCGGCGTCGGACGCCGAGATTGCGCGGCTCCGCGAAGACCTTGAGAAGCGTTGCCCGGTGACAGTGATTCTCACCCAGGCCGGCACGAAGATTAACGCGACCTGGAACGTCACGAGGCCCTGATTATTTCAGCCCGAGAAGACGCGTTGTCTCTCGCTTGACGTATTCGCAAAGCCGGCCCTTGAGCGGACCGGGAGCGCCATGCTGATATGGCTGGGCGCTCTGTGAGTGGACTGCGACCCCAGGGGGAAAATCGTGAACTTTGATTTACCGACCAATATTCGCATCGCGATTGAGGCAGCCGCCACCAGCCACAGCCGCGTGGAGGCCCGCGCTCGCCACCACAAGGTGATCATCGACGAGCCGGCGATCCGCGGCGGGAGCGACAGCGCCGCTACACCGCTGGAGACGATGCTGTCCTCCCTCCTCGCCTGCCTGAACGTCATTGCGCACTTTATTGCCGACGAGATGGGGATCGAGATCGATGATCTCTCCATGTCCCTGGACACCGCCTTCGACACCGCGGTGGTCCGCGGCACCCAGCAGGCGACGCTCCCGTTCCCGGAGATCGATCTGACGATGAACATCACCACGTCGGCCTCGGACGCCGAGATCGCGCGGCTCCGCGAGGACCTTGAGAAGCGTTGCCCGGTGACGGTCATCCTTACCCAGGCCGGCACGAAGATTAACGCGACCTGGAACGTGACGAGACCCTGATCCTGGAGCCCGAGAGGGAGCGCTGACTCCCGCTTATCGTCTCCGCCCCTTGATCCGATCTCTCAGGCGCCGAGCGCCGGCTGGGCTCGCCGCTCACCTGTACATGAGGTTCGGAAGCCAGAGGGCCAGTTCCGGGAACGCGAATATGATTCCCAGCACGACGATCTCGACCTGCAGGAACCACCAGATACCATGATATATTTCTTTGAAATTAAAACCCGGAGACACACTTTTTAAAACGAATGCGTTCAGCCCAACGGGCGGTGTGATCAAACCGATTTCGAGCGATTTTGTGACAAGAACGCCGATCCAAATCGGGTCCATGCCGAGCCTTTCCAAGGGCGGCAAGAATATCGGCACTGTCAAGAACATGACCGAAATCGGGTCGATGAAGAGACCCAGCACAAGCATGAGAAGCAGATACAGCAGCAACAGCACCCGCGGATGAACATCCATGCCGACGATGCCTTCGGTAATGGCCGAGGATGTTCCGCTGACGGCTAGGTAGGATGTAAAAATCAGTGCGCCCACCAGGATAATGAAGATCACCGAGGTCGTTTTTGCCGTTTCGGTGAAAACGGATCGAAGGACCTGGAGGCTTAGACGCCCTCTGAAAAGCGCTATGAGGAATGCTCCTCCCGCTCCCATGGCGCCTGCTTCGGTCGGTGTAAAGATGCCCGCATAGATGCCTCCGATCACCACGACGGCCAGCAGCAAGGCAGCCCAGACGTCCTTGAGAGAGCGGATTTTCTCGGACCTCGGGGCCGGCGGCAATGGAGGCGCCAGCTTGGGATCGCGAAGCACCCTTACGTAGATCATCACGGCGAAACAGAAGGCCGTGAGAAGTCCGGGGACGATGCCAGCGATAAAGAGCCGCGGGATGGATTCCCGCGCGATGATGCCGAAGACGATCAGAACGACGCTGGGAGGGATCATGCCGGCGAGCGTGCCCACGGTCGCGATGCATCCCGCGGCGAGCCGGCGATCGATGTTGTTCTTGAGCATTTCGGGGAGAGCGACCCGACCGAAGACCGCGGTCGTCGAGGTGGTCGAGCCCGAGCACGCGGCAAATCCGGTGGCGGCAAAGGTTGTTGCCAGCACCAGACTGCCTCTCAAATGCCCGACCCATGCGCGCGCGGCGCCGAACATGTCTTCCGTCACCCTGGACGCGATGGCCATGTGGCCCATCAGCAGGAACAGCGGTACGGCGCTCAACGAGTAGCCCGAACCGATATCAAAGAGGCGCCCGCCGAGCGTGTTCAGGGTCGAGTCGAGACCGCGGCTGGTTGCGAAACCGATCGCACCCATGAGGAGCAACGTGAATCCGACCGGCACCCTCAGTGCCAGGAGAGCCGCGACTCCTACGATGATGAGAATTGGGGTGACTGGATCAATCAAGATTCTTCGACGAGCGTAGTCGGCGCCTCTTCTTCGATAAGCTTGTCCAGAATTATCAAATTCAACAGCTGAATCAGGAAACGCAACGCCAGCACCAGAAAACCTATCGAAATCGTCAATCGCGAGGGCCACGTTACGACCGAAATCGCTCCCAAGATCGTATCCCCCAGGACGTAGTTGTCCCAGGTTATGGCCGCGGTATACCAGGTCAGTGTCGCGGAAAAAATCAAAAAAGTACCCAGCTGAAACAGCTGAAGAAATTTCCGGTATCGTCTGGGCAATTTGCTATAAAGCGCGTCGATCGCAATATGGGAGTTCTCGCGCTGTGCATACGCAAGGCCGAGGAAAATGACCAATACGAACAATAGACTGACGTATTCGTACGATCCTGGCACATTCGTGGGCGTGAGGTATCGGACCAGCACGTCAGCCACGGTGATCACCATCATGGCTGCAACGGCCGCAGCCGAGATATAAGTCAGTATGTCCTCAATGTGCCTCTGGGCACTCAATAGTACTCTTTTCACCTTAGAGTCCATTGTTTCTTCATGTCGATCCGTACCGCCGCAGAAGTGGTCCAGTCACGAAGTTCTTCGATCGGTCGACCATGCGCGGCCCCGACCTTGCGATTTCTGCACGAAAAAATGGGAAGCATTCGACGGGGATTCGCCCCAGAGCCGAATGCTTCCCCATGTGTTGAACGACATGCTACTTAGCCTGTGAAGCCGGCATCCGAATCTCTCGGTTATCCGCCGTGCTTCTTCAGCAGCTCGAAGTATTTGTTGAGGAGAGCTTCGCCATCGATCCCCTTTTCCTGCATTTCCGCTTTCCAGTTTTCCCGGGCGCCCATTGCGGCTGCTTCCAGCTTATCGCGTTCGGCGAACCTGACCTTCTTTACACCGAGCTCTTCCGTCAGTTTTGCCTCGGCTTCCCCGTCTCGCATGACGGTTATCGCCTGGGCCCGAGGAACCATCTCCTCGTTGAGGTTCGAAATGATCTGCTGGATATCCGCCGGCAGCTCCTCCCAGGCCTCCTTGTTCATGACCAGCGTCATGGGGAAGTAGTAGAACGGCATGTACGCGTACCAGTATTCGAAGATGTCGCCGAATCCGAAGTCGTATGCTGCTGCCGGAGCACCCATGATGGCGGCGTCGACAACCCTTTTCTCCGCCGCTGACGGAAGCTCGCCCCAGGGGATCGCGTAGCCCGCAATGCCGGCGGCCTCAAGTGCGTCGCCTGCGCCGCCGTGAGCGCGAATCTTGGCTTGGCTGAGCTCCTCCATGGTATTGTAGTGGTCATACGACAGCATCTCGATCCGGGACCACTGGCCGACGAACATGAATTTCTGGTTGAGCCTGTCGAATTCCGCTTGAACCTCAGGCATTTTGAAGAATTCGTGCGCCGCCAGATTGTGTGCTTCCGCGTCGTAGGTCAGAAACGTCATGATTGTCGTCGTCGCGCGCGGGTATAAGCCGGGATTGTAGACTGCCGAGAGCTGCCCGACATCGAACGAACGCGCCTTGAGACCGTCCGGCTGTCCAGCAAACTTGCCAAGCGGTCCACCGAAGAGCCGGGTGAATGTCACCCTTCCATCGGTGCGCGCCTCAACCTCGTCCATCCATACGCGGGACGCTTCGTTGAGCGCCGCTTGGCTGAAGGCTGCATGATATGTGAGATGGAAATTATCTTCGGCCTTGGCGACTCCCGGTACCGCGAGAAGCGCGACAAAGGCCGCAGCAAGCAGTTTACGTCGTAGTGTCATGGTTCGATCTCCCTTTTTCCAACATGTGCGAAGGGTACAGAGTGCTGGTTTCCTTTTCATAAGCGCCTCCCTGTTCTTCCACCCGTACACTCGTCACAAATCCGATCCACTCACTCCGGACGGCCGAAGCGGCCGTAGCCGGTCGTGTCTCGAGACCATGATCGTCGATCCGTCCTAGCCCGGCAGGTCCACCTCCGCTCCTTCGTGGGCGGGAAAGTTCAATTCGATGCGCACGCCGTTCGGGTCGTGGACGAAGACCTGGTGCAGGTCGAGGTCCGGCACCTTGCGATGGTGGGCGGCGACGCCACGCTGCTCCAGCCTCGCAATCATGGCATTGAGCCCGGTGGCCTCGAAGGCGATGTGATCGATCGAGCCGGTGGTGGAGTCCGCGGAGCCGTCGCGCACCTGATCGCGCGCGTCGAGATAACCTCTGTTCTCGGCCACGTGGACCACCGCGCGGTCGCCCAGATAGATCCAATGCCCGCTGAACGGGAAGGGCGGCCGATAGCCGTCCTCAAGGCCCAGGACCTCGACATAGAAGTCCCGCGTCGCCTCGAGATCCCTGGTCAGCACAAGCACGTGGTTGAGGTTTTCCAGGGGCATCGTCGTGTTCTCCAAGCCGAGTTGACAGCACGCTGGAGGGCACGATCTCATCATCCCCTGCAATCGGGCGCTCAACAAGGGAAATCCCCGGCCGCAAGGTCAGGGAGGAAAGGCCAACGAATGCCGCCGACATCAGACAAGCCGCTGGCCGACGACACCCTCGCGCGATTGCGCGCCGTGAGCGTCGCCACGGTCACCATGCAGCTGCTCAAGCGCGGCCTGCGCCACACCTTCATCCAGGGTGCCCGCCCGCTAAATCCGCAGCACGCGTGCTTTGCGGCGGAGGCCTACACGTTGCGCACCATTCCCATGCGCGAAGACCTCAGCACGCCGGAGGTTCTGGCCGATCCGGAATACCCGCAGCGCAAGGCCATCGAGGCCTGCCCGCCCGGCCAGGTGCTGGTTTGCGACAGCCGGGGAGAGCAGCGTGCCGGGATGTTGGGAGACATCCTGATCACCCGGCTCATGGTACGCGGGGTCGCGGCGGTCGTCACCGACGGCCCGATGCGCGACGCGGCGGCGGTCGCAGCCATCACGTTTCCGACCTTTTGTACCGGCAGCGCCGCGCCCGCGAGCCTCGCCGCCCACTTCGCCGCCGCCGTGCAGGACCCGATCGCCTGCGGCGGCGTCGCGGTGTTCCCCGGCGACGTGCTGGTCGGCGATCCGGACGGCGTGTGCGTCATTCCGCGCGGCATTGCCGACGACGTGGCCCGCGCTGCCGGCGAGCAGGAACAGATCGAGGCGTTTATCCTGGAACGCATCCGGGACGGCGCGTCCGTGCCCGGCACCTACCCGCCGAACGAGGCGACGCTCGCCGCCTTCGAGGCCTGGCGGCGCGATCGCGAGTGACGTCCGGATCGGGGCATCAGCGGGTTTTCAAGACGAGCTTGCCTCTGAGGTGGCGGGACGCGCTGGTGGCGAGCGCGGACGCGGCATCTTCGAGCGTGAAGGTACGAAGCTCGGGCACCCGGACGGCGTCCGTCTCGACCAGGTCGAGGATGCGCAGCAGATGCGGGCGGTCGCGCCCGACCCTGGGGCGGAGCGCGGTCACGTCGTCGCGAGGCGGCTCGGGCGCGGTCGGGCCCGAGGCGATGAACGCCGCGCGGCCGCCTGGCTTGAGCACGGCGAAGGAACGCTCGGCCACGTCGCCGCCCACGGTCTCGAACACGGCATCGCAGTCCCAGACCGCTTCCGCAAAGTCCTGCGCGTTATAATCGATCACCTCGTCCGCGCCGAGGCCCTGCACATAGTCGATGTTGCGGGCGCTGCACGTCGCGATGACGCGCGCACCGATGTGCTTGGCGAGCTGAATTGCGAAACCGGCGACCCCGCCGGCCCCGCCCTGGATCAGGATCGTCTCGCCCGGCCGCAGGGCCAAGGTGTCCTCGATCGAGACCACCGCCGTCAGACCGGTCAGCGCGAGTGCCGCGGCATCCGCATGGGAGAGGCTGTCCGGCTTCGGCGCGATCAGCGCCGCCTTCACTGCGATCTTCTCGGCGTAGGTCCCTTCCTGCCCGATCTCGCAGACGCCGAATACCGGATCGCCGGGTGCGAACTCGTCGACGCCGTCTCCGAGCGATGTGACCACGCCTGAGAAATCGCGTCCGAGCACATAGGGAAAGTCGGTGATCCGGCTGTATTGGCCCACCAACACCTTGCAGTCTGCGCCGTTGACGCTGGCGGCGTGGACGTCGACGACGATTTCGCCCGGCCCGGCCTCCGGGTCGGGCAGGTCGCCGTAGCGGATGACCTCGGGTCCGCCATGCCGCTCGAAGTAGGCTGCCTTCATCGCCGCCCTTCCCGCTGCGCCGTAGCGGGGCGAAGTCTATAGGGAACGCCCGCCGTGTCACCCTGGCGGCAGCGGCAAGTGCCGCGAAGGGGTCGAACCAGTCGCCGCTTGACGGGCAAGAGTCTCTGTGTTCCCCGCTCAGGCCCCCTGCGGGGCTGGTCAACGAGCGGAAAGAAGATCGCTTGCCCGTTCTGCGACCGCGACGATGGCCGCGTTGACCGGGCCCGTCGTCAGGCTGGGAAGGACGGAGCCGTCAACGATATGGAGCCCCGGCACGCCTGCGGCTGAAAGGTCGGGGCGGACGACGGCATCAGGATCCGTTCCCATCCTGCAGGTTCCGATCGGATGGTGATGCGTGAAGGCGGCGCGCTCGATGAATGCCGATCGCGCATCCCAGCTCGTGAGATCGCCGGGCTGGGGCAATAGCTCTTCGCCGCGCCACGGCGCGTAGGCGTCCGCTGCGCCCAGCCGCCGCGCCCAGTCGAGCCCTTCGAGGAATAGCGAACGGTCCTCCGCCGCGCTGAGATAGGCCGGATCGATGACCGGCTTCGCGTGCGGGTCTGCGGAGGCGATGGTCAGGTGACCCCGGCTTCGCGGGTGCGTGATGCCGAACATCAGGGTGTATCCCTCGCCGGGGGCGGGCACGCGAATCCTGGCCGCAAGCGCTTCGGAGACCACGGGGAGCGTGACGCAGGCTACCACAAGCTCCGGCGCGTCGGCTGGCTTCTGCCCGCGCGCGTGGATGTAGGTGAGCGCCTCCGAGTGCTGCGTCTCGGTTGGCGGAAGCGGCCTGCGGGCGCGATAAACGTTGCCCGCGGCAAGCAGGTGATCCTGCAGGTTCTGCCCGACGCCGGGCATGTCGCGCCGAACGCCGATGCCGAGTGCCGCCAGCCGGGCGCCCGGACCCAGACCGGATCGCATCATTATTGCGGGCGTTCCGATGACCCCGGCGGCCAGAACAACGGCGCGCCGGGCGTCGAGGCGGTGGCTCGTGCCGCCCTCCAGTGCGTGAACCCCGATTGCGCGTCCACCGTCGTCGAAGACCAGCCGGTCGACGAGCAGGCCTGAGCGCAGATCGAGGTTCGCTCTCGCGCGAACGGCCTGGGTCAAGTAGGCGTCGGCCACGCTCTGCCGCCTGCCATCCACAATCGTGAGCGTATTGAACGTCGGCCCCGCCAGATCCCGCCCGTTGTGGTCACGGATTGGATGGAGCCCGAGCTCCCTTCCGGCCGCGCAGTGAGCACGGGTAAGCGGGTGCGGCCTGGCAGGCTGGCAAAGTCGCACGGGACCCCTTCCGCCATAACCCTCTTCGGGGGCGAAGGGCGAGGTTTCCGAACGCGCGAAGTAGGGCCGGAGCGCGGCCCAGTCCCATCCCGTAGTGCCTGCCTCGGCCCACTTGTCGAAGTCTCTCGGATGGCCGCGCACATGACCCATGGCATTCATCGCGCTGGTCCCGCCCACCACGCGCCCGCGCGGCCAGGGATGTGCGCGTCCCGCCATGGAGCGCTGCGGCACGGTCTTGAAGTCCCAGTCGATCTCGGAGCCTTGCAGAATCGGCCAGGCGGCGGGATCGAAGATGTCGGGGTTCTCGGGTTCTCCGCCCGCCTCCAGCAAAAGAACGCGAAGGTCCGGCCGCTCGGTAAGTCTCGCAGCAAGCACGCAGCCTGCCGAGCCGGCACCCACGATGACGATGTCCGCCTCGGTCATGCCTGCGCCAAGGCGTTCGGGCCCGGCCGTCGATGGCCGGGCCGCGGCACCAGAATTCGGGACCGACTTACGGTCCGATGATTAGGACGGACGCCAGTCGAACGGCGCGTAGTGGCCGTTGTGGCCGCCTGCCGCATCGTTCCAGTCGATGCCGAAGGCGTTCAGGTGGCTGTGGGTGCCGATAGCGAGATGCAGGCGCTTGTTGGCGGGATGGCCGGTGTTGTCGATCATGATGGTCTCGGAGGGATCGGGTAGGCTGGGCACGCCCTCGGCCCCGTGGCTGAGCAGATCGCCGGCGGTGATCGAGAAGCCCATCTTCCGCCGCTCGATCTTGATCGGCGCCCGCTCGACTCCGGCGAAGGTGCCGATGAGCGGCGCCATCAGCGCCATCGGGCCGCCCTCGTCGCCGGAGCAGATGCGGCCGATGGCGTCCACCTGCGCATCGCTCGCCCCCTCGTCGATGATCAGGCCGACGGTCCAGTTGCCGTCTCCCATGGGGCCGGCCACCATCGCCGCCGTGACGAAGGCGACGCCGTCGAGGCGGGTGTCGCCGTAGTGCCCCTCCGCGATGTCCAGCACGATCGCGACCTTGCAGACCCCGTCGGTCGGCATCGCGGTCATGTTGGTGAAGATGCAGGGGCAGAGATAGTCGCAGCTGCAGGTCTCGAAGTAGTCGCCCTTGATGTGCCAGTCCGCCCCGCTCATGGCAGTGCCCTCCGTCGCTCCGCCGCGCCAGCATAGCACGGCCTGCGCCGGACGCGCTCAGAGAAGGCCCAGGGCACGGAGTTCGGCCGCCATGTCCGGCGGGAAGGAGTCTTCGGGTATCTCGACCGTTCCGACCGGCCCGAGATCCTTGGGCGCGGCGGTCACTTCCAGGTAGCGCCAACCCTGGTGCGGGCGGCGGTGCACCGGGTCGGTGGCGATGAGTTCGGGATCGAGCACGATGGCGCACTTGGGCTTGCCGCCCGCCTTGGTCTCGTGCCGATCGAAGCCCAGGATGCGCTGGCGCACGCGAATGCGGTGCCTGACGACCCAGTACATGGAACCGCCCGCCAGGATCTCCTCGGCCCGGCGCGGCCTGAAGCGGGTGACGTGGATCAGGCGGCCAAGCCGCTCAAGCCGCGCCGCCTGAACCGCGCGCAGGTGGTCGACGCCGTCGATACCGACGGCGAGCTTCAGCAGGTGCAGCGCCACGTCGCGCGTCCGCGCAGCCTGACGCGCGGAACATGCTTTGTGCGGGTTCAGTCCCACCACGTGGGCGGTCGCTTTTCGAGGAAGGCGGCGATCCCCTCCTTCCCATCCTCCGAGGCCCGGGCGGCAGCGATGCGGCTCGCGACATCGTCGGCCAGCGCATCGTCGATCGGCCGGCCCGAGACCGCGTCGATCAGCGACTTCGCCCGGCGCTGCGCGTCGGGCGAGCACTTCAGTAGGGTCTGCACGATCTCCGCACCGCGCGCTTCGAGGGCCTTGGCAGGCACCACCTCGTGCACCAGCCCGATCCGCAGCGCGGTCTCCGCATCGAAGCGCTCGCCCGTGAGCATGTAGCGCCGGCTGTGGGAGTCGCCGATCGCGCGGACCACGAACGGGCTGATCACGGCGGGGATCAGCCCGAGGCGCACCTCGGTCAATGCGAAAGCCGCACTGTCGGCTGCGATGGTGATATCGCAGGCGCTGACCAG
Source organism: Alphaproteobacteria bacterium (assembly GCA_022826345.1). The sequence continues at coordinate 112,393 of JAJDVB010000128.1, forward strand.
CCCGACGCCGCCGCCGTAAGCCGGCCCCTGCACCAGCGCCACGGTGGGCTTGGGCAGGCCGCCCAGCACCATGAGGAGGCGCGCGACCGCGCGGGCGTCGACGATGTTCTCCGCCTCCGAGAAGCCGGCGGCCCTCTTCATGTAGGCCAGATCGGCACCGGCACTGAAGGATTTTCCGCGCCCGGTGAGGACCACGACGCGCACGTCGTAGCGCGCGCCCAGCCCTTCGAGCGTGCTTGTGAGCAGGGCGACCAGCGCGTCGTCGAAGGCATTGTGCGCCTTGGGCCGGTTGAGCGTGACCGTGGCGACGGCGCCCTCGAAACCCACCAGCACGGTATCGTCGGCCATGGCCCTGCGTCCCCCGCTACATCCTGAAGACGCCGAAGCGGGTCGCCTCGGCCGGCCTAGCTGCGACAATACCGAGCGCCCGCGCCAGCACCTGCCGCGTCTCCGCCGGGTCGATCACCCCGTCGTGCCAGAGCCGGGCTGCGGCGTAGTAGGGATTCCCCTGCTCCTCGTATTGGGAGAGGATCGGCGCCTTGAACGCGGCCTCGTCGTCCTCGCTCCATTCGTCTCCGCCGGCCTCGATCCGGTCGCGCCGGATGCGGGCGAGCACGCTCGCCGCCTGCTCGCCCCCCATCACCGAGATGCGCGCGTTGGGCCACATCCAGAGGAAGCGCGGCCCGAAGGCGCGCCCGCACATGCCGTAGTTCCCGGCGCCGTAGCTGCCGCCGATGATGACCGTGAGCTTGGGCACGGCCGCACACGAGACCGCGGTAACCAGCTTCGCCCCGTCCTTGGCGATGCCGCCCTGCTCGTAGCGCTTGCCCACCATGAAGCCCACGATGTTCTGCAGGAACAGCAGCGGAATGCCGCGCTGGCAGCAGAGCTCGATGAAGTGCGCGCCCTTGAGCGAGGACTCGGAGAAGAGAATGCCGTTGTTGGCGAGGATGCCGACGAGGTGCCCGCCGATGTGGGCGAAGCCCGTCACCAGCGTGGCGCCGTAGCGGGCCTTGAACTCGTCGAAGGCGCTACCGTCCGCGATGCGCGCGATCACCTCGCGCACGTTGAACATGGTCCTGAGCGACTGTGGCACGATGCCGTAGATCTCGGCGGGATCGTAGGCAGGCTCAGGCGCCGGCGCGGCCGGTGCCGGCGGCACGGCGCCGAGGCGGGCGACGATGGCCCGCGCCCGGCGGATCGCGTCCGCGTCGTCCGCCGCCATGTGGTCGGCAACGCCCGAAAGCCGCGTGTGCACGTCGGCGCCGCCCAGCTCCTCCGCGCTCACCTCCTCCCCGGTCGCGGCCTTCACCAGCGGCGGGCCGCCCAGGAAGATCGTGCCCTGCTCTTTGACGATGATGGTCTCGTCGGACATCGCCGGCACGTAGGCGCCGCCCGCTGTGCACGAGCCCATCACCACGGCGATCTGAGCGACGCCCTTCGCCGACATGCGCGCCTGGTTGTAGAAGATGCGCCCGAAATGCTCGCGGTCGGGGAACACCTCGTCCTGGTGAGGCAGGTTGGCGCCGCCCGAATCCACCAGGTAGAGGCAGGGCAGCCGGTTCTCCTCGGCGATCTCCTGGGCGCGGATGTGCTTCTTGACGGTCAGCGGGTAGTAGGTGCCGCCCTTGACCGTCGCGTCGTTGGCGATCACGACGCACTCGCGCCCCTCGATCCGCCCGACGCCGGTGATGATGCCGGCGGCCGGAACGTCCGTTCCGTAGAGCCCGTCCGCCGCCAGCGCCGAGAGCTCCAGAAAGGGAGTATCCTGGTCGATCAGCGCCGCGACGCGCTCGCGCGGCAGCATCTTGCCGCGCTTCAGGTGACGCTCACGCGCGTCTGCGGGGCCGCCCTCCAGCACCCGCGCGTGACGGTTGGCGAGGTCTTTAACCAGCGCCCGCATGGTCGCCTCATTGTCCTTGAACTTGTTCGAGGCCGGATCGACCGTCGAGCGCAGAACCTCCATCGCCTCCCCTCTCATCGGCCGCGCCAAGGTACAGGCCACTACCCGCGATGCAACTACCGTCGCGCCGACACGGAACGAAGGCGCCGGGCGCGGATATAGATTGTGCGCGGCAAGAATGCGGCGAAGGGCACGTTCGGCCGTGCCCGCGAGTTACGCGAAATGATACCGGGCTGCTGCTTCAGTCTTCCAGAGATGCCAGTGCCTCGGCCCTGGTCGAATGGATCGACAGTATTTTGGCGAACCCCACCCTCTCGAAGACCAGATGGACGGAATCCGACAGTGCGCACAGCGCGAATGCCGCGTCGCGTTGCCATAGGCTCTTTGCGACCCTGAGGACCGCGTAAAGGCCCGCACTGCTGATGTAGACCAGGTTCTCAAGGTCAATAATCACCGCCCGGTCGCCGTCCTCGATAGCGTCTGCGACCGTCTCCTCGAACTGCGTGGCATTGAGGATAGTGATGCGGCCGCTCACGGAGAACCACAGGACACCGTCCCGCCGCTCGCAGGTCACTTCCATGGCCATTTATCCCTGTCTCGCACACACACAATAGCCTGCGAACAGAGGGCCGGCCACAGCAGGTCTCCACCCCTCGGGCGGAGAGGGTTGGAATGAGGTCGGAGAATGACGTGCGGCCGGGTGGTCCGCTCGCGCCATCCCGCAGGATCGCGCGCCTGCTATAGTGCGCCGCCACTGACCCAGGGAGCATTGCCATGCGCCTGCCTACGCTGGCCGAATTCCAGGAGGCCGCCGCCTTCGTCCACGAGACCCTCGACCCCACGCCGCAAATCCCCTGGCCGCTGCTGGCGCAGCGCACCGGGGCTGAGGTATGGGTCAAGCACGAGAACCATACCCCGATCTGCGCCTTCAAGGTTCGGGGCGGCCTCGTCTACATGGACGATCTACGCCGGCACGGCACGGTCGCGGGCGTCATCGCCGCCACCAGGGGCAATCACGGCCAGAGCATTGCCTACGCCGCAACCCGTCTCGGCCTCTCCGCGACGCTGGTCGTGCCGGAGGGCAACGCGGCCGGCAAGAACGCGGCAATGCGCGCCTTCGGCGGTGAGCTGGTGGTGCACGGCGCGGACTTCGAGGCGGCATACGAGCACGCCCAGGCGCTCGCGGACGAGCGGAACCTGGTGATGGCTCCCTCCTTCGACGAGCGCCTCATCCGGGGCGTGGGCAGCTACGCGCTGGAGCTCTTCACCGCAGTGCCCGATCTCGATGCGGTCTATGTGCCGGTCGGGCTGGGCTCCGGCATCTGCGGGCTGATGGGCGTGCGCGATGCGCTCGGGCTCAAGACAGAGATCATCGGCGTGGTTGCCGAAGGCGCCAACTGTTACGCGCTCAGCTTCGAGGCAAGACGCCCGGTCTCGATCAACCGGGCCACGACCGTGGTGGGGGACGGGATCGCGACCCGCGAGCCCTCGCCCGAGGGCCTCGACCTCATTCTCGCCGGCTGCGCGCGCATCGTCAGCGTCTCGGACGACGAGATGCTCGACGCCATCGCCGCCTACCACGCTGATACGCATAACCTCGCCGAGGGCGCAGGCGCCTCCCCGCTCGCGGCGCTGATACAGGAGCGGGACATCATGGCCGGCAAGAAGGTCGGTCTAATCCTCTCGGGCGGCAACGTGGACCCCGGCGTCTATGCCCGTGCCATCGCGCGGCTCGAAGCCGGCCCCGCCGCGCAGGCGGCCGCCGAATAGGGTGGGTTTACGCTCGGACCTGTCCCTGAACCAGCTCCATCAGGCGGCCATAGAGGGCGCGGGCCTGGGCGGTGACGCCCTCCGGCACCACCAGCACGAAGACCACCAGGATCACGCCGAGGATTAGGTTGACGTCCACGGTCTGCTGCGTGCCGAGCTCGATAGTGACGAAACCCAATGCCATCGCGCCCACCAGCGGCCCCACCAGGGTGCCGAGTCCGCCGACCACCACCCAGATGATGATCTGCGCGCTGAAGCCCAGGTCGAACACGGTGGGGCTCACGTAGGAGTTCCAGTTGGCGTAGAGCACGCCCGCCAAGCCCGCGACCGCGCCGCCGATCCCGAAGACGGCCATCTTGTAGAGCCGCGTGTCGTAGCCCAGCAGCTCGGCGCGGAGCTCGTTCTCCCGCATCGCCGCGACTGCGCGCCCGAAGCTGGAGTTCATCGCGAGTTTCAGGCCGACATAGACCAGCAGCAGGCAGATCCCGGTGATGACGAACATGTCCTCGGGCCAAATGATGCTCATGGGATTGCCCGGCGTGTTGATGGGGGGAAGCGCGGGCATGCCGTTGAAGCCACCCAGATGGGCGGTGCCGATGGTGTATTCGTAGCCCGCCGTGTGGCCCAGGAACTTGTAGAAGATCAGCGACACGACGAGGGTGATGACGGCCACGTAGACGGTGCTGATGCGGCCGTAGAACATGAAGTAGCCGAGGAAGAGCGCGAAGGCCGCGGGCACGGCCACGCCCGCGAAGAGCGCCGTGGTGCTGCCCCCCATGTTGATGGAGACCACGGCATAGGTGTAGCCGCCGAGGCCGTAGAACGCGGCCTGGCCGAAGCTGAAGATGCCGCCGTAGCCCCAGACCCAGCCGAGGCTCATGGCAAGGATGCCGTAGGCCATGAAGAGCGTGAGCTGCAACAGAATGAAGATGTCGGAGACCACCAGCGGCAGGATGCCAATGACGAGTGCGATGGCGACGACAAGCGCGATCGGTCCCGTGAGCGCGGGCGGCAGCCGCCCCACCGTGAGCCCGTCGGCGTTGAGACTCAGGTTCAAAGCCATCGGCGGAAGAACCGGCCGGTGATGCCCTGCGGCAGCAGCCTGAGCAGGATGACTGCGGCGATCAGGAGCGCGACATCGCCCATGACCGGCGTGGACAGGAAGGTGGTGACCTGGTTGACGGTGCCGAAGAACGCCGACGCGGACGAGGTGCCGGTGACGATGGCCTCGCCGCCCCCGATCACGGTGATGAAGGCCTTGGCGATGAAGGCCGCGCCCATGGTGGGCAGCAGGCCGGTCACCGGCGCGAGCGCGGCGCCCGCGAGCCCGGTGAGCGCCGCGCCGACACCAAAGGTGATGGTGTAGACGTGCTGCGGGCTGATCCCGAGCGCCGCCGCCATGTCGGCGTTCTGCATCGTGCCGCGGGCGATGAGCCCTGCGCGCGAGTAGCGCAGCACGACGAAGATCACCGCAATCACGAGCACACCGAGGAAGATGATGAAGAGCCGGTACTGGCTCTCGACGAACTCGCCGATCTCGAAGCTGCCGAGTGGCGAGACCACGCTCTCCGTCGCATTGCCGAAGATGGTCGTGATGACGCCGATGAAGAGCAGGCTGAGCCCCCAGGTCGCGATCAGGGTGTCCATCATGCGGCCGTAGAGGAAGCGCACGATGAAGCGCTCGACGATGACGCCCACGATGCCGACGAAGAGCGGCGCGATCACCAGCATCGACACCCAGAAGTTGATGCCGGCCTTGGTCGAGACGACGACCGCGTAGGCGCCCAGCATCAGGAACTCGCCGTGTGCCAGGTTGATGACCCGCATCATGCCGAAAATGACGGCCAGCCCCGCGCTGATGAGCGCGAGGCTGGCCACGGTATAGCCGATCTGGACGGCGATGATGCCGGCGAGGTCCATGATCGGTTACGACTGGTGCCCGGTCCTGGGAACGGACGCGAACAGGGTTAGTGTGCCCTTGCCGTCATGGCCGGGCTTGACCCGGCCATCCATAGGGGCACCCCGGTCCCGTCCTGCCCCACGAGATGCCCGGATCAAGTCCGGGCATGACGTGGGATGGGTAACGTCGTTCACGCGCGTTCCCGGAACGGGCCAGCAAGCCAGGCTCAGTCGACCTCGATCCGGTACTGGGTCGCCTGATTCGGATTGGCGATCAGGTCGCAGACCGTGGCGGTATCGTCCGGCGTCCGGTTCTCGGCCACCTCGACGATGTTGAACTTGCCGCCATTCAGCTCGGCTATCGCCGCGCTCATGATGGTGTGGTGCGTCGGCGGATCCATCGTCACCGTGCCGCCCGGCCCCTCGACCGAGATCCCGGTCTCCAGCGCCTCGATCACCGCCATGCGGTCGATGGTCTCGGCCTGCTCGACCGCCTTCTTCCACATGTTGACCGAGTTGTAGGTGCAGATCGCGAGCGTGCCGATCTCCTGCGCATCCTCGCCGTAGCGGCCGCGCCACTTCTCCAGGAACGCCGCGTTGGCCGGCGAGTCGATGCTCTGGAAGTAGTGGTAGGAGCACATGATTCCCTCGGACTCCGCGGCCGAGACGAACGCGTTCTCCCAAGGCCCGAACACGGTGGACGCCACCGGGATCTTGTCCTGCATTCCCGCCGCCGGCCACTGCCGGTAGAAGCCGATGTGGTTGCCGCCCACGAGCGCCGAGACCACTAGGTCGGGATCGGCCTGCTGAATCTTGGTGATGGTGGAGGCGAAGTCGCCGACATCGAGCGGGAAGAACTCTTCCGCGATCACCTCGCCGCCAAAGTCCTTGGCGTACTTCTTGATCCAGTCGGCGGTGATCTGCCCATAGATGTAGTCGGCGGCGATGGTATAGACGGTCTTCGCGCCGAACTTGTCCATCGCGTACTTCAACAGCGGGCCGTTGATCTGCGCCGGCGTCTCGGCATTGCAGAAGACTGTCCGGTCGCAGACGCCGCCCTCGTAGAAGGTACTGTAGAAGTAGAGCTTGCGGAAGCGGTCGAAGACCGGGCGGATCGACTCGCGCGACGCACTGGTGATACCGCCAAAGACGACGTCGACCTGGTCGCTGGTCGCCAGTCGCTGCGCATACTGCGAGTAGTTGGCCATGGTCGACTGGGCGTCGTACTCGATGAGTTCGAGCTGCTGACCCAGCACGCCGCCGCCGGCGTTGATCTCCTCCACCGCGAACACGAGCGCGTCGGCCATCTCGTTGCCGTAGATGCCGATCACGCCGGTGCGGTCGTGCAGCCCGCCGACCCTGATGGTGTCGGCGCGCGCGGGGCGCACGATGATGGTCGGTGCGGCGACAGCCGCCGCGCCGCCGATCCCGGCCGCCTTCAGGAACGTGCGACGATTCACTTTGCTCATCGTTATCCTCCCTCTGTCGATCTTTCCTGCCGTCCGTGCCGGACGCGGCGCGGCCGGGCGCAGGCTCCCTTGCCCAGCGCAACGCCGATGATGGTAGCCACCTTCAACCGTGGCGACAATCGGCAGCCGCGCAAAGGGGGCGATGCGCTCCGACCGAGCGAACCGAACAAACGCTTGCCCAAAACGCCTGAGTCCGGAATGATCCCAGGCAGTGGCGGAAACCGACGGGAAGCGCAGGGACAACCGCCGGGGCCGCATTCTCGACGCGGCTGCGGTCGAGTTCGCGCGCTCCGGCTATAGCGCCACCTCGGTGCGCGACATCGCCGCCGCCGCCGGCATCCTGCCGGGCTCGATGTACTACCACTTCGCCTCCAAGGAGGACCTGCTGGCGGCGGTTCACGAGGCCGGCATTCGCCGGATCAAAGAGCGCGTGCTCGCCGCCATCGAGACCGCCGACGATCCCTGGGGCAGGCTGGAGGCCGCCTGCGCCGCCCACGTCGAGACCCTGCACCAGAGCAAGGACTACGGCTCGGTCATCGCCACGGAGTTCCCGCGCCGGCATTCGCCGAAGCTCCGCGCGCACATGATCGAGGAGCGCGACGATTACGAGAACGTCTTTCGCACGCTTATCGACGACCTGCCGCTGCCGGAGGGCACCAGCCGCAAGTATTTTCGGCTCGCGCTGATCGGCGCCATGGCCTGGTCGATCGCGTGGTACAGGCCGGGCGAGGATTCGGCGGAGGAGATCGCGCGTCAGATCGTCAACTTGTTCCGCCCAGCGAAGGAGGCGGGATGAGGCTCGAAGGCAAGGTTGCGGTGGTGACCGGGGCTGCCCGCGGCATCGGCGCCGCCTGCGCCCGGCGCTTCGCCGCCGAAGGCGCTGCGGTCGTCATCGGCGACATCCTGGAAGAGCTGGGCGAGGCCACGGCGCAGTCGATCCGCGAGGCCGGCGGTGCCGCCACCTTCGTCCGCTGCGACACCGGCGACGGCCCACAGGCCCGCGCGCTGATTGCGGAGACGGTCTCGCGCCACGGACGCATCGACGTGCTGGTGAACAACGCCGGCATCTTCACCATCGCGGACTTCCTCGACGTGACCGAGGAAGACTTCGACCGCGTGCTCCGCGTGAATCTGAAAGGCTACTTCCTGGTGGGCCAGGCGGCGGCGCGAGCGATGGCGGAGGCAGGCTCCGGCAGCATCGTCAACATGTCCTCGGTGAATGCAGTGATGGCGATCGATTCGATCGCGGCCTATGTGGTCAGCAAGGGCGGGGTGAACCAGCTCACCTCGGTCATGGCGCTGGCGTTGGCGCCTCGCGGTGTCCGCGTGAACGCGATCGGCCCCGGCACGATCCTCACCGAGATGGCGGGAGCGATGATGACCGACGAGGTGGCGCGGCGACGAATTCTCTCCCGCACGCCGATGGGCCGCGTCGGCCAGCCGGAGGAGATCGCCGGCATTGCGGTCTTCCTCGCAAGCGACGATTCCTCTTATGTCACGGGGCAGGTAATCTACGCCGACGGCGGGCGCATGCGGCTGAACTACACCATGCCGGTGGAGGGCGACGGCTAGGGAGAGCGGCCATGGCGGACGAACGGAGGACGCTGATTCTCACCGGCGCAAGCCAGGGGATCGGACACGCGACGGTCAAGCGCTTCAGCGCGGCCGGCTGGCGGGTCATCACCGCTTCGCGCCGGGCCTTCTCGGAGGATTGCCCGTGGGAGGCCGGGCCCGAAGACCATATCAGGATCGATCTGGCCGACCCGGAGGACGTGCAGCGCGGCATCGAAGAGATGCGTGCGCGCCTCAATGGCGAACCGTTGAGCGCGCTGGTCAACAACGCGGGCATCTCGCCGAAGGGTGATAACGGCATCCGGCTCGACAGCCTGAGCACCGACCTCGACCTCTGGCGCGAGGTCTTTCAGGTCAACTTCTACGCGCCGCTGGCGCTGGCGCGGGGCCTCTTCGAGGAGCTGAAGCAGGGCCAGGGCAGCGTCGTCAACGTGACCTCGATCGCAGGCGGCCGGGTTCACCGCTTCGCCGGCAGCGCCTATTCGACCTCGAAGGCGGCGCTCGCCGCGCTAACCCGCGAGATGGCGGCAGACTTCGGCCCGCTCGGCATCCGCGTCAACGCCATCGCGCCGGGGGAGATCGACACGCCCATCCTCTCGCCGCAGGCCAACGACCTGCTTCCGGCCATACCGATGGCGCGCCTCGGCAAGCCCTCGGAGGTGGCGTCCGCGATCTACTTCCTCTGCTCGGATACCGCCGCCTACATCACCGGCGGCGAGCTGCACGTCAACGGCGGCGAGCACGTATAGCGACAAAAAAAGCGGCGCCCCGAGAGGCGCCGCAGCAAACGTGACAGCGTTGTCTAGGCGGTCTGGAACTCGTTCCAGCGTTTCACGACGAGGATGTTCTCGTCCATGATCGAGTTCCACACAGCGACCCGGCCCATGCGGTTCGCGAACGAGCCGCCGTCGCGGACGTGGCCGGGCTGCTCCATGACGTTGCCGAAGGGATCCTTGACCTCGCCCTCCGCCGGCTTGCCCTCGTACCAGTAATCCCACTCCCAGGGCTCCATGAAGCCGCGCGAGTTCTCGGGCGTGCACATGTAGTAGCCCTGCTTGGAGAAGTAGGCGCCGGCCGGACCCGAGTGGTACCAGTTGAAGTAGTCGTAGACGGCGCCAAGCTTCTTGCCCTCAACGTGGCGCGGGATCATCGCGCCGAGTGCCCAGGCCCGGTAGCCTTCCTTGAGGTCGAGGTAGATGCAGGGCACGCCGCGTGCGCGCACCGCCGCCACCGCCGGCGACCACATGGACTGCAGCACCACCTCGCCCGACGTCATCAGGTTCACCGAATCGTTGAACGTGCTCCAAAAGGCGCGGAAGTGTCCGTCCTTCTTGAGCTGGATCAGCCGGTCGAAGGTGTAGTTGATCTCATCGACCGTCATGTTGCCCTTGTCGCCGTACTCGATCTCCCCGTTGGCCTGGAGCGCCATGGCGATGTCCATGATGCCGATGCCGGGGAAGTTCTGCAGCGCCGTCCTGCCGTTGAACTCGGGGTTGACGAACTCGGCCCAGGACTCGATCGGGCGGCCGATCTTTTCCGGCTGCGCGCCGAGGGTATCGGCGTTGAAGGTGCCGGGGACGATGGTCATCCATTGGCTGGACTCGGGCTCGACGAAGTCCCTGCCGTCAATGGCCGAGGTCCAGCAGTAGCGTGACGGGTTCATCCCGTCCCCGTACCAGGCGTCGGCATGGATCGTGCCGCTCTTCTTGTAGATCCCGAGCAGCTGGTCGAAATGCTCGAGCTTGGTGACGTCGATCGCCTGCATGTTGCCGGACGGGAAGATCTGCGGGAACTGCTCGAGATCCGGCTCGAAGAGGTCGGCCGATCTCGGCTGAGTAAGGGCGCGCTGGCCGATGGTGTTGAGGTCGACCGCCGCCATGTTGAACTGGAAGCCCAGCGCCTCTTCGGCCATCGCCTCGTAGGTGCTGGAGATCGTCACCGCCGTGCCGATCATACTGATCTCGATGTCCTTGATGTCCTGCGACCAGACGGTCGGGAAACCGCCGAGGCTCGCGCCTGCCGCAACGCCCGCGACCGCTGCCGAGCCCTTGAGCACGGACCGCCTGGAAATTCCTGTCTTCTTGAGTTCCGCCATGAGCTTGCTCCTCCTTGTTATGACGTTCGTGCCGCACCGCTCGCGATGCGATGGGGGAGGAGCCGACGAGCAGGGCGCCCGTCGGCGCCGCCCGTCACGTCGAAGCAGCACCTCTCCACGCCTTATGGCTCACCGGGAAGTATGCGGCCCTGCGGCTCGCGGCACAAGCGCGGCACGGGGCCGCCTGGCAAGTGTCGAGCGCAGGGGCGAAGCGTCAGCCGCGCCCGATCCTCACGCAGGGATCACGTGCTCAACCGGCCCGCGTTTCGAGAGTCGGAATTCCTGACACGTCGACCGTGCGTTCGGCGATTGCCAGGTCGCGGGCACGTTGCAGGTTGAGCCAGAAGGCCGCCCCGTTGCCGAATAGCTTGCCGAATCGAACCGCCATCTCTGCAGTCACCGGCTGCTTCTCGTTGAGGATATCGTAGAGCGTCTGCCGGGATATCCCGAGGGCGCCGGCAACGGCCGTCTTGGTCATGCCGAGCGCCGGCAGCACATCCTCCCGAAGGATTTCCCCCGGATGCACCGGAACCAGGGACGGATGTCTCTTGGCCATCAGTGATAGTCCTCGATGTCTACGTCGGCAGCGCCGTCGTCATCCCACCCGAAGGTGACGCGCACACTAGCTGTCAGGCGGACGGAATAGCGGCCGGCACGATTGCCGCTCAGCGAGTGGAAATACGATCCCGGGTAGTTCATGTCCTCGGGCCGCTCGGCCGCCTCAAGAGCCGAAAGTATCCGGTGCAGCTTCCCAACCCACTGAGCGTTCAGACCCCTCGTCTGTCCTCTGGTCCAGTACTGTCGCAGCGCTTTGTGCCGAATGCTACCGATCACCACGGCAACCTGATGAACGCCGGCAAGTTTGTCAAGCAATGCCTGACAAATGAAGCCGACCTAGACATACGGAATGGCGCGCCCGGCAGGACTCGAACCTGCGACCCCAAGCTTAGAAGGCTCGTGCTCTATCCGGCTGAGCTACGGGCGCAACTCCTTATATATCAACGAGTTAGTGATTTGAAGAAATTGTCCTTCACAGGTGTTTCACAGGTCTTCTCGGCGCCCACCGGGCCAGTATGCACCACGTCGCCACGATGCCTCAACACGTCGCACAAAGCCGAGAGTGCGCCAGAGACGGACGATGGCGACGTGGCCCCTGTCTCAGGGGTGGTGGCCGTCGTGCGCGCCAGCGACGTGCTCCATGGCGAAAGTTGAGGCCATGAGCCAAGTGACATAGAACTTGATTTTAACGGCGTTTGCACGATATGAAAATTTGTGCTTGACAAGCACCGCGGAGCCGATTCCGCGACAGCAAGGGGAGGAGCGGACCATGCAGGGTAGTCAGATCGGAGGTGTACACTCTGCCAAGACTCAACGGCCGTAACCATGTCCAAGAGCTCCCACGGGTGAGCGGCGCCCGCCCGACGTGATCGGGCAGCCGCGACCATCACCAGGGTCTCGACTGGTGAGATCGGGAATATCAGGTTTGACCAACCAGCCAAGCACAAGGATGGCCTGGCGGGGAGTAGCCCGCGGCCTGGCAACCAGACCTAGCAAGAGTATCGACAGACTGTGCTTGGCGCACCGACAGCATGGTGAAGGAATGACAAGGAAGACTGAAAAGGACAAGGGCACCGAAGATGACGGAAGCGTCCGGCGTAAGACTTGGTTTGGGCCAATGGACCAACCAAACCTGGAATCGGATCACGTTTATCCCGCGACAGGGCGGTTTACTGGGGTGAGGTATGAGAGAAAGATAAGGTACGAAGCCAGTTCCCCAGAAGCGGAAAACTGCCGTCACAGTCTTCTAAGTACTGGGCAAAGGAGAAGGATCGTTACCTCCGTCAGCTATTGATATCCGATATTGAGGAAGAGACCGGACGTGAGCTGGTCGTGTATTTCGCGCGCCTAGACCAGCCCATAATTGAAACCGACTCGGATGATTTGTCGGAAATATTCGAAGGAGTCGAATCTAAAGATATCGACCTTCTGATTCACACGCCTGGTGGCAGTGTTGATGCGGTAGAAAAGATTGTAACGGTTCTGCGGAATCGAACGAATGATTATCGGGCGATTGTGCCGTCATGGGCGAAGAGTGGCGGAACTGTAATCGCACTTTCTTCTTCGAAAATTTTGCTTGGAATAAATTCGGAGCTTGGCCCAATTGACCCCCAAATGCGTATACCAGACTTGGGGCAAGTTCCTGCTGAGTTCATCGGTGAGGATGAGTCGCAGCCGGAAATCGTACGAAAGATAGCGCGAACCAGTGTGAAGCGAGCGCGAGTGCTCGCTGAAAAATATCTACGTGATGGTATGCTGAAGAAAGAGAAAGTGGCGGATATAAAGAAAGTAGTAAAGACACAACGGCCAGCCGAGGCAATCCAGCGCCACTTGAACGTTGCTCTCGACGGCGCTTGGCGTCGTTCAACGAGCGGCCATAGGAGGCAAACAGTAGGGCGAGATGATTAGTTTTGTTGGATGTGTTTCGCTGTATGTATGCATTTTTTTGATTAGCGGCATGCCATATTGGCATTGATCGTGGGGTTCTCTAGTGGTTGTATGTGTCGGGTCGGTTTGGCTGCTGGCAAGGTCAGGATGTTGGCAAGAACACGACTGGCCGAGATCGGGGGGCTACATCCCCGGCGACTGGTACGAAGCGTCCGCAAGTCTCTGGCGATCCCTTTGTTGTTTACCGGAGTCCTTTGTGTGGTCGCTCCGTTTGTTTACGGCGCGGTGGACCGCACGGCGACGACCTCGACCACTGTGCCCGCGACGGTCGCGGTGCCGTTGCTCACGCAGTCGACGGCGACGGGCTGAGCGTGGGCTTGGTAATTGATGGTGGTGTTTTCGGATTATTCGATGGTCGAGATGCGTCGCTTGTCTGATCCGGGAGAGCGTCGAGCGAGCGAACATTCACCGTGACCGCATCAGGATTTCGTTCCAGTCCTTCGCGCCGCGAGGTCGCCGCCTTTTCACCCTGTGATCGCTGATCCGGAGGCGCTCTGCGGCTCGGTCACCGGTGCTGTCGGCGTCGTAGG
>JAJDVB010000040.1 GCA_022826345.1 Alphaproteobacteria bacterium
CCATTCTAATTGCATTTGCATGCTCGGTGCCCCTTGCATGACCAGCGCCTCGTGGTTATTGTGCGCCGCGCAAAGGGAGTGTCGAAAGGCGCCGCGCCCGCGCGGCGCACCACCTTGGACAAACGACTGAGAACCGGGTCCGCACGTCTCGGCCCGGTACGAGAGGGAGGGTGCGCATGTCGCATACCGACAAGAAAGAGCAGTTTACGAAGGAGCTTTACCGGCTCTGGTCGATGCACGCGGACCGGAAGAACTACAAGGTCTCGCGGCGTGACCTGATCAAGGGCATGGCCGGCCTCGGCCTCGGCGCCGGCGCCATCAAGATGCTCATGAACCAGGCGCCCTTCAGCGTGCGTCAGGCCTGGGCGGCCGAGGGTGCCACGCCCGAGGAGCGCGCCATCAACGGCGCCAAGGCGCTCTTCGACAGCGCCGAGAAGAAGACCATCAGCATCATGTACCCGTCGGGCTCCGGCGGTAACCTGTCGCCCTTCGTCGACGAGTGGAAGGGGCTCACCGGCTTCGATCTCGAGCTGATCGAGGTGCCGGTCACCGAGACCCACCAGAAGGCGATGCAGGAAGCGGTGGCGAAGACGGGTCGTTACGACATCATGATCCCGGCGCCGCTCAGCCTTGCCGACCTCGCCGAATCCGGCGTGGCGCGTCCCCTCGACGACTACATGGACAAGTACGATCCCGAGGTCTACTCGGGGCCGAACCAGCTCCAGTTCCCGGTGTCCGACTTCGGGCAGAAGTACAAGGGCAAGACCTACGGCCTCTACTGCGACGGCGACTGGTGGCACCTCAGCTACCGCAAGGACAAGCTCGCCGAGAAGGGCCTGGCGCCGAAGTCGAAGCGCGAGATGGTCCATACCTGGGCCGAGTACGACGAGCTTTGCGCCACGATGCACGACCCGGACAACAACTTCTACGGCGCTCTCGAGTACCGCTCGCCGTTCTGGAACAAGTTCCACTGGATGACGCGGGTCCAGTCGAAGGGCCACTTCTACTTCGACGAGGACATGAACTCGCTGGCCGACACGCCGCAGGGCATCGAGACGGTCAAGGAGCTGATCGCGCTGCAGGACATCATGCCGGCCGAGCAGTTCACCTACGGCTTCACCGAGAACTACGCGCAGTACTACGCGCAGGGCCGTGGCTTCTGCGAGTTCGGCTGGCCGTCGCTCTGGCGCTACAGCAACGACGCGGCGGGCTCCCAGTCGATCATCGCCGGCAAGGGCGAGGACGGCGAGCCCAACCAGACCGCCGTCTCCAAGGTGCCGGGCACGATGCACAACGGCGAGCTCATCCGCTCGTGCATCCACGCCTTCGCCTGGGACTTCGTGGTCAGCAACTACTCGCCGATCCAGGAAGCCGCGTACTGCTTCTCGCAGTGGATCACGGGGCCGACCATGTCGATGCGCTCGATCCCGAACGAGGGCGGCTACTTCGACCCGTGGCGCGACAACCACTTCTTCGCTCCGTCGGCCGAGTTCTTCGCCGCCTATCCGGGCGATTTCCTGGCGACGCACGCCGTGGCGATCGTGGACGCGGTGCCGGAGATCCAGCTGCGCGGCGCCGCCGAGTACCTCAACGCGCTCGACGTCAATCTGACCGCCGCCTACAACGGCAACAAGACGCCGGAAGAGGCGATGGAGGATGCGGCCAAGGAGCAGGATCGCATCACGCGGCGCCTGGGCAAGGCCGAGCAGAAGGAAAGCTGGCACGGCCTGGCCAAGATGTATCCCGAGCCGCTGCAGAAGCTCGTCGGCGTCGACAAGTGGGTTCTGTAGTCCAGGCGTAACAGCACAACCGGACTACAGGTACCGTGGTTACGAAGACTGCGAACGGCGGCGTGTCCGCGCCTGCATTGCAGGCGCGGGCACGCCTGTTCGACCCTAATGACAAGCGCTACATCGGCGTGCTTTTCATCACGCCGGTTCAGCTTCTCCTAATCACGATGTTGATCTTCCCGTTCGGCCTGGAGTTCTTCGTCGCGCTGACCGAGTGGCAACCGACCTACGGAACCTCCATCTGGCACGCCGTGGGGACGGTGTTCTCCGGCGATACCGAGCTCGGCCTCAACTACTACTATCTGGTGACGGACGAGCCGCGCTTCCTCGAGGCGCTGGGCCGGACGCTCGCCATATCGGTGCTCAGCCTCTGCCTCGAGTTCGTTATCGGGCTCGGGCTCGCCACGATTTTCCTTAAGACATTCTGGGGCAAGCGCATCTGGTTTACCGCGCTGCTGACCCCGATGATGATCATGCCGGTCGTCGTCGGCTACACCTGGTTCATGCTGTTCCAGTACAGTGGTCCGGTAAATCAGGTGCTGGGATGGATTGGCGGCACCGCCGCCGGGGCCGATTTGCAGTGGCTCAACAACGGCGTGCTGGCCTTCTTCGCCGTGGTCATCACGGAAGTCTGGCACTGGACGCCGCTGTTCTTCCTGATCCTGCTCTCGGGCCTCAATGCGGTGCCGGAGAACCCGGTGCGGGCGGCGACCGTGCTCGGCGCCAGCAATTGGCGGATCTTCTGGACCGTCATCATGCCCAACATGCGGGGCGTCATCATCATCGCCTTCGTGATCCGCGGCATGGAGGTCATCAAGCTCTTCGACGAGATCTACATCCTGACGCGCGGCGGTCCCGGCACCGCGACCGAGACCATGAGCCTCTATCTCTACAAGCTCGGCTTCCAGGACTTCCGCCTCGCCTACGCGGGGTCGGCGGGCTTCATCGTGCTGGTAATCACGGTGGTGATGATCAACATGATGCTGAAGCCGATCCGCTACGAGTTGCTGGAGAAGCGCTAGATGGGCGCGCGGAAATTCGGCCCCGGCAGCGCGATCGGGCTCGCCTTCGGGCTCCTGTTCGCGGTGTTCCCGCTGTTCTGGATGGTGTCGACCTCCTTCAAGCCGTCCAACGAGTGGGTCACGACACCGCCGGTGTGGGTGTCGGAGAACGGCACCGTCACCAACTATCTCGTGATTCTGTGGCCGCAAGTCCTGCTCGAGCAGCGGGGCGGTCTCGGCCAGTACACCGAGGAGGGCGAGGTTACCGCGCAGCGCGCGACCGAATCCGACGCGGTGAGCGGCGCGGTCGCCGACTTCCTCACCAAATCGGCGTGGCAGTCCATCCGGGGCTCGATCATCATTTCGGTGCTCTCGACCATGCTGTCCATTGTGGTCGGCTTCATGGCCGCAATTGCCATCGCGCGATACCGATTCGGCGGCAACGTCACGCCCTTCTTCATATTATCGGGGCGAATGTTCCCGCCCATTGCGATCGCCATCCCGTTCGTCGTGATGTTCAGCGCGCCGGGGATCGAAGCCACCGACAGTTATTGGGGCCTGATATTGGCCTATGCCGCGGTCACGGTACCGTTCTCCACCTGGATGCTGAAAAGCTTCATCGACGAGCTGCCTCAGGAGATCGAGGAAGCGGCGATGATGGACGGCATGTCGCGATGGGAGGCGCACATCAAAGTCACCGTGCCGCTCATCAAGGGCGGCCTGATCGCGACCTCGCTCTTCATCTTCATCCTCAACTGGAGCGAGTTCCTGTTCGCGCTGGTGCTGACCTACACCAACGTCGAGACGATCCCGGTCAAGCTGTCGAAGTACTTCAGCGCCACCTCGGGCCAGCAGTACGGCATTCAGGCGGCGCTCGCCTGCGTCTCCATCGTTCCGCTGGTGATCGTCGGCTTCTTCATCCAGCGGCATCTGGTGCGCGGCCTCACCCTCGGCGCGATCAAGCGTTAGCGCGGCACGATGGCAAACATCAAGCTGGAGTTGGTGGAGCTCCGCAAGGAGTTCGGCGAACTCATCGCCGTCGACGACATGTCCCTCGCTTGCGAGGAAGGCGAGACCATGGCGTTGCTGGGGCCGTCCGGCTGCGGCAAGTCCACCACGCTGAACATGATCGTGGGCCTAGAGGCGCCTACCTCGGGCGACATCCTCATCGACGGGCAGTCGGTGCTCCAGGTGCCCCCCGGCCAGCGCAACGTCGGCCTGGTGTTCCAGGATTACGCCGTCTTCACCCACATGAACGTCAGGCGCAATCTGGAATACGGGCTGCGCGTGCGCGGCATGGCGCGCGCCGATATCGACCGCGAAGTGGCGAAGGTCGCCGCGTTCCTTCACCTCGAGCATCAGCTCGACTACAAGCCGCTGGAGCTCGGCGCGAGTGAGCTTCAGCGGGTCGCGATCGGGCGGACGCTGGTGACCAACCCCGAAATCTTGCTGCTCGACGAGCCGCTGAGCAATCTGGAAGCCGAGATGCGCAACCAGATGCGCCGCGAGCTCCGGCGCATTCAGGCCGAAACCGGGCAGACCATCATCTATGTCACCCATGACCAGATCGAGGCGCTCTCGCTGGCGCACCGTATCGCGGTCATGGATTTCGGTCAGCTCAAGCAATACGACACCGCACACAACGTCTACCACTACCCTGACAACACCTTCGTCGGCAGCTTCCTCGGCAACCCGCCGATGAACTTCGTGCACGGGCAGTTCGGCCATGACGGCAACCGGCCGGTCGTGGCGCAGAACGGCTCGATCATTCCCGTCCCGACTTCCAGCGCCGGTACGGTGAGCGACGGCGCTGAGGTGATCGTAGGCATGCGGCCGGAGTCGATGATGCTGGCGGAAGCTGACGACCCCCAAGCCTTCACGGCCTCGGTTATCGCAGTCGAGCCGCAGGGGCCGGAGACCGTTCTCACGGTTCGCATCGGCCAATCTGACCTGAAGCTGGTCGTGGAGACCGGCACGCAGGCCCACGAAGGTGCCGAAATCGCAATCCGGCCGGACGCTGAGTTGCTGGCCCTGTTCGACGCCGCATCGGGCGTCCGCTTCAAGGCGTGAGCCCGGCCATGGACGAACCCCTCCTGCAGCTCCGCTCCATCTCCAAGAACTTCGGTTCGGTGCAGGCGCTCAAGGAGTTGAGCCTGGAGGTGCCGCGCGGCTCGCTGATCGTGCTCTTGGGCCCTGCGGGTGCCGGCAAGACGACCACGCTGAGGATCGTCGCCGGCCTCGAGGCGCCGACTTCGGGCGAGGTATGGGTCGAAGGGCAGAACTTCACCAAGCTGCAGCCCAACCGGCGCGACATCGCGATGATCTTCGACAATCTCGCACTCTACCCCAACAAGACGGGGTACGAGAACGTCGCCTCTCCGCTCAAGCTCGCCAGGATGCCGAAGGCCGAGATCGCCAAGCGGGTCGACGAGATCGCGGGGCTGCTCAAGATCGGACACATCCTCGATCGCCTGCCGGCGACCTTCAGCGGCGGCGAGCGGCAGCGCGTGGCCCTCGGCCGCGCCATGGTGCGCGAGCCACGCTTCTACCTGCTGGACGAGCCGCTCTCGAGCCTCGACTTCATGCTCCGCATCGAGCTCAGGACCGAGTTGAAGCGCTTGCAGCGCGACCTCGGGCGCACCTTCGTCTTCGCCACACCGGACTACACCGAGGCGCTGGCGCTGGCGGATACCGTCTGCGTCCTGCTGGAAGGCGAGGTGCGGCAGATCGCGAAGGCGCAGGAGCTCTATGACGAGCCTGCCGACCGCGACGTGGCCCGCTTCGTCGGCAACCCCAAGATCAACATCGTCCCCGGCCGGCTCGCGCGCGAGAACGGCACCGCCAGACTTTCCATCGGCTCGATGAACCTGCCCTTGCCGGACCGCATGGAGCACGGCCTGCCCGCGCATCTGAGCGAGGTCGAGGTCGGTCTTCGCCCCGAGCATGTCCGGATTGTGCCCTCGACCGCGACCGAAACGCACCGGACCGGGATCGTCAACGATCTCGAGCCGCTCGGCATGCACACGACGGTCGGCATCGATCTGGCGGGGATTAATCTGGCGCTGACCGTCGCGGGCGTGCAGGAGTTCAACGACGGCGACCGGGTCGAGGTGCATCTCGATACCGAGACCCTGTTGTTCTTCGACCCGATCTCGGGGCGCCGCGTCGGCAACTAGCCGGCCCGGCGGCGCGTCGGCTCCCCCGCCCTCGGCGAGCGACCGCCGCTGGCACGTAAGGCCCCCATGGTAGGGGCCGCAGACGAGGGAGTGACCCGAGATGGCGAAGACCGCACGCGCTGAGACCCAGCCCGCAAGCATCGAAGACGAGATCACGCAGGCGGCGATCGAGCGTCTGGAACAGGGCGCCGACGGGCGGTTGCGGGAAATCATGGTCAGCCTGACCCGCCACCTGCACGGCTTCATCCGCGACATCGAGCCCACAGAGGAAGAATGGCTGGCGGCGATCCGCTTCCTGACCGAGACCGGCCAGAAGTGCGACGAGAACCGCCAGGAGTTCATCCTGCTCTCGGACACGCTCGGTGCCAGCATGCTGATTGACGCCATCAACAACCGCAAACCAGGCGGCGCCACCGAGAGCAGCGTGCTCGGCCCCTTCTATCGCGAGGGCGCGCCGGACTATGAGAACGGCGCCGACCTGGCGGAGGAGGAGACCGGCGGCGAGCGCGTGCTCGTCTCGGGCAAGGTGATCGACCTCGACGGTGCGCCGATCGAAGGCGCGGTGCTCGACATCTGGCAGACTGCGTCAAACGCGGCGTACGCGGCGCAGGATCCGTCCGGGACTTCGTTCAACCTCTGCGGTCGGCTCACCACCGAGGCGGACGGGCGTTACTGGTTTCGCACACGCAAGCCCGTGAGCTACACGATCCCAGGCGATGGCCCCGTGGGCGCTATGCTGGACGCCGCCGGCCGCCACAACTGGCGCCCTGCGCACATCCATTTCATGCTGTCGGCCGACGGGTACGAGACGCTGGTGACGCAGCTCTTCACCGACGACGACCCCTATCTCGGGTCCGATGCCGTCTTCGGCGTCAAGGACTCCCTGGTCGTGCACTACGACGAGACCGACGACGGCCTGCGCCTCGACCACGACTTCGTGATGACGGCCCAAGGCTAGGCTGCGGTACGTCCTCTTTCCGGGGGTTCCGGAACGGTCGGTTGGACGGCCTTGAGCCGTCTCTGACCCCCAATTCGTGGGGCCCCGGCGACTCGAAAGTTTCAAGCGCGTGTCAAGTCCCCGCCGTGGGGACTTTGTTAGCGGGATCGATCGATCTCTCTCTAAATTATTGAAATGGCATCAATTTCCGGGCGTATTCCAGACGCCGCCGTAGGCGGTGCTGGACATGACCCCGCGGGCTGCTCAAGATTCATGGTTGCGACTCGGGCCGCAACACCGTGAGTGGCAACGCAGCGGTGTGCGGCATCCACAAGGTATGAGGGGCGCTATGGGTGATCCTGTCGATGCCTTGACAACAATTTTCACCGAATCCTACTACTGGATCACGGTGGTCATGATGTTCCTCATTCACGCCGGGTTCTGCACCTACGAGGTAGGGGCGTCCCGGCGCAAGAATGTTCTGCACACCTTGATGAAGAACACGATGCTGATCCCTCTGGTCACCGTCACGTTCTTCTTCTTCGGGTGGTACGTCTATTTCGCATTTCCAAATGTTCCGTTCGCATCCGGCGGATTCTCCGATGCGTCGTTCGCGGAGCCGTGGGACGAGTTCATGGGCGCTCACATGCAGGACCGCATCCTTGGCGTGTTCTGGGCGGCGTTCCTGCTCTTCTCATGGACCACCGCCTCGATTGTCTCGGGCGCGGTGATCGAGCGTATCAAGACCGGCGCGTTCCTCATCTTCGCGGTCCTGATCGGCTCCTTCACCTGGATCCTCGACGCGGCCTGGGGCTGGCACCCGGGCGGCTGGATGGTCCAGATCCTGGGCTATCACGATGCCTACGCATCCGGCGTGGTGCATGCCATCGCCGGCGGCTCGGCCCTCGCGATCCTCTTCGTTCTGGGGCCGCGCATCGGCAAGTTCGGGCCGAACGGAGAGGTCAACGAGATCAAGCCGCACAACCCATGGCTGGTCACGGTCGGGCTGTTCCTGATCTTCACCGGCTTCTGGGGCTTCTACGCGGCCTGCAACGTGCCGATCATCGACATCGGCGGCGAGGCGGGGACCTTCTTCTCGGCGACCAACATCTACGGGATGCCGACGACGCTGTCCGCGATCGTCTACAACTTCCTGATGTCCTTCTCGGGCGGCCTGATGGCGGCTTATCTCGTCAGCAAGGGCAATCCGTTCTGGACATACTCAGGCGGCCTCGGCGGCATCATCGCAGCGTCTGCCGGCAACGATCTCTATCACCCGTTGCAGGCGCTCTTCATCGGTGGTGCCGGTGTGGTGTTCATGTTCTACGTGCACCACTGGGTCGAGCGTCGGTTCAAGATCGACGACGCGGTCGGCGCGGTCGCTGTCCACGGTTACGCCGGCTTCTTCGGCGTCATCGTGTGTGGCTTCGTGCTCTGGGGTTACCCGGCCGCAGCGCCGACGTTCGGCGACTATGGAGCACGCGAGGCCTCGATCGCCCTGTTCACGACTCCGGAAGGCCTGCCGCAAATCAACCCGGTCGGCCAGATTCTGGGGGCGATCATCATGTTCTGGGTGCTGGGCTTCCTGCCCTGCTACGTCCTGGCAAGGGTCCTGCAGTACTTCAACATGCTGCGGGTGCCGCGCGAGGTGGAGCTGGCGGGGCTGGATACGCATCAACTCGGCGATGCGTATCCCTACCATGCACACCAGGAGACGGCGTTCGAGAAGATCGAACGCACCTACGCCAAGGAATAGGAGGAGAAGATGGCTTCGACCGGCTTGGACTCCTTTACCAATCCCGCCGAAATCGGCGCCATGTACCCTGGCGTGGGCGCCGAGACGGCGATGGTCGGAATCCTCGTGGCTCTCTGGGTGGGCTGGCACTTCTTCCAGATCTACCAGGAGGAGAGCGAGTACCGCGAAGCGGTCAAGCTCTACCGCGAGGTTGGCATGGAGCGTGCCATGCACCATGCCACCGGCACGATCGCGACGGCGGACGAGGTCCAGATCAGCAAGAGCTGACCTCTTACCACCGTCGACACAGTACGGGGCGGGCCTTCGGGCCCGCCCTTTTCATGCGCTCAACGCGCGTGTCTCACCACGGTTTTCGTGCGACCGGTGCTCTTCACCTGTGACTGAGGGAAGAGGCTGCCCTTTCCCACGCCCCGCACCATGGTGCGGGGCAGCGTGTGCGAGACCCGTGCCACGATTCCGCCATGACGTACAAAGCCAACGGATTGCGGCAAGCGGTGGCGGGAACAGCGGGTTTGCGTCGCTCCATCCCCCGCGCAAGATCCGACGGACGGGCGCGACCCTGCGCGGCGGCATTCCACTTATCCCGCCGCATCCCACCGAATCCCGCTTATCCCGACCCATCCCGCTTATCCCGACCCATCCCGCCGAATCCCGCATGATCTTGGTCCCAAGATGCGGAGGACGGCCCACGCCGACTGCAGCCGGCGAATGGCGGATGACAAACCGGGCTTCGACGGCGGCGAGAAATTCGGGCTGCGCGGCGCCTTACTGCAGGGCCTGTTGTGCGTCGGCGATGGCGGTGCGGAATTGCCCGATCGGCAGAGCGCCCCGGATCATGCGATCACCGACGACGAAGGCCGGCGTTCCCCGGATCCCCAGCACACTGGCGAGGCCGGCGTTCCGATCGATCAGCGTGTCGATGGCCGGATCCTCCATGTCGCGCGCGAGCCGGTCGTCGTCGAGGCCGACCGAGCGCGCGACCTCGAGAATGTGGTCGAGGTCGAAGGGGCCGTCGGTACCCATCAGCGCCCAGTGAAACGGCTCGTAAAGCCCCTGTGCCCGGGATGCGAGCGCCGCGCGCGCAGCCAGCGTGGATTCCGGCCCCAGGATGGGGAACTCCTTGAAGACGAGGCGCAGGTCGTCATTTTCCGCGAGCAGGGTTTCGAGCGTGGGCTTCACCCTTCGGCAGTAGCCGCAGCGGTAGTCGAAGAACTCGACCAGCGCGATTGCGCCCTCTGGATTGCCCGCGACCGGCGCCTCCGGGTCCGCGAAAATCTCGTCGCGATAGCGCTGAATGGCGTGCTCCGCCTCAGCGGCAGCCGCCGCGTCGCGCTTGGCCTGCAGCGCCTGCTGGACCTCGATCAGCAGCTCCGGCTGCTCGAGGAGGTAGTCTCGGATGATCTGCCGGATCGCGTCCACCGGCAGATCGGCGACTGAAGCGGCATAACCGCCGTCCGGGGACTTGGCGGGGGCGCCGGGATCGCAGCGGCCGTCTTCTATTGCTTCGGGATCGCAGACCACCTCTGCCTGCCCCGGCTGGGCGGCGGCAAAGGCAAGGCCGAAGGCGAGGCCGGCTGCAACGAGGGTGCGGGCGGGTAGCGTGCAGTATTTCTTCATCGCGGGAGGGTACCCGCGCGGCACGCCGGTTGCCAGCCTCCGCTCTAAGGGCTCACGGCGCGGCGGGCACGGAAGCGCAGCGTCGCCAGAACCAGGCCGATGAGCACCAGCCCGACGCCCGCAAGCCGCTGCGGCCCCAGGCTTTCGTCCAGCAGCAGCGCGGTGCTGATCAGGCCCGAGATGGGGATGACCAGCGAGAAGGGCGTCACCAGATAGGCCGGGTAGCGGCGCAGCAGGTAGCTCCACAGCATGAAGCCGAAGCAGGTGGCGATCAGCCCGAGGAAGAACAGCTCGCCGATGGTGACCCAGGTGATGTCGGTGAGCGCGATGAAGACCGCCGGCCCTCCTTCGAAGACGTAGGAGAGCCCCAGTAGGGGCGCGATGCCGATCAGGTGCGCCCAGGCGATCAGGCGCAGCAGGTCGTCGGTGCCGGCGAGCTTGACGATCATGTTGGAGGAGGCCCAGCTCAAGGCGGACACGAGCACGAAGCCGAGGCCCACGAGAGTCGGGCCGCCCGGCAGGGTAAGGCCGATGATGGCGATGCCCGCGCCGGAGACGGCGATGCCCGCATACTGGGCGCGCCCCGGCTTCTCGCCCAGGATGGCGAAGGCGAAGATCGTGGTGAAAAAGACCTGGGACTGGAGCAGCAGCGAGCTGAGCCCTGCCGGCATGCCGAACTCCATGGCGAAGAACAGCAGCGACATCTGGATCGTGCCCTGGGTCAGGCCGATGCCCAGGGTCCAGTACCAGCGGATCGCCGGCGGGCGAAAGAGAATCAGGACGGGCAGCGCGGCAATGGCGACGCGGAGCCCGGCCACCATGAGCGGAGGCAGGGCGTCGACAAGTTCCCGCATGACCACGAAGGAGAAGCCCCAGAGGACGGTCACGGCGAGAGCGAGCGCGATGTGGGGGATCGACATGGCAATCGGGGGCAAACACGGCGCTGGCGGCCCCAGGCGCGGGCAAGGGGCCCGTGCGGCGCGGCTAGCCCGGCTCGGCCTCCCCCGGCTCCGGGCGCTCGCGGCGGCGCAGGATGACGAAGAAGACCCCCAGCATAAGGCAGAGCAGGGCGAGCCAGACCCAGTGGCTGTGGCTCTCGCCGAAGAACAGGATGCCCCAGCCGATGCCAGAAAGGGCGACGATGAAGTTCACCGTCGAGAAAAAGACCGGTCCAAGGAAGCGGATCAGCTCGACGAACAGATAGATGCCAAGAGCCTGGACGAAGATGGCGGTGATCAGCGCCCAGTCGCCCGCGTCCATCGGACCCTCGAACCACCACCAGCCGTCGGTCGCGGCCACGGCTGCGAGGATCGGGAGCGAGCCGAAGAAGAAGAAGCCAAATGCGAAGTGGAGCGAGTCGGTGGCCGGTGGGCGCATGATCGCCGTGGCCAGGCTGGTAGTCGTGTAGCCCACCGGCAGCAGCAGGGCGAGCAGTATCCAGGGCACTAGGTCGCGCGAGGGCAGGCTGGTCTCCGGCACCACCAACAGCGCCACCCCGACGATGCCGACGGCGAAGCCGAGGACCCGCGGCCACCAGATCCTTTCCAGCCGGAAGGCGACCGCGCCCACGTAGGTGAGGATGGGGGACAGCACCACGAGCATGCTGATGATGCCGGCCGGCACGCCTTCGCCGCTGACGAAGCCCACGGTCAGGAACGGCACGCCATAGCCGGAGATGCCGGCGACCGCGTATGAGCTTATGTGGGCGCGGGAGAGCGGCGGCGGTTGTCCATAGATGAGCGCCAGCAGCAGGCTGACCGCGGCGCCGCCCATGCCCATCAACAGCACGAAGCTGGTGAAGGGGACGCCGTTGGCAACGGAGACCCCGGTGAGCGAGTAGCTCAGGCCGTAGAGGACGCCCGTGAGGAACAGCAGCGCGACCGCGATCCAGAACCCCGCCGGCCGCGCGGCCCAGCGGCGAGCGCGGCCGACGCGTATGGCGCTCGGATCGTCAGAAGGTTCGGAGTCCCGAAGGGACAAGGGATGCGAATGGGGCGGCCGGCTGCGCCGCCGGGGGCCCTAGGCCGAGTCGCCGCTCCCGGCGCGGGACTTCGCCCACAACCGCATCGCCGGCTTCAGGATCATCTTGAAAATGCCGCCCGCCAGCACGAACACGGTGACGTAGATGAAGAGAACGCCGGCGATGCCGTATCCGTCTTCCGCAGGGAGAAGCTCCGCACTTACCATCAGGTAGGCAGTGACGACACAGAAGATCAGCGCGAACAACAGCGCTGGCGTTTCGCCGGAGTGCCAGAGCTGGCGCAGTCGACGCATACGATGCTCGTCAAAGATAGCCACGGCCGTTCCCCGTCAGTTGTCGCCGGGCATGTTAGCCAAAGCCGCCCGCTGGGCAAGCCCTTCGTGCCCGCGACGACGCCTCCTGGCCGGCGAAAGCGCCGTCATGAGGGCACCCGCGCAGCAGCGGGCTGCTCCAGCAGCCCTTCCCTTGCCGCGAGCGCCATCGCCCGCGCAATCTCGACGGTGAGCGGGCCGTCCGGCTGCAGCACCACCGCCACCCGATCGTTGGGGCCGAAGGCGATTTCGCGCTCGCCGTCGAGCGCCACCACGCCGCGCTCGAGCCGGATGGGATGCGGCTCGCCGGCCACCAGATCGACCACCCGCTCGACCCCGATCTCTGCCATCAGCCCCGGCGCCAGCGGCGCCGAGACCGTCCGTGCCGCGCCCGGCGCTGCCGCCAGATCGACGGCGACGCCGGTCGGCTCATCGCGCGAGACCGGGCGCACGAGGCCTGCGACCGACGAGAGGCCGATGGCGTCGGCCTCGGCGAACGTCACGAAGAGCTGGTCGAGCGAGTCCGCTCGCCAGAGCGCCTTCGCCCCGGTCCAGGTCTCGCCGCTGACGCAGACGTCGACAAGTGCTATGTCGCGCGGCGCGCCGTTGACCGTGACGCGGAGCACCTTGTTGCGCCGCGCCGCCTCCTCCCGCGGCAGTGCACCGGTGGCGACCAGCCCCGCCGCGAGGCCGGCGATGGTCGCTTCGCGCATCATCGGAAAGACGTTGTTGGTCCCGGTCGAGAGCGAGGTCAGCGGCACCCCGTCGCAGGCCTGCGCGACCAGCCGGTTGGTGCCGTCGCCGCCGAGCACCATGATTCCGCCGACGCCCCGTTCGACCATGCGGGCGGTGGCTTCGAGCGTGTCCGCCGGCGAGCCCTCGATCGGCATGTCGAGGAACTCCACCTCGGGCCACACTTGGCCCTCCGGCGGACCCAGGCCGATCGCGCGCTTCACCCGGTCGGCGATGCCGCTTTCGTCCGGAATCATGTAGCAGGTGCTCACGCCGACCGCGCCAAGGGCGGAGAAGATGCGCGTGATCATGTTGCGCTTCTCGGCGATCGGGAACACCGATGCCTGGGCGACCAGGCGCCTGATATCGCGGCCGGCGGCGGGGTTAGCGATGATGCCGACCGCCGCGTGACTCCGGGTTTCTCTTGCCATCGTCCCTCCGCGAGGGCTTATAGCCCGGCCGGCGACGCGGCGCCATGCGCCTCTCGCTCCGTTCCGCGCGTGCCGACTTCGTTGTGACCGGCGCATTCGCTTCGTGTAGAAACGGCGGGCCAAGTGCCAGGCAGCGCGTGCCGCGCGGCGAATTGCGAAGGGAGAAGCACCGTGACTCAGCAGGGCCCGGCGAATGTGCGCGTCTACGGCGTGCTGTTGCGCGGCGGCCGTGTGCTGATCGCAGACGAGCAGGTCGGCGGGCGCGACGTGCTCAAGCTCCCCGGCGGCGCGGTCGAGGCGGGCGAGACGCCGGAACAGGCGCTCTGCCGCGAGTTCATGGAGGAAGGGCGCCTCGAAGTCGAGCCGACCCGCCTGCTCCACGTGCCGGGAACCCTCTACAGTCACTGGATTCACGGGCTATACACGCCCCTCTATTACGCGGTCGAGGGGGCCGGCGAGCCGACAACGCCGCCGGGCGAGCCGCTCGTTCTGCGCTTCATGGAGCCCGACGAGGCGGTCGCCAGCGAGCGGATGGCGGCGCCTGAAATCGTCGCGATCGGCCGTGCGCTGGCTGCTCAAGGCCGGCACTGCTCTGGCCGGGGCGAGGGGAGGACGCCTCAGTGAGCGAGCGCCGGCGGGGACGCGGTCTCTCTTGTCTTGGCCTTCGGGCACTCGCCGCCGCCGTCGCCGCTGCGCTCTGGCTCGGGGCGGGTACGGGCGAGGGGGCAGCCCAGCAGCCGCCGGCCGTGGTCTCCGTCGACGAGGTGCGCATGGAGGCCATGGCGCAGACCGTGCCGGTGATCGGGCGCCTGGTCGCAAAGCGGGCAGGCGAGGTCGCCGCGCGCACCGCAGGCCCGGTCGCGGCGCTCCACGTATCCGTCGGCGATCGCGTGGAGACGGGCGATCCCATTGCCGTTCTCGACACGATCCGGCTTCGGGCCGAGCGCGATCGCCTGGCGGCGATCGTCAACGAAGCGCAGGCTCAGGTGGAGCGCTTGATAGCCCAGTCGACCCTTCACCGCCAGGAATTGAGACGGCTGGAGGGGCTCCGGGACTCAGCCGCATTCAGCCAGAGCCGCTTCGAGGACGCCCGACAGCAGGTCATCATCGCCGAGAGCGCCATCGGCACGGCCGACGCCGCCCGGCTCAGCGCGGCGGCAAGCCTCTCGCTCGCTGAGATCGACCTCGCATGGGCCACGATCACCGCGCCCTATCCCGGCGTCATCACTCTGGTGCACACCGAGGTCGGTGCCTGGCTTGGCGTCGGCGAGCGGGTGGTGTCGATGATCAACAACCAGGA
Organism: Alphaproteobacteria bacterium; assembly: GCA_022826345.1. The sequence goes on from JAJDVB010000040.1 coordinate 15,033, forward strand.
TCTCGAGGTCGAAGCCGATGTGCCGTCGAGCCGCATCGGGGCTCTCGATGCTGGCACGCAGGTCTCGGTGGTCCTCGACGACGGGAGCGAGCACACGGCGATCGTGCGCACCGTCGTGCCGGAGGAGAACGTGCTCACCCGCACCCGTCAGGTGCGCTTCACGCCGCGCTTCTCGGCGCCGCGCAAGACGCTCGCGATCAACCAGTCGGCGACGGTGGTGCTGCCGGCCGGGCGAGGCCGCGACGTGCTGACGGTGCACAAGGACGCCATCGTCCGCAACCAGGGCCAGGCGTTCGTCTACGTCGCCAAGGACGGACAGGCGCAGATTCGCCCGGTGCAGCTGGGTGCCGCCGTCGGCGGCCGTTTTGAGGTGCTGGGCGGACTAGGCCCCGGCGAGCCCGTCGTGGTACGCGGCAACGAGCGCCTCCGCCCCGGCCAGTCGATTACCGTCGGCGGGGCCGGCTAGAGGCGGGCCCTCGCCATGAACCTGATAAGGCTGGCCATCGACCGGCCGATCGCGGTCGTCGCTGCGATTCTGATGGTGGTCATGTTCGGCCTCGTCGCGCTGCAGACGATCCCGATCCAGCTCACGCCCGATGTCCGCAAGCCGGTCCTCACCGTGGAAACCTTCTGGCCCGGCGCAGCGCCGGCCGAGGTCGAGCGCGAGATCATTACCCAACAGGAGGAGGTGTTCAAAGGCCTCGAAGGGCTGAATCGCATGATCGGCTCGGCCGACGACGGCGTCGGCGAGATCGAGCTGGAGTTCGCCGTCGGCACCGACATGGACCGGTCCCTCGTGCTGGTCGCCAACAGGTTGGACCGCGTGCCCGATAAGCCGAACGATGCCGCCGAGCCGGTGATCAGCTCCGCCGGCTCGGAGGACCAGCCGATCGCCTGGTTCATCCTCTCGCGCAAGCCCGGCAACGAGCGCTCCATCCACACCTACGGCGACTTCGTCGAGGACGTGATCCAGGAGCGTCTGGAGCGCGTGCAAGGCGTGGCGCGCGTCAACATGTTCGGCGGCACCTCGCGGGAGCTCCGCATCACCGTAGATCCCGACCGGATGGCGCGCTACGGCCTCACGGTCACCGAGATCGCGGACGCGCTGCGGCGGTCCAACGCGTCGATCTCTGCCGGCGACGTCGAGGAGGGCAAGCGCCGCTACGTGGTGCGCACCGACGGTGAGCTCAACACGCCGGAGCGGGTCGCCGGCGTCGTGCTGCGCTCGGAGAGCGACCCCCTCTCGGGCCGGCTCGGCCGGGTCACCATGGGCGATATCGCGACGGTCGCCTACCGTCACAAGGATCCCGTCGCGCGCATTCGCCAGCTCGGTGAGCCAGCGCTGGCCGTCAACGCGGTGCGCGAGACCGGCGCCAACGTGATCGAGACCATGGCGCGCGTGAAGGAGGCCGTGGCGGAACTGAATGCCGCGGCAATCCCGCAAGCCGGGCTCGTCTTCGAACAGGTCTATGACGAAACCGTCTACATCAATTCCGCTATCGATCTGGTGCAACAGAACATTTTCGTGGGCGGCGCGCTGGCGGCGCTGATCCTGCTGCTGTTCCTGCGCTCGTTCTCCGCGACCTTGATCGTTTCGATCGCGATCCCGGTCTCGGTCGTGGGCTCGTTCGTGGCGATGGCGCTTCTCGGGCGCTCGATCAACGTGATCTCCCTCGCGGGCCTCGCCTTCGCCGTCGGCATGGTGGTGGATGCGGCGATCGTGGTGCTGGAGAACATCTATAGGCTGAGGCAGAGCGGCTACGGGCGGTTGCAGGCCGCCTACCACGGCGCGCGGCAGGTCTGGGGCGCGGTGTTCGTCTCGGCCGCGACCACGGTGCTGGTCTTCGTGCCAATCCTGGTCATGGAGCTGGAAGCCGGCCAGCTGTTCCGTGACATCGCCGTCGCGATCTCGGTCTCGGTCGTCCTGTCGCTGATCGTGGCGAGCACCGTCATTCCCTCGCTCGCGAGCCGAATCCTCGGGCGCAGACGCAGGAAAGACCGCGGCGCCTCCGCGTCTCTTGCCGCCACGGAGGAGGCGCCGTACCGGCTTCGCCTGCCCATCATCGACGATTTTGCCGCGCTGTTCGTCCGCGTCGTCCTGGCCTTCACCGGATGGGTCGTGCGCCGCCGGTTGCGTGCCGCCGGCGTGGCGATCGTGGTCTGCGGCGGCGCGCTCTTCGTGTCGTGGCTGCTGCTGCCCCGGCTCGACTATCTGCCGACCGGCAACCGCAACCTGGTGTTCGGCGTCCTCCTGCCGCCGCCCGGCTACAACCTCGAAACCACCATGGGCATTGCGCGCTCGGTCGAAGACGCGGTGCGTCCTCTCTGGCGCTCCGAGACGGGGCCTGACGCCCAGCCGGGCGAGCCGCCGAAGATGGAGCGCTTTTTCTTCGTGACTTTCCGCGATCAGGCTTTCGTGGGCGCGGTCGCGGTCGAGGCCGACCGGGCCGGCGAGCTGATCGACCCGATCCGCACCCCGGTATTCTTCGAGCCGGGCACCTTCGGATTCGTCAGCCAGGCGTCCCTGTTCGGCCGCGGGATCGGCGGCGGACGCAAGATCGACGTGGATATCTCGGGTCCGAACCTGGAGACCGTCCTCGGCATTGCGCTGCAGGCGACCGGCTTGGTCGCCCAGGCGCTGCCCTTTGACCAGGGCAACCAGTTCCGACCCAAGCCCGGCCTGGAGCTTGGCGCGCCCGAGGTGCGCCTGCTCCCCGACCCCATCAAGCTCGGCGACAACGGGGTCTCCGCACGCGAATTCGGCGCCACGATCGAGGCTTACAACGACGGCCTCAAGGTGGACGAGGTGACCATCGATGCCAAGCGGTTCGACCTGATTCTGGCGGGGCCGGACGCCAACGTCGATCGCACGCAGGGCATCGAGAGCCTGCCGGTGGTCACGCGGGCGGGCGCCATCGTGCCGGCCAGTTCGCTCGCCGATATCGTCGTCACGGCGGGGCCGACCAAGATTCGCCACGTCGAACGCGAGCGCACCATCACCCTGGAAGTCCGCCCCGCCGCGGACATACCGCTTGAAGTCGCGCTGGAGAGGCTGGAGACGGGCGTCATTCAGGCATTGGAGGGACGCGGGCTGCCAGCGGGAGTGAAGATCAGACTGTCCGGCACCGCCGACGACCTCGAGGCCACGTGGGACGCGATGGCGATCAATCTGTTGGTTGCTATCGCCATCGTCTACCTCATCATGGCTGTGCTCTTCGAGAGCTTCGTCTATCCCTTCGTCATCATGCTCTCGGTGCCGCTCGCCGCCGCAGGTGGCGTGTTGGGACTTGCTGCGGTCAATACCTACACGTTCCAGCCGCTCGACATGCTGACGCTGCTCGGCTTCGTCATATTGGTCGGCATCGTCGTCAACAACGCCATCCTGCTCGTCCACCAGACCCTGTTCCACATGCGGGAGGAGCAGATGGCGGTCGCCGACGCCATCCTCTCGGCGACCAGGAACCGCATTCGGCCGATCTTCATGTCGACGCTCACCAGTGTGTTCGGCATGTTGCCGCTGGTGCTGTTCCCCGGCGCGGGGTCGGAGCTCTATCGGGGGCTCGGCTCGGTGGTGATCGGCGGCCTCGCGCTCTCCGCCGTGCTCACGCTGCTGATCGTCCCGCCACTGTTGGCAATTGTCGCGACCCGCCAGCAGGGCAAGCGCGAGAGGCTGGGCGCGGCCCTGGACAGGCCCGCCCCGCGCGGGACCAGCGCGGAGTGAGGGCAAGGACCACCGCGCCGCTCCACGCGTGGGACCTGTCGCCCAAGGACGCCATCGCGCTGCAGAAGGCGCTTGCCGGTGCGGTGGTCCGCTCGGATCGCTTCGGGCCCGGCGGGCGTCGTGCGATCAGGCGGGTGGCGGGGGTGGATGCCGCCTTCGCCGACGGCGGGCGCACGATCCGGGCAGCGGTCGTGATGCTGAACTATCCCGGCTTGGACGTGACAGACCAGATTCTGATCGAGCGCCCCACGACCTTTCCCTACGTGCCGGGGCTGCTCTCCTTCCGCGAAGTGCCGGCGCTACTTGAGGCGCTGGAGCAGCTTCCCGCTGTGCCCGACCTGATCCTCTGCGACGGCCACGGCTACGCCCATCCGCGCCGCTTCGGGCTCGCCTGCCACTTGGGCCTATGGCTGGACGTGCCCGCCATCGGGGTGGCGAAGTCGCGTCTGACCGGCTCTCACGACGAGCCCGGCCCGGTGAAGGGCGATGTCGCGTGGCTGCTCGCTGACAGGGGTCTACGACCGGGCGAGCGTCTCGGCGCCGTCCTGCGAACCCGCGAGCGGGTGAAGCCGGTCTACGTCTCGGCTGGGCACCGGATTTCACTGATGACCGCGGTGACGTTGACCCTCAGATGCGCCACGCGCTATCGGCTCCCCGAGCCCACGCGGCTCGCCGACAAGCTCTCGAAGGCGCACCGGATCAGGAACTGACAAGGCTGCAAAGAAAGATTTGGGCCGGCGCCGGGACGCACGGCTGCGAACTACACGAGATTGTCTAGGTCCAGTATTCTGCCGCTGCCTCACGATGCTGCCCGAGGAGCCCAGCATGTCCATGGTAGACGACCCGGAGGTCAGCGACCGCATCCACATCGATGCGTCGATCTGCGGCGGACGGCCGCATGTACGCGGCACGCGTGTCAGGGTGACCGACATCCTGGAGCTGTTAGCCGAAGGTGTGTCAAAGGAAGAGATCCTCACCGACTATCCATACCTCAGTGAAGCTGATCTGAGGGCGGCCTTGGCCTATGGCGCGGCGGCAAGTGCGCATCGCATCATTCTCGCCGCCTGACAGTGCTATTCCTGATCGACGCGCAGTTGCCCCCTGGCCTGGCCCGGTGGCTTTCCGATAATGGCTATCCTTCCAAGCATATCGATGATCTCGGCCTGCGCGCCGCCTCCGATGACATGATCGAAGCCAAAGCGCGAGAGTTGGGGGCAGTCATCTGGTCGAAGGATACCGATTTCGCCGAACGAGCGCGGCACTCCCAAGGATTGCAGGTGGTCTGGTTGCGCTTCGGCAACACGGCCAACGCCTCGCTCCGGGCCAAGCTGTCACCGCATCTGCGGACCATTGAATTCGCTCTCAAGGAAGGCGATGTCCTCGTCGAAATCCGTTAATGTGCACGAGAACTCGACGCCCGTCCCACGCGGAATTCGTTCAGGGGCGGATGGTTCCTGCGGTCAACGCCATTCCCTGAACCGGGACTCGATCAGGCGCGATTCTCATCCTGCGCCGTGGCGGTAGCGGACTCGTCCGAGGCACCGTCGGGAAGGTCCGCAGCGTCATCGGCGGCCTCGCCGTCGGCCAGCTCGCCGGATTTCTCCCGCCGTCGCTGCTCCGCCCGCTCGGCTTTCAGCTTGGCGCGCTCGGCCTTTCTCGCGGCCTTGTTGCGCTCGCGTTCGAGACGGGCAAAGCGATAGTTGGGCTTGCGTGCCATTCCGTTCCTATTGGCTTGGCGGGCGCGCCCGCGGGGCGCGCCCGTTTGACCTCGCGCCGCCGATACTCCCGGCGACGGATGACGTTGACTTGCCCGGCAGCGTTCGCTGCCGGTGCTTGATGGGGGAGTCCCGCCGGGACTTAGTCGAGAACGACCAGGTTCTCCGCCGATGCTCTGCCGTCGCGTCCCGGTGTCAGCTCGTACTCGACCTTCTGGCCTTCGCGCAGGTTGGTGAGTCCCGCCCGCTCGACAGCGGAAATATGGACGAATGCGTCCTTGGACCCGTCACTCGGCTGAATGAAGCCGTAGCCTTTGACCGAGTTGAACCACTTCACCGTTCCAGTCGCCATGACTACTCCTTTCACAAAGTTTAGCGCCCGCGCCGCGCTCAGCGGCATCGCGGGTGTTAGAGGCGCAGCGTGTCTCTAGAGTAGCTTGGCCCGGCTGGAGCCAGTCAGCGAAGATACATCAAGGTCACGTGCAACCGACCGGCCCCTTGTTGGTCCATTGTCGCGCGCTTTGCAAGGGGATTTCGCGTTTTGCCAGTAGTGCAGGGGCAGGCCTTAGTTCCCTTTCGGCAGCAGCTTGAACGCCCATTTGACCGTGGTGGAGTCCTCGATTGGGCCGGTCAGCGCGACCTGCGAGGTGCGCCGCCGGGTGACACCGTCTCCGGCGTAGACGCTCTCGTCGATGCTGATCGACGCACCGGCGCCGCGCATCTGCCACATCGCGCCGCTGGGGAGTCGCAAGAGGACGGCCCGCCGATCCTCGGTCATCGCGCAAGTGACCTCGGGATGCAGGTGGAAGCGCAAAGCGAATTCCCGGCCTCGTTGTCGACGCCGCTTTGTGTGCGTCAGTGTGTCCTCACCGCGCACATCGGCGCCTTCCTGGCCCACGTAGAGCCTCCGCTTGTGAATCAGGCCGAGCGTGTCGAGGTAGCCGTCGTGGCTGGTATCGATCCAGGTCGCGCCGTCCTGATCGAGCCGCTCGACCTTCACGGTGGTCGGGCCGTCGGCAATGGCGCCGTCCTCGCCGAGGGTTGCGGTGTTGGTGTCGTCGACCACGAGCGTGCTGTGGGCCGCGGTGCCACGCAGCGCCTCGCGCCACTCGGCGTTACCGCCGCGCCAGCCACCGCAGTTCACGATGAGGCGCTCTCGGCCCGCGCTCATCTCGAAGCTCAACGTGCCGGCGTGGGCCCAACGCCCGGTGGTCGACGGAGCACCGGTGTCTGCGATCAGGGTGGAGTGTCTGCTGTCGATGCGGCGGAACCCCATATAGGGCGCATCGAAGGGGGCGGTTTCGCTACTGGCCGCCGCCCGACTGAGGGCGAGGTCGATCAGGCCCCGTTCCTCCTCGACACCGCCGTTGAAGAGAGCGAGGCCACCGTCACCGTGGCGGAACGTGCGAAGCGACCGCGCCAGTCGGGCGATCGCCTCCGAGAGCGCCTGCCCCGCCGGGCGCTCGCTCGCATCGAGGGTCGCGCGCAGTCCCGCGAGGCACCAGATTGCCGCCAGGTGCGTCGACGGATTGCGCTCGACATAGCCGCCGTCGCCGAGCACCTGCTCCGCCAGCGCTGCCTCCAGGAGCTTGAGGCCCTGGGCAACACGGCGCTCGCCGTCGGGTAGGCAGAGCCCGCTCTCGATCAATCCCCGATAGGCGAGCAATTGCGGCAGTCCTTCGCCGGCGTTGCGGGCGGTCCGCGCCAGATGGCGAGCCTGAAGGTGGAGCGTCTGGTGGAAGCGTTGGGTGAATTCGTCGTCGGCGCCCTGCAGCAGGAATTCGCCATGGGCGAGCCAAGCCGAGAGGCGTCGTCCGATGACCTCCGGCGTCCACGCCGCCGTGTTGTCGAGCGAGCGATGCTGCTGGAGCCAGTCGAGCACCATGGAGCGGCTGCGCTCGGCAGCCAGGCTGGTGCCCGCCGCGCGCAAATCGCGCAGCCAGTCGAAGCCGTGCAGCTCAGCGAGCCAATAGTCGCCGGCTTCCCGATAGCGCCAGGGCGTGTCGCCGCGCTCGCCGACCTCGGTGGCGCGGATCGCCTGGCCGCCAAACTGGTAGAGACCCCCAACCAGCGCATCGCCCCGCCCGACGACGCCGGGCACGGAGTCGATCGATCGATGTACGAGCCGGTGGGCCGCGCCTCGCCGCCGCGGCTCGGAAGCGCGGTTGCGGAACCAGCGCAGGGCACCGAGAAAGACCGCCGAGGCCTGCCCGTCGCTTGCGCCCATGGGGCCGGGTGGGGTTAGGAGGTCGCCGCGCCGATTGCGCGCGGCCCCGTCCGGGCGCCGTGCGAGGCCGTTCGTCCCGCCTCTCCGGCTGCCCTCAGTCGCGCGATATTGCCGGGATACTCGGCTCGGCCGCCGGCAAAGCTTGCGGAGCCCGCGACCAGCACATCGGCGCCGGCGCGTGCTGCAAGGCCGGCCGTGTGCTCGTCGATTCCGCCATCGACGGAGAGGTCAATAGCGCGCCCGCTTTCGTCGATGAGCGCCCTGAGCTGTTCGATCTTGGCCAGTTGACTCGGAATGAACCGCTGGCCACCGAATCCCGGGTTGACGGACATCACCAGAACGAGATCGACATCGCCGAGCACAGGCTCGACCGCGTGAGCCGGTGTCGCCGGATTGAGCGCGACCCCGGCCCGTTTGCCCGTGCTCTTGATGCGCTGGAGCGTGCGGTGCAAGTGGGCGCCCGCCTCGACGTGAACGGTGATGCTGTCGGCGCTGGCGTCGGCAAACGGCTCGATGTAGGAATCGACCGGCGAGACCATCAAATGCACGTCGAAGGGCCGGGTGCTGTGGGGTCTGAGCGCCGCGACGACGCCTGCGCCGATGGTCAGGTTGGGCACGAAGTGGCCATCCATCACATCGACGTGCAGCCAGTCCGCACCGGCGTCCGAGACCGCCCGCATCTCCTCGCCAAGGCACGAGAAGTCGGCTGCCAGAACGGACGCCGCGATCCGGAGTTCCTGCTGCATGGCGAGGTCTGGTACCAGCTTAGGGTTGGTGCCGCAAGCGCGCGGCGTAGAAGCCGTCCATCCCGCCGTGCTCCGCCCAATGGCACGGCAAGGTGCGCAGATCGCCGGCCGTGGTGACGGCCTCACTCAAGCCGTCAAGCTCGCCGGCGCGCACCGGAAGGCGTGCGAATTCCGGCGAGGAAGCGAGGAACGTGTCAACGCGCTGCTCGCATTCTTCCGGCTGGAGCGAGCAGCTCACGTAGACCAGAAGACCCCCCGGCGCCACCATGGCTGCGGTATGCGCGAGCAACCGACCCTGCAGGTCGGCCAAGCGGTCCACGTCGGCGGGGGTGCGCAGGTGCGGAATGTCGGGGTGGCGCCGAATCGTCCCCGTCGCGGTGCACGGCGCATCGAGGAGCACCGTGTCGAAGGGCTCGGTTGGCTGCCAATCCAACGCATCGGCCTCCACGACCTCGGCCTCGAGGCGAAGCCTCGCGAGGTTCTCCTCGAGCCGGACGAGGCGCGTGGCGGAGCGGTCGATGGCGACGACCCGCGCGCCGGCGGCGGCGAGTTGCGCGGTCTTTCCGCCTGGGGCGGCGCCGATCTCCAGCACCCGCTTGCCCGCGACCGGGCCGAGCAGGCGGGCCGGCAGCGCCGCGGCCGCATCCTGCACCCACCACTCACCTGCCTCGTAGCCCGCAAGCCGCGTCACCTCGCCGGCGCCGCGCAGCCGGAGCGTGCCTGCGTGCAGACGTTGCGCACCGAGCGTGGCGCGCAACGCCTCGATGCGGTCTTCCGAGTCAGCGGCTGGGGAGACGTCGAGCGGCGGTTCGCCCAGATGGGCCTCGGCAATGGCCCGGCAGCGTGCATCGCCGTAGGCCTCAGCCCAGCTGTTCCAGAGCCAGTCCGGTGTGTTGAGGCGAGGCGCGTCGAGCGTTGCGATCGCGCGGTGCTCGCGGCTGGCGCGGCGCAGCACCGCGTTGACCAGCCCGCGATAGGGCGCGAGCCGCGGGCCCTGCGCAAGCGCGACAGTGCTTGCCACGGCCGCATGCGCAGGCGTTTCCAGGAAGGCGAGTTGCGCGATGCCCAGACGCAGCAGGTCCTGCACCGCTCCCCGCCGCGCCGGCAACGGGCGGTCCATGAGCCCGGCCAAAAAGGCATCGATCTGACCCAAGCGGCGGAGCGTGGTGAGCAGCAGCAGGTGCGCGAACGCCGCGTCGCGTGAGGTGAGCGCATCCAATCCCGACGCGGCGTGGAGCGCCTGGTCGAGCGTGCGGCCCCGGCGCAGGATCGCGCCCAGCGCATGGGCCGCGACGGCGCGCGCGTCGCGCGGCAGGCTACTGGTCGACGACAAAGCCGTCGCGGTGTTCCCGCATGGTGACCGGGCGCTGGATCGGCGGGCGGCCCTCCGCGGCGCCCGACGCGATCGCGACGCCGAGGCCGGGCACATCGGGGATGGCGACGAATCCGTCCTCCATCGGTGGCACGCCGATGACCACGTCCGAGCCGAGGAGTGCGAGGCTGGTCTCCATCTTCAGCGCCTCGAAGCCGGTTGTGTATTCTTGGATCGCGAAGTTGGGGATTGCCGCGGCGAGATGGAGGCAGGCGGCAAGGCCCAAAGGTGAGAGCGGGTTGTGAGGCGCCACCATGACGTGATGGGCCTCGGCCATCGCCGCCACCTTGCGCGCGCCGGTGATGCCGCCGCAAAGCGCAACATCGACCCGCGCGAAGCCCGCGCCGTCGCGCGCGAAGAGGGCGCGGAAGTCGTGCAGCGAGGCGTAGCGCTCACCGGTTGCAATCGGCGCATGGACGCGGCGCGCCACCTCGGCCATGGCGTCCGGGTTCTCCGGCCGGATCGGGTCCTCGCACCAGTAGGGCAGATAGGGCTCGATGCGCGGGATGAAGTCGATCGCCTCGGCCGGCGTGAGCCGCCGGTGAAGCTCCAGCAGCATGTCGACCTCGCCGCCGAGCGCCTCGCGCACCCGGCGCACAGTCTCGACCGCACGGCCCATATGGGCCACGTGGGAGGCGAAGAAAGGTTCGTCCTCGCGCTCGTCGAGGAAGGGATTGATATGGCCGACCGCGTTGAAGCCCGCCTCCTTGAGGGCGATGCAGTTCTCCACCAGCTCGTCGCTGGTCTTGCCGTAGGCGTGACCGTAAACCCTGGCGTGCGTTCGGCACGGCCCGCCGAGTAGGGAGTGGACCGGCACGCCCAGCGCCTTGCCCTTGATGTCCCAGAGCGCGATGTCGATCGCCGCGATGGCGCCGTTGATGGCCGCACCCTGGAAGTGGCTGAAGCGGTGCATGAGGTTCCAGTGGCGCTCGATAGGCCCCGGGTCCTTGCCCAGAAGATGTTCGGCGAAGGTCTCGATGGCGGCGCGCGAGGCCGCGAGATGCCCCCAGGTGCCCGATTCCCCGAGCCCGGTAATGCCGGCGTCGGTCTCGATCTCGACAAAGAGGAACTGGCCGATCGAGATCGGCCTGACGGCGGTGATCTTCATGGGTTGTGACATCCTGGGGCTTAGTCAGCCGGCTCCAGCCTGAGCAACATGCCATCGGGGTGGTCGGTGAGCAGGTAGATGAGGCCGTCCGGCCCCTGGCGCACGTCGCGGAAGCGCTCTTCCAGGTCTTCGAGCATGCGTTCCTCCACCACGACTCTGCCGCCCGCGACCTCCAGGCGCACCAGGAGCTCGCCCGAGAGCGCGCCGGCGAAGAAGCTCCCCTGCCAGGCGGGGAAGCGGTCTGCGTCGTAGATCATCAGCCCCGACGGCGAGATGGACGGCACCCAGTAATGCACCGGCTGGGCCATCCCTTCCTTGTGGGTGCCTTCGCCGATCTTGAAGCCCATGTAGCTCTTGCCGTAGGTGATCACCGGCCAGCCGTAGTTCACCCCCGGCTCGATCAGGTTCAGCTCGTCGCCGCCCTTGGGCCCGTGCTCGATGGCGTAGATCCGCCCCGTTGCCGCCTCCAGGGTCATGCCCTGAGGATTGCGGTGGCCGACGGAGTAAAGCTCGGGCCGCACGCCGGCGGTCCCGACGAAAGGGTTGTCCTCGGGCACGCGCCCGTCGTCGTGCAGGCGGACGATGCTGCCGGCCGGGTCGCCCAGGTCTTGCGCGCGGTCGGAATCGCCCCGGTCGCCGGCGGTGACGAAGAGGTAGCCGTCGGCAAAGACTAGGCGCGAGCCGAAGTGGCGGCCGTTGTCGTCGCGTGGCAGGGCGACGTAGAGCTCCTCCACGTCCTCCAGGCGCTCGCCGACGAGCCGGCCGCGGGCGACCGCCGTGGCGGCCTCGTCATCATCGTCGGGGCTCGCGTAGGAGAGGTAGACGAGGCCGTTCTCGGCGAAGTCCGGATGCAACGTCACGTCGAGCAGCCCGCCCTGGCCGTCGTTCCAAACCGCGGGCACACCGGCGACCGGTTTGGCCAGGAGCTTGCCGTCATCGACGATACGGAGCCTGCCGGGGCGCTCGGTCACCAGCATCCGTCCGTCCGGAAGAAAGGCAAGGCCCCAGGGATGCTCCAGCCCGTCCGTGACCTTGATCAGATGGAAGCGGTGCTTGTCAGTCGTGTACGTGCCGAGCCGTTCGGCCGCCACCAGCGGATCGGCCGCGCCAAGGCAAAGCGCTGCCATCGCGAGCAGCGCCAAGACAGCACTCCCGGTTGGCGCTGCTATTCCGTGACCCTTCGACATGGTGCGCGGACCCTATCACCGCGAACGGGCGGCACGCCAGCGCCCCACGGCCCGCGCAGGGTTGCGGCTGGCGGTTGCTTGCGCCACCGTGCCGGCACAGTGATGAAGCGATGGGACTGCGCCCAATGACACGGCAGTTGAGCCCCGCCCTGCTGCAACGGGACCGGTCGACCCTCGTCGTCATCGACATGCAGGAGCGGCTCATGCCGGCGATCGCGGAAGGCGACGCGGTGACGCGCGCGGCCGGTATCCTGATCGAGGCGGCGCGGCACCTGGAGGTGCCGGTGGTGGTTACGGAGCAATACCCCAAGGGCCTCGGCTCCACCATTGATGCAATCTCAGGCCGGCTTCCCAATGACGCGGCAGTGGTCGAGAAGATGACCTTCAGCGCCGCGCGCAATCACGATTTCGGAGCGCAGATCGACGAATTCAAGGCCGGCGGACGCGATCACATCGTGATCTGCGGCGTGGAAAGTCATGTTTGCGTGATGCAGACCGCCGCCGATCTCGACGCGCAGGGCTGCGCCGTCCACATCGTCGCCGACGCCTGCGGCTCGCGCGCACCCGCCAGCAAGAATGCCGCATTGGCGCGGTTCGGGGCGTTGGGGATCTCCCGCGTGACCACCGAAATGGCAGTGTTCGAGTGGCTGGAGGCTGCCGGAACGGCGGAATTCAAGGCGGTCTCCCGCCTCGTCAAGTAGGCCGGCGCGCGCAGCCGTCGCGGGATTGCGGGAAATTGGGACCGATGCTGCTACGCCGGATTGTGCTCGGCACGGCGGTTGCGGCGGTGCTGCTTGCGGGCGCAGTGACTGGCGCCAAGGCGACGCAGACCATCCTGATCGGCGGCGGCGCGGAGGGCAGCGTTCAAACCCTGGCGGCGCGCCAGATCTGCGCACTGGTGGATGAGCATGCCGGCGACAAGCACGGCTGCATCGCTCGTACGGTGCCGGGGTCGGTCTTCATCATTCGCGCGATCGATATCGGCCTGATGGAGTTCGGCTTTGCCCAATCCGAGGGCGTCCAAGAGGCCGTCTCCGGCTCAGGCGCGTGGGAGGGCGAGCCGGTGGCGGGCCTGCGGGCCGTCTTTCGCCTGCCGTCCGAGAGAGCAGAGCTCGTGAGCGGCGCCGAAATCGCCGACGATCTCGCCTACGACGTGGTGAGAACCGTGTTCGAGAACCTCGACGTGCTGCGGAGCGCGCTTCCGGCGCTCAACGGCCTGGATGCCACGGCGATGCTGGAGGGGCTTTCAGCGCCCCTGCATCCCGGTGCCGCGCGCTACTATCGGGAGCGGGGATGGCTCTAGGTGCGGCAATGACAAGCATCCGGACACCATAGCCATGCGACTCTTCCTGAGGCGGCGGGCGCCGTCGATCCAGCGCTCGGAATGGTCCGCGGCGCCGGCGCGGGTGCCCGAAGGCGAGCGGGTCTACGCCATCGGCGACATTCACGGGCGGCTCGACCTGCTGCACATGCTGATCGAAGCGATCGAGGAGGAGCAGCGCAGCCTGCCGCCCTTGCGCCCGACCGTGGTGTTTGTTGGCGACTACGTGGATCGAGGGCCTGAGTCGCGCGGGGTCATTGACTTTCTGCTGGAGCGACCGCTGCCTGAATTCGAGCGGGTGCACCTGCGCGGCAACCACGAGGACTGGTTCGAGAGCTTCCGCTCCGATTTGTCCGTCGGGCCGAGCTGGCTCTATTGCGGGGGCGTGGAGACGCTCGCGAGCTACGGAGTGCGGGCGGCGGGCGGCGGGGACGACCCGATGCGGCTTCGGGTGCTGCAGGCGGACCTCGCGACGGCGCTTCCCGCGTCCCACCGCGCCTTCCTGCGCGACCTCGAGCCCTACCGCGAGATCGGCAGCTATCTCTTCGTCCATGCCGGCATTCGGCCCGGCGTGCCGCTCGCCGAGCAGGTAGCGGACGACTTCTATTGGATTCGCGACGCCTTCCTGCACTCCAATGCAGATCACGGCCACGTGGTGGTGCACGGCCACACGATCGCGAATGAGGCCCAAATCTGTCCCAACCGGATCGGCATCGACACCGGCGCCTTCGCCACGAACGTGCTGACCTGCCTCGTGCTGGAGGCAGACCGCTATCGCCTGATTCAGACTGCGTGAGTGAGGGGCCGTAGCGCGCGGCCTATTCGGTCGGCAACTCCGCCGGCGTGGCGCTGAGGGAGCGGAGATAGGCGAGCACGTTAGCCCGGTCGCCGTCCTTGGAGACTCCCTTGAAGGCCATCTTGGTGCCCGGCACGTCGCCCTTGGGGTCGGCGATGAAGGCACTCAGGCGCTCCCAGTCCCAGACCCCCTCCAACTCCGCCATGGCGCCGGAGTAGGTGAAGCCCTCGTGAGTCGCGATCGGCCGGTTGACGATGTTCCAGAGATTGGGGCCGACCTTGTTCTTGCCGCCGTCGTCCACGGTGTGACAGGCGGCGCACTTCTTGAACACCTTCTGACCCTTGGCGGGATCGGCATCGGCCAGCAGCTCGGCCAGGGACATCGCCGGCATCTCGGGCTCGTCGGCCACCGCCTCGCCGTGCATAGCGTCGTCCTGCTCCAGGCCCGCGACCACGTAGTGGATCACCCGCTCGTGGTGGCCGTGCTCCAGCTTGCCGAAGGCGGCGAGCGAGATGAGCCACGCCGTCATCGCAGTCAAGCCCGCGAAGAGGACCGCGCCGAAGATCTTGTTCAGCTCGTAAGTGTTCATGCCGACCGCTGGGGTGGATGAAAACCGGATCGTCGAAAGCCGACGGGGCGCGAGATTAGCCGCTTCAACCGGCCATGTCCAACCATCCTCCGCCTCTTCCAGCACCGCCCTCGACAAGAGCCGCCGGGCGGCTTATCTCGCTCACGAATGAGAGAGCAAATCCAGACGAACATGCAGGCGAGGGGAGGCGGATGAGCGCTTCGGCCGCCACGCGTCCAGCGCCCCGGAACCCAATCGTGCTGATTCCGGCGCGCATGGCCTCGACGCGGCTTCCCGGCAAGCCGCTGGCCGATATCGCCGGCCGGCCGATGATCGCGCGCGTGCTGGAGCGGGCTGAAGCTGCGGCCATTGGCCCTGTGGTCGTCGCCTGCGCAGAGCCCGCCATCGCGGAGGCGGTCGAGGGCGCCGGCGGGCAAGCGGTGTTGACCGATCCCGATCACCCGTCCGGCTCCGACCGTATTTTCGAGGCGTTGCAGGCGATCGACCCGGCGGGCGACCACGACGCGGTGGTCAACCTGCAGGGCGACCAGCCCACCCTCGACCCGGCATTATTGGCCCAAGCGCTGGCGCTCCTGGCGGACCCCGCCGTCGATATCGGCACGCTCGCAGCCGAGATCGCCGACCCGGCAAAACGCGACGACCCCAGCGTGGTGAAGGCCGTGGTGTCGCGGGAGCCTGCGAGCGCTCACGGCCGGGCTCTTTACTTCACCCGCGCGACCGCGCCCTCGGGCGAAGGCCCGCTCTGGCACCATATCGGCCTCTACGCCTACCGGCGCGAGACGCTCGCGCGCTTCGTCGCGCTCCCGCCGAGTCCGCTCGAGCGCCGCGAGCGTCTGGAGCAACTCCGCGCGCTCGAGGATGGGATGCATATCGAGGTCGCGTTCGTGGACACGGTGCCGCTCGGCGTCGATACCCCGACGCAGCTCGAGCAGGCACGAGCGCTAGTCTCCGGCAGCCTGGAGTGAGGAAAGATGATGGAGCAAGTCCTCTCGTTCTGGTTCGAACGCCACGGCCCCGATCAGTGGTGGGCCAAGGACCCCGCCTTCGACGAGGCGATCCGCACCGAGTTCGGCGCCCTCCATGCCAGCGCCGCGCTCGGCGAGCTTTACGACTGGCGCGACGCGCCGGAGGGCCGCCTCGCCGAAATCATCGTGCTCGACCAGTTCTCCCGGAACCTCTACCGCGAGGACCCGCGCGCCTTTGCCTGCGACGGCATGGCGCTCGCGCTGGCGCAGGAGGCGGTGCGCGTGCGCGCCGACAAGGCGCTGCCGTTGGATCGCCGACACTTCTTTTACCTGCCCTACGAACACAGCGAATCGCGCCACATCCACGAAATCGCCGTCACCCTCTTCGAATCACTCGACGATCCCGAGAGCCTGAAGTACGAGCTGCAGCACAAGGTGATCATCGACCGTTTCGGGCGCTATCCGCACCGCAACGAGGTGCTCTCGCGCTCCTCCACGGCGGAGGAAATCGCCTTCCTCAAGACCCCCAACTCCTCGTTCTGAGCCCCGCGAGCGCGCGGTTGACGCTCATCCCGGCGGGGGGCATGTTGCGCCCACTTTTCGGCGCGACGGCGCGGCACAGGACGGAAGCCCATGCCTTCCACAACGGCTGAAGGGCGCGCACCGCGCGTCGAACACGCGGACATGGCGAACGCCATTCGCGCCCTTTCGATGGATGCGGTGGAGCAGGCCCGCTCCGGCCATCCCGGCATGCCGCTGGGGCTCGCCGATGTCGCGACCGTGCTCTTCGGCCGCTTCCTCAAGTTCGATCCGGCGCGCCCGGACTGGCCCGACCGAGACCGCTTCGTGCTCTCGAACGGTCACGGCTCGATGCTGCTCTATTCGCTGCTCTATCTCACCGGATATCCGGACATCGACATCGACGAGATCCGCAACTTCCGCCAGCTCGGCAGCCGCACCGCGGGCCATCCGGAGTACGGCCTCGCCGCCGGGATCGAGACCACGACCGGCCCGCTCGGCCAGGGTCTCGCCAACGCGGTCGGCATGGCCCTGGCGGAGCGCAGCATGGCCGCCCGCTTCGGCAGCGATCTCGTGGACCACTACACCTATGTGGTCTGCGGCGACGGCTGCCTGATGGAAGGCATCAGCCAGGAGGCGATCTCCCTCGCCGGTCACCTGAGGCTCGACCGCCTGATCGTGCTCTACGATTCGAACGACATCTCCATCGACGGCCCCACCAGCCTCTCCTGCTCCGACGATGCGCGGGCGCGCTTCGGGTCCGCCGGCTGGCACACGCTGCGCGTCGATGGCCACGACCCCGACGCGGTGGCGGCGGCCATCGCGGCAGCCAAGGCCGAGCCCCGGCCTTCGATGATCGAGTGCCGCACGGTGATCGGCTACGGCGCGCCGACCAAGGCCGGCACCGCCGCGAGCCACGGCGCGCCGCTTGGGCCAGACGAGATCGCGGGCACCCGTGAGGCGCTGGGCTGGTCGCACGCACCCTTCACCGTGCCGGACGCAGTTCTTGCCGCCTGGCGTGCTCTTGGCGAGCGGGGCAGGGAGGCGCGCGAGGCCTGGGAGGCGCGCCGCGCTGCTCTCGACGCGGAGCAACAGGCCGCGTTCGACGGTGCGGCTGCGGGCGCGCTGCCTCCGGCGCTTGCGGATGCTCTCGCGGGCCTGAAGGCCACGCTTGCCGAGGAGCGCCCCACCATCGCCACCAGGGTCGCCAACAAGCGCGTCATCGGCGCCATCGCCGACGCCCTGCCGTCGCTCATCGGCGGCTCGGCCGACCTCACCGGCTCCAACGGCACCAAGAGCGACGAGCTCGCGCCGATTACGCCCGGCGACTATAGCGGCCGCTACCTCTATTACGGGGTGCGTGAGCACGCCATGGGCGCGGTGATGAACGGCATGGCGCTCCACGGCGGGGTCATCCCCTTCGGCGGCACCTTCCTCACCTTCACCGACTATTGCCGGCCGGCGATCCGGCTGTCTGCGCTCATGGAGCTTCGCGTCATCTACGTGATGACCCACGATTCCATCGGCCTCGGCGAGGACGGCCCGACCCATCAGCCGGTCGAGCACTTGGCCAGCCTGCGGGCCATGCCCAACCTGCTTCTCTTCCGGCCCGCCGATGCCATCGAGACGGCGGAATGCTGGGAGCTTGCCTTGGCCAACGCCGAGCGACCCTCGGTGCTGGCGCTGACCCGGCAGGGGGTACCCTATCTGCGGGATGGCGAAAACGGCGCCGGGAACGCCTGCGCGCGCGGCGGCTACGTGTTGCACGAGGCATCGTCGGGGAACCCCGCCGTCGTGCTGCTCGCGACAGGATCGGAATGCGCGATCACCGACGTGGCGCGGCAGACGCTGGAAGCAGACGGCGTGCCGACGCGGTTGGTTTCGCTCCCGTGCTGGGAGCTGTTCGACGAACAGGAGCCCGCCTATCGCGAGAGCGTGCTGGGTGGTGACGACGCGATCCGGGTTGCGGTCGAAGCCGCGAGTCCTCTGGGCTGGGAGCGCTACGTGGGCGCCTGCGGCACCGTCGTCGGGATGCGGAGTTTTGGGGGCTCGGCGCCTGCCAAGGACCTTTACGCACACTTCGGCATCACGGCAGAGGCGGTGGTCGCCGCAGCGAAGGCACGCTTGTAGGGCGTTCCGGGTCGCCGCGGGCCTGCCCACCGCGACGCAGGTTGACCGCCGCGGGCCGAGTCGATAGCAAGACGCGGCATCTCATACATCGGAGGGATCATGACGGTTCGCATCGCCATCAACGGATTCGGGCGGATCGGCCGCAACATCCTGCGCGCGATCCACGAGTCCGGCCGCACCGATCTCACCGTCGTCGCCCTCAACGATCTGGGCGACGTGGAGACCAACGCCCACCTGCTGCGCTACGATTCGGTCCACGGGCGCTTCCCTGGCACCATCGAGGTGGCGGACGGTTCCATCGACATCGGCGCGGGGCCGATCCAGGTGATGAGCGAGCGCGACCCGGCGCGGCTGCCCTGGGCCGACCTCGGCATCGACGTGGCGCTGGAGTGCACCGGTATCTTCACCGCGCGTGAGAAGGCCGCGGCGCATCTGGAGGCCGGTGCCCGCGCGGTCCTGATCTCGGCGCCCGGCACGGATTCCGACCTTACCGTGGTCTATGGCGTCAACCACACCGCTCTCACGCCCGAGCACCGCATCGTCTCCAACGCGTCCTGCACCACCAACTGCCTGGCTCCGGTCGCCTCGGTGCTGCATGAGGCCATCGGGATCGAGAGCGGCTTCATGACCACGGTGCACGCCTACACGCTGGACCAGCCGGTGTTGGACACGCTACACAAGGACCTGCGACGCGCCAGGGGTGCGGCGGGCTCGATGATCCCCACGTCGACCGGCGCTGCGCGCGCCGTGGGCCTCGTGCTGCCTGCGCTCGCCGGCAAGCTGGACGGCACGGCGGTCCGGGTGCCGACCGCCAACGTCTCGATGGTCGATCTCAACTTCGTCGCCAAGCGGTCAACGTCCGTGGACGAGATCAACGAGGCCGTGGCGAGCGCCGCCGCCGGTGCCATGGCCGGCGTGCTCGCCTACAGCGAGGAGCCGCTGGTCTCGGTCGATTTCAACCACCGGCCGGAAAGCTCGATCGTTGATGCCGGCCAGACCGCCGTGGTCGATGGCACGCTCGGCCGCGTGCTCTCCTGGTACGACAACGAATGGGGCTTTTCGAACCGGATGGGCGATGTCGCCGCCCATCTCGGCGGCCTGTGACGGAGCCCGCGCGACCGCTCAGCCCCCGCCTCGCGGCATGACCGCGTTCCGCACGCTCGACGATATCGAGGTCGCGGGCAAGCGCGTCCTGGTGCGGGTGGACCTCAACGTGCCGATGCGCGAAGGCGCAGTCGGCGATACCACGCGGATCGACCGGGTGGCGCCGACGCTCATTGAACTTGCGGAGCGTGGGGCGACGGTGATCGTCGCCTCACACTTCGGCCGGCCCAAGGGTCGGCCGGTGCCGGCGATGTCGCTCGGCCCCCTCGCCGCGCCGCTCTCCCGCGCGCTGGGCGGTCTCCCGGTGCGCTTCGTGCCGAATTGTATCGGTGCGGAGGCCGAGGCCGCAGTCGCGGCCCTCGCCCCCGGCGACGTCGCGTTGCTGGAGAACCTGCGCTTCCACGCGGGCGAGGAGGCGAACAACCCTGCCTTCGCCGACGCTCTCGCGGGCCTGGCCGATCTTTACGTGAACGACGCGTTCTCGGCCGCGCACCGGGCCCATGCGTCGACCACCGCCGTCGCGGAGCGCCTGCCGAGCGCGGCAGGACGCCTGATGCAGGCGGAGCTGGAGGCGCTCGGCAAGGCGCTGCGGGCGCCCGAGCGCCCGGTCATCGCGGTAGTCGGCGGCGCCAAGGTCTCGACCAAGCTCGCGCTCCTCGCCAACTTGATCGAGCGGGTGGACCGCCTCGTCATCGGCGGCGCCATGGCCAATACCTTTCTCCACGCGCAGGGAGTCGCCATCGGCGCGTCGCTCCACGAGCCGGACCTGGCGGAAGACGCGCGCCGAATCATCGAAGAGGCATCGAGAGCCGGGTGCGAAATCGTCCTCCCCACCGACGTGGTGGTGACGCGCGAGTTCCGGGAAGGTGCCGAGAGCACGGCAGTCCCGGTCGCCGACGTGCCGGATGACGGCATGATTCTGGACGTTGGGCCGGAGACTTGCGCCCGCATCGAGACGGCTCTAGCGGACTCGCGCACGCTGGTTTGGAACGGCCCACTCGGAGCCTTCGAGATCGCGCCTTTCGACCGCGCCACGACGCGCTGCGCGCGCGCCGCCGCCCGGCTCACCGGAGAGGGCAGTCTGCTCTCCGTGGCGGGTGGCGGAGACACGGTCGCGGCGCTCCAGGGCGCGGGCGTGCTCGGCGCCTTCAGCTACGTCTCAACCGCCGGCGGCGCCTTCCTGGAGTGGTTGGAGGGGCGGACCCTGCCGGGAGTCGCGGCACTCGAATCCGCGAGCGCCCCGTGAGCAGGCCATGAGCGTCCGACGGCCCGCGATCGTCGTCCACGATCTCGACCAGACCATCGGCGCACTCCGCGCAGCCGCGGCAGCCGGAGTCCCGGTGACGCTCTGGTCTGCGCCCGGCGCCGCTTCCTATGCGGGGCTCGGCTTTCTCGGTGCTGTCTACGAGAAGGCCCGTGAGGCGGTGCCGGAGGCCGACCATGACGCGGTGGTCGACTGCAGGGGCAGCGCGGTGCTGGCCCACGATGCGCTGAGCCGGGGCTTCGCCGCCGTTGCGTTTACCGGCCGCGGAGCCATGCGCAAGACCCTCCAGGCCATCGCGGACGGGCAAAATGGCCGGCTAATCACCGCCGGGCCGGGCAGCGCGGCGCTCGATCTCGCCCATTCCGCCGACCCGGAGCGTGACAGCGCCGCCTATCTCGCGAAACGGCGCGCCAGGCGTTCATAAGCTCTGGAAAACGAGCCGCGCGTCGGTCAGGATGCGGCCATGCGAATCACCCGGCGCGTCAGAGAGATTCTCTCCTGGTACGAGAGCGACAATCCGGGCACGAAAGCCAACCTCGCCCGCATCCTGATGCACGGCCGCCTCGGCGGCACCGGGCGCATGGTCATTCTGCCCGTGGATCAGGGCTTCGAGCATGGGCCGGCACGCAGCTTCGCGCCGAACCCACCAGCCTACGACCCGCACTACCACTGGCAGCTTGCGATCGACGCGGGGCTCAACGCCTTCGCGAGCCCTCTCGGCATGATCGAGGCAGGCGCCGCGAGCTTCGCCGGCGCGATCCCGACCATCCTCAAGGTCAACAACGCCAACTCGCTGGGCTCGGCCAAGGATCAGGCGGTGACCGGCTCGGTGCGCGACGCGCTCCGGCTGGGCTGTGCGGCCATCGGCTTCACCATCTATCCGGCCTCCGACCATCAGTACGAGATGATCGAGGAGATCCGCGAGCTCGCGGCCGAAGCCAAGGCGCACGGGCTCGCAGTGGTGGTCTGGTCCTATCCGCGCGGCGGGGCGCTCTCCAAGGAAGGCGAGACCGCGCTCGACGTGGTGGCCTACGCGGCGCACATGGCCGCGCTCGCAGGCGCTCACATCATCAAGGTCAAGCCACCGACCGCCCATCTGGAGCAGGAAGCCGCCGCCAAGGTGTATAGCGCTCAGGGCGTGAACGGGGGGACGCTGGAGAAGCGCATCGCGCACATCATGCAGGCGGCCTTCGCCGGCCGTCGGCTCGTGGTCTTCTCCGGCGGCGCCGCCAAGGGGCTGGAGGGGCTCTTCGGCGAGGTTCGCGCGATCCATGCGGGCGGCGGCAGCGGCTCGATCATCGGCCGCAACAGCTTCCAGCGCCCGCGCGCCGACGCGCTCGCCATGCTGGACACCGTCATCGGCATCTACCGGGGCAAGGGGTAGCCCAGTAGCGCCGGCCTTCGCCGGAATCGGTGGCGCGGCTCGCCGTCGGCGCCTATAACCCCGCCCATGACGGGGCTTCCCTTCACCAAGATGCACGGGCTCGGCAACGACTTCGTCGTGTTCGACGCACGCCGCGCGCCGCTCGCGCTCGACGCCGCGCGCGTGCGCGCCATCGCCGACCGGCGCACCGGTGTGGGCTGCGACCAGCTGGTCGTTCTGGAGGCGCCGCGCAACGGCGGCGCCGAGGCCTACCTGCGCTTCTGGAACCAGGACGGTGGCGAGGTCGCGGCCTGCGGCAACGGCACCCGCTGCGCGGCACGGCTGCTGCTGGACGAGACCGGATCGGACCGCGTGGTCCTGGAGACCGGTGCCGGGCCGCTCGCGGCGCACGAGGCCGGCGCAGGCCGGGTGCGCGTCGACATGGGGCCGGCGCGGCTCAACTGGCACGAGATCCCCTTGGCCCGCGCGACGGACACGCTCCACGTCTTGGTCGGCGCCGGGCCGCTCTCGGACGCCGTGGCGGTCAACATGGGCAACCCGCATGCGGTGTTCTTCGTGGACGATGCAGAGGCCGTGCCGCTGGCCGAGATCGGCCCGCAGCTGGAGACCGACCCGCTCTTCCCCGAGCGCGCGAATATCGGCGTCGCCCAGCGCATTGCCGACGACCGCTTGCGGCTCCGCGTGTGGGAACGAGGCGTGGGCCTCACCCATGCCTGCGGCACCGGCGCCTGCGCCGCGGCAGTCGCAGGCGCGCGGCGCGGGCTCACCGGGCGCGATGTCACCGTGGTCCTCGACGGCGGCGAGCTTGGGATCGTCTGGCGCGAGGACGGCCATGTCGAGATGACCGGCCCCACCGCCGCGAGCTTCACGGGCGTGCTGCCGGCATGAGTGGGCTCGAGGTCATCACCATGGGCTGTCGGCTCAACGCCTACGAGTCGGAGGTCATGCGCAGCCGTGCGCGTGCTGCGGGGCTGACCGAGGGCGTCATCGTCAACACCTGTGCGGTCACGGGCGAGGCAGAGCGCCAGGCACGTCAGGCGATCCGGCGCGCCAGGCGGCACAATCCCGACGCGACCATCATCGCAACCGGCTGCGCCGCCCAGCTCGACCCCGCAGGCTATGCCGCGATGCCCGAGGTCGACCGCGTCGTCGGCAACCGCGAGAAGCTCACGCTGGAAGGGCTGGCGCCCGACGCGGAAGAGCGCGTGTCGGTCAGCGACATCATGGCGGTACGCGAGACCGCCGGCCATCTGATCGCGGGCTACGAGGCGCGCTCGCGTGCCTTCGTTCAGGTGCAGAACGGCTGCGACCACCGCTGCACCTTCTGCATCATCCCCTTCGCGCGAGGCCCAAGCCGGAGCGTGCCGCTCGGCGCCATCGCGGCCGAGGTGCGGGCGCTGGTGGCAGCCGGCCATCGGGAGGTGGTGCTGAGCGGCGTCGATCTCGGTCATTACGGCGCCGACCTGCCGGGCCGGCCCAGCCTCGGCGAGGCGGTGCGCCGCCTGCTCCAGGCGGTACCGGAGCTGCCCAGGCTCAGGCTCTCCTCCATCGATCCGGTCGAGGTCGACCCGACGCTGGAGCGGCTCTTCGCCGAGGAGTCACGCCTGATGCCGCACCTGCACCTCAGCGTTCAGGCGGGCGACGACCTGGTGCTCAAGCGGATGAAGCGCCGCCACTGCCGCGCCGACGTGCTGGCGCTCTGCGAGCGGCTGCGCGCGCGCAGGCCGGAGGTGGCTTTTGGCGCCGACCTGATCGCGGGCTTCCCGACCGAGACGCAGGCGATGTTCGAGAACACGCGGCGCCTGATCGAAGACGCAGGCCTCGTCTGGCTCCACGTCTTCCCCTATTCGCCTCGCCCCGGCACGCCGGCGGCGCGCATGCCCCAGGTGTCGGGGCCCGAGCGCCGCGGCCGCGCCACAGCGCTACGCAAGGCTGCGGAGGGTCCCCGCCGGTGCTTCCTGGAAGCACGCATCGGCCACGAGAGCCGGGTGTTGCTGGAGAAGCCCGAGAGCGGGCGCGACGAGAGCTTTGCCGAGGTCGCGTTCGACCGCCCGGCAGGCGAGCCGGGCGCCGTGGTCAAGGCGCGCATTACCGGTGTGGCAGGCGATCGCCTGATCGGGACCGCGGCCTGATGGCGCAGGAGGGCGGTGCCGGACGCGGCCTGCTCGCACGACTCAAGGCTGGCCTGAGGCGAACCTCGAACAGCCTCACCGGCGGCATCGGGGCCATCTTCGCCGGCCGCAGGCTCGACGACGAAGCGCTCGAAGAGCTCGAAGAGCTGCTCATCGCCGGTGATCTCGGCGCGGCAACCGCGGCAGAGCTCACGGCCGAGCTCGCCCGGCAACGCTTCGGCAAGGAGGTGACCGCCGCCGAGGTGCGCCAGGCGCTCGCCGACCAGATCGCCGACCTGCTGGCGTCGGTCGAGGGGACGCTGGCGATTGAGGACGACGCCAAGCCGCACGTGATCCTGGTGGCCGGCGTCAACGGCACCGGCAAGACCACGACGATTGGCAAGCTCGCCCAGCGGCTCAGCCGCGACGGGAAGCGAGTGATGCTGGTCGCGGGCGATACCTTCCGCGCCGCCGCCGTGGAGCAGCTCACGATCTGGGGTGAGCGTGCTGGCGCACCCGTCGTCGCGCGTGCAGATGGCGGCGATCCCGCCGGGCTCGCCTTCGATGCGCTGGAGCGCGCCCGGTCGGAAGGCATCGACGTGCTCCTGATCGACACTGC
The DNA here is from genome assembly GCA_022826345.1 of Alphaproteobacteria bacterium. The sequence goes on from JAJDVB010000040.1 coordinate 39,911, forward strand.
CGGCCGACTGCAGAACAAGGCGCACCTGATGGCCGAGCTCCAAAAAATCGACCGCGTGCTCAAGAAGCTCGATCCGCGCGCGCCGCACAACCGCCTTCTGGTGCTCGATGCCACCACCGGTCAGAACGCGCTCAATCAGGTCGATGTCTTCCGCGAGGCCATCGCCGTCGACGGCCTAGTGATGACCAAGCTCGACGGTACGGCGAAGGGCGGCGTGCTGGTGGCGTTGGCGCGGCGTTTCGGCGTGCCGGTGGTCGCAATCGGCATCGGCGAAGGGATCGACGACCTGCGTCCCTTCGAGGCCCGTGCCTTCGCCTCGGCTCTTATGGGGTTGGACGAATAGCTCTAGCGGCGGGCGGGGATGCCGGGCCTGTAGTCGCCGACGTCGCCCACGGGATTGGTGAACGGCGCGAATTCGCCGTTCTCGGGCGCCTCGGCATGGTGGCGAAGCGCCCAGGTCACAGACGGGAAGGCGAGGGAATCCCACGGGATCTCGTCCGGCTTGAAGAGCTCGACCTCAAGGCTTTCGAATCCCGGCGCGATCTCGGGCTGCACAAGGCGTGCTCGATAGAAAAGCTGCACCAGAGAGATGCGGGGGATGGTGTAGACCGCGAGCAGCGCGTCGATCTCGATCTCCGCGCAGGCTTCCTCCTCTGCCTCGCGCCGGGCGCCCTCGGCGGGTTCTTCGTGCAGCTCCAGGAAGCCTGCCGGCAGGGTCCAGAAGCCGGCCTGCGGCTCGATGGACCGGCGGCAGAGGAGGATGCGCCCTTCCCAGGTCGCGACCGAGCCGACGACGATCTTCGGGTTCTCGTAGCGGATGAAGCCGCACGAATCGCAGACCAGGCGCGGCCGGTCGTCGCCCTCGGGCACCCTGCGCACGATCGGGCCGCCGCTGTTCGGATAGCGCCCCATGAGCGTGAGTATGAGACGCTCGCTCGCCGCGAGTCCAGCTATCCGGTCGCCGATCGGGGAGCGAAAGCCGCATCCGTCCGCCGGCTAAACGACACGAGGTCGTGATTGGCGATACTCGATGGCGCGACTCATGTTATGCCCTGTGGGCGTGGCATGACGATGCCGGGCGGCGGCACGCGCGAGGCACAGGGACCCCGCGCCAGCGTCAAGAGGAGAAGGACCGGTGAGACTCAGCAGAAGACGCTTCGTTCAGGCCTCTGCCGTTGCCGTCGCGTCGTCGATGGCGCCCGTGCCGCTCTTTGTCGGAAGAGCGGCGGCTGAGGAGGCGGCCCACGGGCTCTCGCTCTTCGGAGACCTCAAGTACGGCCCCGATTTTGCGCACTTCGACTACGTGGCCCCCAACGCGCCCAAGGGCGGCCTGCTGCACCTCGCCACGGTCGATACCTACAGCACACTCAATCCTTTCACGCTGAAGGGCACGAGTGCGGCCGGCGCGGGCCTGCCCTTCGAGAGCCTGCTCGAAGGCTCGGCGGACGAAGCGGACGCGGCCTACGGGCTGGTCGCCCAGAGCGTAGCCCTCGCGCCCGACCGGCGCAGCGTCCGCTTCCTCCTGCGGCCCGAGGCGCGCTGGCACGACGGCACCCCGATCACTGCCCGCGATGTCGCGTTCTCCTTCGAGATCCTCACCACCGAGGGCCATCCGGCCTTCGCCAACCAGCTTGCCGGAATCGACCGGGTCGAGACCACCGGCGATCGCGAAGTCACGTTCCATCTCGCCGATCCCGACAACCGCAAGCTGCCGTTGATCGTTGGCGGGCTCTCCATCGTCTCCGAGGCCTACTACCGGGACCGCGCGTTCGGCGAGACGACGATGGAGCCGCCGCTCGGCAGCGGCGCTTACCGCGTCGCCAAGGTCGATCCGGGCCGCTCCGTTACCTACGAGCGCGTGGCGGACTATTGGGGCGCCCGGCTCCCGCTCAACGTCGGCCGCTACAATTTCGAGACCATCGTCTACGACTATTACCGCGACCGCACGGTGCTGGTGGAGGCGCTGAAGGCCGGCGAGTTCGACGTTCACGAGGAGTTCACGTCCAAGGTCTGGGCCACGCAATACGACATCCCGGCCGTCGAGGAAGGCTGGCTCATCAAAGACGTGCTCAAGGACAACACGCCGTCGGGCGTTCAGGCATTCTTCTTCAACACCCGTCTGCCCAAGTTCCAGGACCGCCGCGTGCGCGAGGCGTTCGCCTACGCCTTTGACTTCGAGTGGCTCAACAAGAACCAGTTCTACGGGCTCTATGATCGCATGGCGAGCTACTTCGAGAACTCGGAGCTCGCGGCGCGTGACCTGCCGTCCGAAGCCGAGCTCGCCCTGCTCGAACCCCACCGGGGCGCCGTGCCGGAGGAGGTCTTCACCAAGGCCTTCGTGCCGCCCGCAACCGACGGCTCCGGCAACAACCGGCGCAACCTGCGCGCCGCACGCGCCCTGCTCAAGGAAGCCGGCTGGGTCACGAAGGAGCGGAAGCTCGTCAACGCCGAGACCGGCGAGCCGATGACGGTCGAGTTCCTCTACTTCGAGCCCACCTTCGAGCGCATCTACGCGGCCTTCGCCCGCAGCCTGGAGCGTCTCGGCGTGGGCGTGACCCTCCGCCTCGTCGACGGTGCGCAATACGAGGAGCGGCTCAAGACCCACGACTTCGAGATCACGACGATACGCTTCGTGTTCAGCCTCTCGCCCGGCGCCGAGCTCAACTCCTACTTCGCGTCCAGCACCGTGGATCAGGTCGGCTCGTTCAACATCCCCGGCATCAAGGACCCGGTGGTCGATGCGCTGATCGCCGAGGTCGCGGCTGCGACCGACCGGCCGAGCCTTATCGCCGCGACCCGTGCGCTCGACCGCGTGCTGCTCTGGGGCCACTACATGATCCCGCAGTGGTACAAGGGGGCACATCATCTTGTATACTGGAACAAGTTCGACCGGCCCGCGCTGAAGCCCCGCTACGCGCGGGGCGTCATCGACACCTGGTGGGTCGATCCAGAGAAGGACGACGCCTTGAGGGCCTACCGCGAAGGCGGAGCTTGAGAACCGGAGAGGGCTGCCGGCGAGGAGGCCAGGCTTCGGCCTCGGCCGGCTTGCCGCACAGTCAGTCGATCCCGAGAGAGGGCGGGTGCTAGGCCAGAGAGAGCACACGGCTTAGCACCGCCCGCACCGCTTGAGCCATGTTCGCCTACATCGTCCGCCGCCTGCTGCTGATCATCCCGACGCTGTTTGCGATCATGGTGATCAACTTCGCGATCATCCAGATCGCGCCGGGCGGGCCGGTGGAGCAGGCGATCGCGGAGCTCACCGGCAGCGCGGTCGGCGCCACGGCGCGCATTTCCGGCGCCGGGCCCGGCGAGGTGGGAACCGAGAGCCAGTTCGACATCTCGCAGCGCGCCGACACCAGCAAGTACCGCGGCGCGCGCGGCCTCGACCCCGAGCTGATCGAGCGGCTGGAGAAGGAGTACGGCTTCGACAAGCCGCCGCTCGAGCGCTTCCTCCACATGATGGGCCAGTACGTGCGCTTCGATTTCGGATCGAGCTTCTTCCGAGACGACCGCGTGGTCGATCTTGTCCTCGACAAGCTGCCGGTCTCGATCTCGCTCGGGCTCTGGACCACGTTGCTGGCCTATCTGATCTCGATCCCACTCGGCATCGCCAAGGCGGTGCGCGACGGCCAGCGCTTCGACGTCTGGACCAGCGGCGTCATCATCATTGGCTACGCGATTCCGAACTTCATCTTCGCGATCCTGCTGATCGTGCTCTTCGCCGGCGGCAGCTACGTGGACTGGTTCCCGCTGCGTGGACTTGTCTCCAACGATTTTGGGGAGCTCTCGCTGCTTGGCCAGATCGAGGACTATTTCTGGCATCTCGCGCTGCCGATCCTGGCGATGGCGGTGAGCGGCTTCGCGACTACCACGATGCTGACCAAGAACTCCTTCCTGGATCAGATCAGCCAGCACTACGTCATCACCGCGCGCGCCAAGGGCCTGACGGAGCGCCGCGTGCTCTACGGCCACGTCTTCCGCAACGCGATGCTGATTATCATCGCCGGCCTGCCGGGGGCCTTCATCGGCATTCTCTTTACCGGCGTGCTGCTGATCGAGGTCATCTTCTCGCTCGACGGCCTAGGCCTGCTCGGCTTCGAATCCCTGCTCAAGCGGGACTACCCGATCATCTTCGGCACCCTCTTCTTCTTCACGCTGCTGGGCCTCGTCGTGAATCTGATCGGCGATCTCATGTACGTGATCATCGACCCCCGCATCGATTTCGAGACGCGGGAGGTGTAAGCGGTGGCGCTCTCCCCCATCACGCGGCGTCGCTTCTACAACTTCCGCGCCAACCGGCGCGGCTACATCTCGTTCTGGATCTTCCTGGCGCTGCTGCTGTTCACGCTGTTTGCTGAGTTCATCGCCAACGACAAGCCTATCGTCTTGAGCTACGAGGGCGATCTCCACTTCCCGATCTTCTTCGAATATGCGGAGACCGAGTTCGGTGGCGACTTCGAGACCGAAGCGGACTATCGCGACCCCTTCGTCGCCGAGCTGATCGAAGAGAAGGGCTGGATGGTCTGGCCGCTCATTCCCTACAGCTACAGGACCATCAACTACGACCTGCCGGTGCCCGCGCCGGCCCCGCCATCCGGCGACAACTGGCTTGGCACCGACGACCAGGGGCGGGACGTGCTCGCCCGCGTGATCTACGGCTTCCGATTGTCGGTGCTGTTCGGCCTTATCCTCACCGTCGCTGCCTCGGTCATCGGCATCGCCGCGGCGGCAGTGCAGGGCTTCTTCGGCGGCTGGATCGACCTCACCTTCCAGCGCTTCATCGAGGTCTGGTCCGGGCTGCCGCAGCTCTTCATCCTGATCATCCTGTCCAGCATCATCGAGCCCAACTTCTGGGTCCTGCTGGTGATCCTGCTGCTGTTCAGCTGGATGGCGCTGGTGGGCGTGGTGCGGGCCGAGTTCCTGCGGGTGCGCAACTTCGATTACATTCGCGCGGCGCGGGCGCTCGGCGTCGGCAACATGGCGATCATCTTCCGCCACGGGCTGCCCAACGCGATGGTCTCCGCCGTCACCTTCCTTCCGTTCATCCTGGTGGGCTCGATCACGTCGCTCACCTCCCTCGATTTCCTGGGCTTCGGCCTGCCGCCAGGCGAGCCCTCGCTGGGTGAGCTGCTGCGCCAGGGCAAGGCGAACCTGCAGGCGCCGTGGCTCGGCATCGTGAGCTTCGTGGTGCTCGCGCTCATGCTGAGCCTGCTCATCTTCATCGGGGAAGCCGTGCGTGACGCCTTCGACCCACGCAAGCTGGTCGGCCGGTGAGGGGCGGCGCATGAGCACGCTGGTCCGCATCCGCGACTTGGGCGTCGACTTCACGAGCGCAGGCGAGACCGTGCGTGCCGTCTCCGGCGTCTCCTTCGACATCGAGCGGGGCGAGACCGTGGCGCTGGTGGGCGAGAGCGGCTCGGGCAAGTCGGTGACCGCGCTCTCGATCCTCCAGCTCTTGCCTTACCCGGTGGCCTCGCATCCGAGCGGCACAATCGACGTGGACGGCACCGAGGTGATCGGCGCGTCCCCGCGCAGGCTCCGCCAGATCCGCGGCAACCGGGTCTCAATGATCTTTCAGGAGCCGATGACCTCGCTCAATCCGCTCCACACCATCGGCCGCCAGGTGGCCGAGGTGCTGACGCTGCACCGGGGCCTCCCCAAGCGCCGCGCGCTGATCCGCGCACAGGAGCTGCTGGAGATGGTGGCGCTGGGCGAGACCGCCAAGCGCCTCAAGGCGTTCCCCCACGAGCTTTCGGGCGGGCAGCGCCAGCGCGTGATGATCGCCATGGCGCTCGCCTGCGAGCCAGACCTCTTGATCGCGGACGAGCCCACCACCGCCCTAGACGTGACGGTGCAAGCGCAGATCCTGAAGCTGCTCAGCGAGCTGCAACAACGCCTCGGCATGGCGATGCTGTTGATCACCCACGACCTCACCATCGTGCGGCATATCTCGGACCGGGTCTGCGTGATGCGGGACGGTGCCATCGTGGAGGAGGGCGAGACGGAGCGCGTCTTCGAGGCGCCCGAGCACGACTACACGCGGGCGTTGATCGCGGCCGAGCCCAAGGGCCAGCCGCTTGCGGTGGGGGGCGCAGCGGAGGAAGTCGTCGCCTGCGACGACCTCAAGATCCACTTCCCGATCAAGGCCGGCGTCTTGCGCCACACCGTCGGCCACGTGAAGGCGGTGGACGGCGTCACGCTGTCGATCCGCGAGGGGCAGACTGTCGGCGTCGTCGGCGAGAGCGGCTCCGGCAAGACCACGCTCGCGCTCGCGCTGCTGCGGCTGATCTCGAGCGACGGCCCCATCACCTTCGAGGACCGCTCGATCCAGGGGCTCACCTTCAAGCGCATGCGCCCGTTGCGCCGGCGGATGCAGATCGTCTTCCAGGACCCCTTCGGTTCGTTGAGTCCGCGCATGACCGTACGTCAGATCATCGAGGAAGGGCTGAAGCTGCATCGGCTCGAGAACGGCGACGGCGAGAGCGATCCGGTCGGCGCGGTGCTGGAGGAGGTGGGGCTCGAGCCCGCGATGCAAGACCGCTACCCGCACGAGTTTTCTGGCGGCCAGCGTCAGCGCATCGCCATCGCCCGCGCGCTGGTGCTGAAACCCCGCCTGATGGTGTTGGATGAGCCTACGTCCGCGCTCGACATGTCGGTGCAGGCCCAGATCATCGACCTGCTTCGCGATCTCCAGGCCCGGCATCGCCTAGCCTATCTCTTCATCAGCCACGACCTGAAGGTCGTTCGCGCGCTCTGCCACGAGGTGATCGTGCTGCGCGACGGCCTTGTGGTGGAGACCGGGCCGACCGAGGCGATCTTCGAGAGGCCCGAGACCGAATACACGCAAGCGCTGCTCGCCGCCGCCCTCGACCTCAAGGCGACCGAGACGGGCGCCGTCAGGATGTAAGTAGGCTGCCGCGCCGGCCTACGCGAGCGCGAACGTCAGTCCCTCGGCTTCGAACCGGCGAAAGTCTCGCTCATTGGTGGTCGCGATGGGCGCCTTCTCGGCAATCGCCGTCGCTGCAATCATGCAATCCATCTGCGACCCGCGACGCCGCCCCAACTGATTGAACAGGCGCGCCGCAATCTCAGCGTGGGTAGGCGCAAAGTCGATGTAGCGATCAATGACACTGGTCAAGAATTCAAGTGACGACCGCTCGTAGGGACCACACAGAAACTCTGCCCAGGCGACTGTACTGACGCCTAATGCCTGTTGGGCTCCGACCCATCCACGCAGCGCACGGTCCTCCTTCGACCCGGATACGGATGCGCGGATCAGGAAGCTCGTATCAAGATGGATCATCGAAGGCGGACATCCGCTTGAGAGACGACGCGCGGCGTTCGGCCCGAGCCTCCTGCTCCCAAGCTGCGAAATCGATCCCCTGCGCCTTGAGCGAGGCCTGCCAGCGGTCGAGGGCTTCTAGTTTCTTGCTCACGCGCTGGCTCTCATCACCTGCCGCCGCGCGGATGGCACGGCGCAACACCTCGGACTTGGACACGTTCCAGCGGCGCGCCAACGCCTCCAGCGTGCGCACGGTCTCGACATCCAGCGAGTAGGTCGATTTGATCGTCGTTACGGCCATAACACAAAGTATGGCCATATTCTGGTCATGTCAAGCCGACGCCTTCAGGGCTCCGCGAAATACCGCTCCAGGACTCCGAGATAGATGTCTGCCAGGCACTCGATGGCCTCCACCGGCACGCACTCGTCGGTGCGGTGCATGGTCCGGCCGATCAGGCCGAACTCGGCAACCGGGCAGTGGTCCTTGATGAAGCGGGCGTCCGAGGTGCCGCCGGTGGTGCTGAGGGCGGGTGTCATGCCGGTCACGGCGGCGACGGACTCGGCGATGATCGTGCTGAGCGGGCCTGGCGGGGTCACGAAGGCCTCGCCCGAGACCTCGGTCGCGAGCTCGTAGGGCTCGCCGGTCGCATCGAGGCACGCGCGGATGGTGCGCTCGAGGCTGGCGCCGGTATGGCGGTCGTTGAAGCGGACGTTGAAGCGCGCCGCCGCCGCACCCGGAATGACGTTCGTCGCCTCGTTGCCGACGTCGATGGAGGTGAGCTCCAGCCGGCTCGGCTGGAAGTGATCGGTGCCCTGGTCCAGCTCTAGCGCGAGCAGGGCGTCGAGCAGAATCACGAGGCGGGGCAGGGGGTTGTCCGCCAGCGCGGGATAGGCGACGTGTCCCTGGCGGCCGGCGACCCGGAGCGTGCCGTTGAGGCTCCCGCGCCGGCCGATCTTCACCATCTCGCCGACCTCGTCGGGGTTGGTCGGCTCGCCCACGAGGCAGGTATCGAGGGTCTCGCCTTGCGCGCCGAGCCAGTCCAGCACCTTGCGCGTGCCGTTGATCGCCGGCCCTTCCTCGTCGCCCGTGATGAGCAGGCTGATGGAGCCCGAGCCCGCACTGGCCGCGCCAAAGCGCGCCACAGCGGCGACGAAGGCGGCAATCGCCCCCTTCATGTCGGACGCGCCGCGCCCGTAGAGGACGCCGCCCTCCACCTGCGCCGCAAACGGATCGCGGGTCCAGCCCGCCCGGTCGCCCGTCGGCACCACGTCGGTGTGGCCCGCGAAGCAGAAGTTGGGCCGGCCTTCGCCCCGCCTCGCATAGAGATTGTCGACGGGCGCGGTGCCCGGCTCCTCGAAGGGCAGGCGGTGGCAAGTGAAGCCGAGTGTCTGGAGCGCGCCCTGGAGCACGTCGAGCGCGCCCCCATCCGCCGGCGTGACGCTCTCGCAGCGGATCAGCGCGCGGGCAAGCGCCAACGGATGCGCGAGCGCTTCGGCGCCCGCCAGGTCTTCCGTCCTCGCCTCGCTCAATTGCGGAGCAGCTCGTTGATCGAGGTCTTGGCCCGCGTGCCCGCGTCCACCCGCTTGACGATCACCGCGCAGTAGAGGCTGGGGCCGGGCGAGCCGTCCGGCAGCGCCTTGCCCGGTATCGAGCCCGGCACGACGACCGAGTAGGACGGAATGCGCCCACGATGGACCTCGCCAGTCTCGCGGTCGATCACCCGCGTGGACGCACCGACGTAGACGCCCATCGCCAGCACCGCGCCCTGCTCGACGATGACGCCTTCGGCCACCTCGCTGCGTGCGCCGACGAAGCAGTCGTCCTCGATGATCACCGGGTTGGCCTGGAGCGGCTCCAGAACGCCGCCGATCCCGGCGCCGCCGGAGATGTGACAGTTCTTGCCGATCTGCGCGCAGCTTCCCACCGTGGCCCAGGTGTCGACCATGGTGCCGCTGTCCACATAGGCGCCGATGTTCACGAAGGAGGGCATCAGCACCACGCCCGGCGCAACGTAGGCCGAGCGCCGCACAATGGCGCCGGGCACCGCGCGGAAGCCTGCCTCCTGGAAGCGCGCCTCGTCCCAGCCCGCGAACTTTGACGGCACCTTGTCGTACCAGGACGTATCGGCCCCCGGCCCCCCCGGAATCGTCGCCATGTCGTTGAGACGGAAGGAGAGCAGCACCGCCTTCTTGAGCCACTGGTTGACGATCCACGCGCCGTCCCGCTTCTCCGCGACACGCGCCTCGCCGGAATCGAGCAGGTTGAGCGCAACCTCCACCGCCTCCGCCGCAGCACCGCCGCTCGTGGGCGAGAGCGTGTCGCGCTCCTCCCAGGCGGCCTCCACCGCACGTTCGAGGTCTGCTGTGTTCACGGGCCTCTCCCTCGTTCCTCGCTTCAATCTCCCGTGTCGTCCGCGTCCGGCGGCGCGGGCAGCGCGGCGAGCCAGGCGGGAAGATCGTCGGTCACGTAATCCGGCGTGACTTGGTCCGCGCCGGACGACGCCCAGGCGCTGTCGTTTTGCACCCAGACGGTGGCCATGCCGAGCGCTGCGGCCGGCGCCAGGTTGCGCAGAATGTCCTCGAAGAAGATGGCCCGCGTCGGCTCCACGTCATGCACGTCGGCAAGCCGATCATAGGCTTCGGGAAACGGCTTCGGCACCCAGTCGGCGGCCTCGATATCGTAGATGTCGCTGAAGTGGTGGCCGATCCCGAGCCGCGCCATCACCCGCTCGGCGTAGGGTGCATCGGCGTTGGTGAAGACCAGCTTGCGGCCGGGCAGCCGGCCTAGCGCCGATTCCAGCGCGTCGCTCGGCGCGATGGGCGAGAGATCGATGTCGTGCACGTAATCGAGAAAGGGTGCGGGGTCCATGTCGTGCTTGAGCATGAGGCCGCGCAGCGTGGTGCCGTACTCGCGGAAGTAGCCCTTCTGCAGCTTGTGGGCCTCTTGTCGATCGACATCGAAGGCGGTGGCGATGTAGTCGCCGATGCGTTGGCTCACCTGGTCGAAGAGGCGCGAGCTCGACGGGTAGAGGGTGTTGTCGAGGTCGAATATCCAGGTGTCGATGTGAGCGAGGTCGGCGCCGCCCGGTGCCGTGCGCGCGCCGTCGGTCAGTTGCATTGGCCGCTGGAGCCCTCCGCGCACACCTTGTTGCCGTCGATCCAGGTCGCGCCGCTGAGATCCGCCTTGAGAAAATCGGTGCTGTCCAGCCGGGCACCGGTAAAATCGGCACCGCGCAGGTCAGCGCGGAAGAAGCGGGCGCGGCGGAGATCGGCGCCTTCGAACGAGGCGCCGGAGAGATCCGACTTGGTGAAGTCGGTGCCGATCAGGCGCGCGCCGGACCAGTGTGTATCCACCAGGACGGCGTCGGTGAACTTGGCGCGCCGGCCGTCAACGGCACTGAAGTCGGCTCTCGTGAGGTCCGAGCGCGCGAAAAACCCGTCGCGGAGCGTGGCGCCGGCGAGGTCGACGTCAATGAAGGTCCGGTTGTCGAGAAGGCAGCGCCGCCAATCCACGCCCGGTTGCGGCGTATCGGTGCACGCGGCTTGCACCGCCGGCGCCGCGAGCGCGAGCGCCGCCCCGATCAGCCCCGCCACCACGACACTCCCTCGCCTCATTCTACCGGGCACCGCCTGACTCTATCCCGACGCGCCGCTCAGTCGCCCCGTGGGCCCAGTCTGCCGCCGCCCTCGGGCTCGTCGGGCTCATGATCGATCCGCTTGCCGTCCAGCGCGCCATCGCCCCGCGCCGCCTCGGCCTGCGTTGCCTGCCTCTCTGCCTTGGTACGCCCTGTTCGCGCACGGTTCGCCGCGCGTTGCTGCGCCTTCGCCGCCCTGTCGCGCTTCTTGCGGAACTGGTTCAGGTTGACGACATCGCCCATGACCAAAGGCCTTTCGGTACGCCGGCAAACGTGGTCTAAGAAACGCGGGGCCTCCCATCCGATCAGACCCGTCCGATCGAGAGGCAAGCCTAGACGAAATGAATCGGGCTGTTAACCGGAGTCGACCGGGCCGGCACCGCTCGGGCAGAGCGCCCGTCCTCCCAGCCCCGAGGCATGGCCAACGGTGAAATTCGTTTACGGCATTCTCGTCTTTCTGGCCCTCGCCGTTGCTGCTCTCTTTCTCGTGCCTTCGTTCCTCGATTGGGAGGGGTTCAAGCCCGAGATCACCGAGCGTCTTGAGGCCATCACCGGGCGCGAGCTGGCAATTGACGGGCCGCTCAAGGTCTCGATCCTGCCCACGCCCAAGATCGAGGCGACAGACCTGCGCCTCGCCAACGTGCCCGGCGCGGCCGACCCCGATATGGCGCGGATCGGGTCTCTCGAACTCCGGCTCGCGCTCGGTCCGCTTCTCGGCGGCGAGATCGCCGTTACGGGCCTTGAGATGGTGGAGCCGGTCATCGAGCTCCAGCGTCTACCCGATGGCCGTCCCAATTGGCTTTTCGAAAGCGTGCCGGCACCGGCGACAGGGGAGGGTGCTGCGGGGGAACCGGAGTCCGGGCTGGAGTTGACCAGGCTCGACTCCGCGACGATTACGAACGGCACGATCGTCTATCACCATGCCGACGGCCGGCCGTCGGAGCGGATAGAGGGGATCGACGCCACGCTCTCCGCCCGCTCGCTGGACGGACCCTTCCGTGGAGAGGGCACGTTCGCCGTGCGCGGTCGGCCGGTCGCGTTCCAGCTCGCGACGAGCACCCTGCGCGACGGCGGCACCATGCCGATCTCGGTCGAAGCGATCTTCGGCGGCGAGCGCGGCCGTGCGCTGTTCGAGGGCATCGTGCGCGGCGATGGCGAGACGCCGGCGTTTGACGGCAATGTACGGATCGAAGCGGCCGATCTCGGCGCCTTGCTCAGCGCGCTGGCCGTCGATCTCGGTGCGCTGCCTGCAGCACCGCTTGCCACCGAATTCGATGCCAGGGGAGCTCTCAGCGTGAGCCGGGAGGCGATCGCCGCTGATGAGCTTCAAGTACGGCTAGGCGAGAGCCAGGCGACCGGTGCACTCTCCTGGCGAGATGGCGATGTGCCGCAGTTGGCCGCCGCCGTCGACCTCAACCGAATCGATCTCGACCAGTTCCTGCCCGCCGAAGAAGCGGACGGCACCGGGCAGCCGGGCGACGAGGCGGCTTTGGTCCCGCTGCAGACGATCTCCGATAACGTTCGACAGGTAATTCCCGCAGACGTTGCGGCGACGATCGATCTCAAGATCGGCACCCTCACCTGGCGCGAGGGCGTCATCCGTCAGGCCCGGACGCGACTCGAACTCGACGATGGTGTCGTCACGCTCCAACCGGCCTCGGCCCTGCTGCCCGGTGGCGCCGATGTCCGATTCGCCGGCCGGTTGACGCAGGGCTTCGACCGCCCCTGGCTGCAGGGCGTGGTGGAGATCGCAGCCGACGATCTGCGGGCCATCCTCTCCTGGCTTTCCGTTGACGTGGGCGATGTCCCGGCGGATCGCCTCCGTCGCCTCAATGCAAGCGCCGACCTCTCCGCCATCGGCAATCGGCTTTCGACGTCCAACCTCGACGTCAGGATCGATACCACGCGGATCGCCGGCAATGCGGCCATCGCAGCGGACGAGCGGCCACGCATCACCGCCGACCTTGCGGTCAACACGGTCAACGTCGATGCCTATCTGCCCCCCGCCGGCGAGACGGGTGCCGGTTCCGAGGAGACGGTGAGTCCCGCACCGGAGGCCGCACGCGAAGACGCGTGGGCGGGGCTCGCCGATATCGATGCCGATGTCGCACTCAAGATGGATGCGCTGATCTATGACGGCGTGCGCGTGGCCGGTCTGGAGCTCGACGCCGCCCTTAACGGGGACAACCTGACCCTGCGCCGCGCGCAGGTGGCGGACGTTGCGGGTGCCAGCGTCTCGGTAACCGGCACTGCGCGCACGGTCTGGTCGACGCCAAGCGTCGATCTCGCAGTGGAGAGCGCGGCCGACTCCCTCGAAGGCGTCGTCGCGTTTCTCGACATCGACCCCGAATTTCGCACCCAGGCGTTCGGCAAGTTCGCGTTGAACGGCACTCTCGCGGGCGGTGAGGGTTCGCTATCGCTCGATGTCACGCTGGCGGCCGGCACCGCAGAGGCAACTCTTGAGGGCACCGTCGATAATCCGTTCGGCACACCCGCAGGCGCTCTCGCGCTCAGCCTCCGCGCCTCGGACGCCGCCGCTCTCGCTCGCACCGCCGGGCTCACGCCGCCCGCCGTCATTGAGCGGCTCGGCAAGCTGGCCATCGACGGCGGGATCGGCGGCAGCCTCGACTCGGCTGCGGTCAATCTGAGCGCCGAGGCCGCCGGCGCCACGGTGGCCGCCTCCGGCAACGTCACGGAGTTGCTGACCTCACCCAGCTACAGCGTCGACATCGATCTCGCTCATCCCAGCGGCGAGGCTCTGGTCGCGACCGTGATCGGAGAAGCGCCGGCAGGCGCCGCTCTTGGCCCCGTGCGCCTCGTCGGAAAGGTTTCGGGAGACCGGATGGTGGCCAACCTCGCCGGCATCGACGCCGCCATCGGCGAAAGCACGCTGGCTGGCGACATCTTCATTCGCCTGGACCAGAATCCACCGGCGTTCAGCGCCGCCATGCGCGCGGGCATTCTCGATCTCGCCTGGATCGGCGGCGGCCTCGCGGCGGCGGACGGCAACGCGGGGACCGGCGTCGAAGTCACCGAACTGTATTCCGATCGCTGGTCCGATGAGCCGATCGACCTTGCGCTCCTCGATCGGCTCTCCGGCACGCTGACGCTGGCCGCCGAGACGCTCGTTCTCGGCCCCTACCGCATCGAGCAAGCCGACGTCGACATCGGGGCGGGCGAGGGGACGCTGACGCTGCGCTCGCTCGGCGGGCGGCTCTTCGGAGGCGCGCTGGAGGCCGACGGCAGCCTTGCAGGAGCGCCGGTGCCCGCCGGTCAAGCGGCGGTCCAGCTTAGCGACGCGAACATCGGCGCCATTCTGCGGGAGGCAGCAGGCGGCCGTGCGGTCTCCGGCAAGGCCACGATCGACGGGTACTTCACCCTTCGCGGGCGGACCGAGCGCGAGATGGTCGAGAGCCTCGCCGGCCGCGTCGCCATCACCTCCGGCGAGGGTGCCGTCGAGGGCGTGGACGTGCCCGCGATCAGCCGCCAGATCGCCGCGCTCTCCGAGGCGGACGCGCTCGACGACATTGTGAGCTTCGTCGACCAGGCGGAGCAGAGCCTCTCGAGCGGGCAGACGGCGATCCGCTCCCTCGATGGCACCGTGCGGGTTCAGAACGGCCAAGCGCGCATCGATGGCTTCGAGATCGTCACTGACGGGGGTGTCGGCACCATCAACGGCACCGCCGACCTGCCCGCGTGGCAACTCGACCTCACAGCGCTGTTCCGCCTCGCCGAGCATGCCGACGCACCGCCGGTCGGCGTGCATCTCGAAGGGCCGATCGACCAACCCGAACGCCGTTATCTGATCGAGGAGATGCAGACCCATTTGGTCAAGCTCGGGCTGCTCTCTCTTGCCGGCTCGGATGACGCGCCCAAGATCACGCTGCGCAAGGGCGCGAAGGCGGAGCCGGGCACCGAAATGGACACGCTGCTCCGCAACGTGCTCGGCGATCCGGACGAGGCCGAGGATGCGGCGGACGACGAGCCGACGGACGCGCGCGAGGGAGCGGGCGAGACAGACAAAGCGTTAGAGGTTCCCGACCAAGACGAGGCGGGAAGCGCTCTACTGTCGCTGGACGACGTACCGTCCAGTCCCGTGGTGGAGGAAGGGCCGCTTGACGCCGGTCAGATAGAAAAACCGGCGGACCCGGAACAGGTGGAACAACAAGAAGTGCTGCTGGAAACTGAAGATCTAGAGCAACCTGCGACGGCGCCTTCGCCCGACGAGCCGGAGCCCGCGCTTCCCTCCGACCAGTCGGTGCCCGAACCGCCGCCGACGCCCGAGCGCTACCGGGCCGAGACCCTGCAAGACTTCGTCGACGATGTGTTGGGGGCGCCCGAGCCTGACCAGGACGCGGACCTCCAGGACGCCGTCGACGATCAATTGAAGGAGCCCGCGCCCGAGCAGGACGCGAAGGAACCCGAGCCTGACCCGGACGAGGGCTTTCGGGACTTCGTCGACGACCTGCTGGAATCGCTCGACGAGTAGGGGCCGGCGCCCCGGTCTGGGAACGCCGGCCCTCCCCGCCCCACCTCAAGAGGTGACGAAGCGAACCTCAAGAAGTGGCAAAGGGAAAAGCGACGAAGCGCTCGTTTCCGTCCCGGCTCATCAGCATGAGGACGGCCTCGCGCCCGTCGCCCTGGGCGGCCTCGATGCGCTCGTTCACCTCCGCGATCGAGCCTACGGGCTCCTTGTCGACGCTGACGATCGTGTCGCCGGGGCGAACGCCCTTGCGATGAGCGCTGCTCCCCGGTGCCACGCCGGCAACCACCACGGCGCCCGACCCGCCTTCCATGTCAGCGCCGTCGCCGGACTGGGAATCGACGTTCTCGAGGCGAAGGCCGAAGGTGTCGAGACGGCCGGCCTCGTCTCCGCTGGGCATGTCGGCGCTGGCCTCCTTCGCCGGTGCCGCGTTGGCGATCGCCGCCGTGAGCTCGATGAACTGACCGTCGCGCCAGACGGTGAGCGCGGCGGAGGTTCCGGCGTCGATGGCGGAGATGGTCTGCGAGAGTGCCCGCGTGTCTTCGATCGGTGCCTGGTCGACGGCGGTGATGACATCGCCCTGCTCAAGCCCCGCCGCCTCGGCCGGACTTTCCGGCTGGACGCGGGCGACGATGGCACCCTCGGTGCCCTCCAGCCCGAGGCTCGCCGCGATGTCCTCGGTCACTGGCTGGATGTGGACGCCGAGCCAGCCGCGCATGACGTGGCCGTGGGTCTTGAGATCGTCGATGACCATCGTGGCCGTGGCGGCGGGGACTGCGAAGCCGATCCCCACATTGCCGCCCGAGGGCGAAACGATGGAGGTGTTCACTCCGATGACCTCGCCGTGCAGGTTGACCGTGGGGCCGCCCGAGTTGCCGCTGTTGATCGGCGCGTCGATTTGCAGATGGTCCTCGTAGGGGTTGACGCCGGTTCCGCGGGCGCGTGCCGAGACGATGCCGAAGGTCGCGGTCTTGCCCACGCCGAAGGGGTTGCCGATGGCGACCACCCAATCGCCGACGCGGGTGCTGTCGTCCGCCGCGAAATTCACGGTCGGCAGGGGCTCGCCGCTCTCGACCTTGAGCAGGGCGAGGTCGGTCCGCTTGTCGCCGCCGACGATCTCGGCGTCGAGCCGGGTGCCGTCATCGAGGATCACGGTCACGGTGTCCGCGCCGGCAATCACGTGATTGCTGGTCACGATGTAGCCCTCGGCATCGACGACGAAGCCCGAGCCGATGCCGCCCCGCGGCCTCATGGGGCCGGGCTCGAAGTCCGGCGTGAAGCCGAAGCGCTCGGCGAAATCCTCGCCGAAGAAGCGCTTGAAATGCTCGGGCAGGTCGCGACCGCGCCATTGCTGGGAGGTGAATGCGGGCCGGGCCTTGTGCATGACCTCGATCGAGACGACCGCCGGGCTTACCGCCTCCACCACGCCAGCGAGGCTGGGCGCCACCAGCATCTGATCCACCGGCGTCGGCGGCGTGACCGCCGTGGCCGTCTTGAGCGAGCTGGCCAGGCCGCCGCCGGCCAGCGCAATCATGCCGAGGCCCGCCAGGGCCGCGACGATGACCGTCCGTTTGCGTTGCGGTGAAAGCGTGCTCATCGTTTCCTCACTTGCCGTTGCTATTTGTCCGCAGCGGCCGATGGCAGGCCGCCTGTTATCTATGGCAGGGCAAGCTGTCACCACGATGGACGCTGCATTAACTCTTCTCCATGATGGTGTAACGCTCTCGTCAGGGGACACGGCCAACGGCATGGTTGAGCGTCTCAAACCTTGCCCGTTCTGGCCCAACTGCGTCAGCAGCCACGCGGATGCGCGGCGGCATCACCGGATCGAGCCGTTCGTCATCTCGGGCGACCCCGCGGCGGCCTTCGCCCAGCTGAAGAACCTGGTGGAAGAGATGGAGCGGACGAAGATCGTCTCCGCGACCGATGACTACCTGCACGCCACCTGCCGCACGCGGCTCGGATTCGTCGATGATCTCGAGTGCCAACTCGCTCCGGCGGAAGGGGTGATCCACGTCCGTTCCGCGTCGCGCGTTTTCTTTGCCTTCATCGACTCGGGCGTGAACAGGCGGCGCGTCGAGGCGCTCCGCCAGCGGTTTCAGAGCGCGTAACGGGGCGGCGGTACGGGCGGCCGGTTCATGCGGCCGGCGGCGGAAAAGTCACGGTTGCGCGGAGGCCGCCCAACGGGCTCTCGTCCAGCGCCAACTCCGCCCGGTGCAGGGTGGCGACCCCTGCGACGAGGCTGAGCCCGAGCCCGCTTCCGCCCCCGGTGCGGCTCGCATCCAGGCGGACGAAGCGCTGCAGCACGCGCTCCCGCTCCTCGGGCGGGATGCCGGGGCCCGAATCCTCCACCACGAGCCGGACGGCGCCCGAGTCTTCACGCGCGAGGCTCACCCTGATCCGGCCTTCGGGTGTGTACGCCAGCGCGTTGTCGAGCAGATTGGCAACGAGTTGGGAGAGAAACTGGCCGTGGCCGGAGACCTCGCCCGTCTCGTCCAGCGCGGCGTCGATAGATAAGCCCCTCTCCTCGGCGAGCGGGGCGTACAGCTCGACCATGTCGGCGACGACCGCGCGGAGGTCTACCGGCGCCAGCGCAATACTGGCCTTGCCCGATTCGGCGCGGGCGATCTCCATAAGCGTGGCGAAGGTGCGTAGAATGGCGTCGGTCTCGGCGATCGCGCGTTCCAGGGCGGTGCGGTGGCCCTGCTCGTCGGCCGGCCCCTCTCTGAGCGCGAGCTCCAGCCTAGACTTGAGCCGGGTGAGCGGGCTGCGCAGGTCGTGCGCGACACTGTCGGTCACCGTGCGCAAGCCCGTCATCAGCGTCTCGATCTCGTCCAGCATCTCGTTGACGGTGATCGAGAGCCGGTCGAACTCATCGCCCACGCCCGTGACCGGCATACGCCGCGAGAGATCGCCGCGCACGATGCGCTGGCCGGTCTCGCGCACGGCATCAACCCGGCGCAGCATCCGCCGGCTCATGACGAGGCCGCCGAGCAGCCCCAGGACCAGCGTGATCCCGAGCGCGCCACCCAGGGATTCGAGGATCAGGTCCTCGAAGTCCGCGCGGCCGCGCGGGTCTCGGCCGACCAGTAGGCGAAAGCCGCCCGGCAGCACGAAGGTGCGGGCGCGGATGCTGCCATGCGCCTCCTCGTCGCTCGCGCGCGTCGCCGCAACTTCCACCCAGCCGCCTTCGGCGCCGGCCGCCTCGCGTGGCCAGGCGCTGAGATTGCCGGCGAGCTTGCGGAAGCCGGGATCGGCGAGGAGGTAGACGCTGTCCGGATCGCCATAGGGGCCGCTCCGCTCCCCGATCACGGCGACCAGTTGGCGAATTCCCCGCGCCCGGTACTGCTCGGCGAGGCCGCGCACCTCAGCCTCGATGGTGTCGCTGGTCTGGCTGTCGATGACGCGAACGGTGGTCCAGTAGATGAAGGCGAGCAGCAGCAGGACCGAGGCGCCGAAGAGGACGACATAGAGCAGCGAGAGCCGGAACGTGGAGGTCCGGAGGAGCCTAGCCGTCCGCACGAATGCAATACCCGACGCCGCGCACGGTGTGGATCAGTGGGGGGTCGAAACCCTTGTCGATCTTGCCGCGCAGCCGGCTCACGTGGACGTCGATCACGTTGGTCTGGGGATCGAAGTGGTAGCCCCAGACATGCTCCAGCAGCATCGTGCGCGTCACCACCTGGCCCGTGTGGCGCATGAAGTAGGCCAGCAGGTTGAACTCGCGTGGCTGCAGGGAAATCTCTCGGTCGGCCCGCCGCACCGTGCGGGCGAGCAGGTCGATCTCCAGATCCGCGAGGCTGAGACGCGTCTCGCCGGCGGCATCGCTCGCGCGCCTGAGCAGCGCTTCCAGCCGCGCCAGGAGCTCGGAGAAGGCGAAGGGCTTGGTCAGATAGTCGTCGCCGCCGGCCCTGAGACCCTCCACCCGGTCGTCCACCTGGGCAAGCGCGCTCAGGATCAGCACCGGCGTGCGCCGGCCCTTGCGGCGCAGCGTCTCGATCAGCGAAAGCCCGTCGAGACCCGGCAGCATGCGGTCGACCACGAGGGCGTCGAAGCGATGGTCCAGCGCGAGCGCCAGCCCGTCCGCTCCGTCGTGGACGAGCTCGACCACGTGGCCGCTCTCGGTCAGGCCCTTCTGTAGGTAGCGGGCGGTCTCGATGTCGTCTTCGACGACCAGCACGTGCATGGCTGCAACCTTGGCAGGCCGCGCGCAGCGATCAAGGGCCTCACCACATTGTGTGCCGGACAACGCCTATACCGCAGCCCTTGAATGGACCACGTCATGGCTCATATTCGGGGCTTGAGCGGCCCTGATTGAGGGAATTGGTCTGATGAGAATTTCCGTCACCGACGCGAAGGGACAATTGGCGGACCTCATCCGCCGGGCGGAAGCGGGTGACGAGGTGGTGCTCACCCGTCACGGCAAGGATATCGTCCGGTTGGTGCCGGTGCAGCCGCAACCCGATGCCGAGGCCCGGCGGGCGCTGATCGCCGCCGTGCAGGCGGCCGCTAGACGCAACCGAATTGAGGGAGCCTCTGCGGCCCGCAGTCAGGATTTCCTCTACGACGATGATGGTTTGCCGCAATGATCGCGGCCTACTTGCCGACGCGGAAATTCCACAGACCGATGTCAGTGGTGCGCTGTAGAACCGGCTGCGCTCACTTGCGGCGGGGTGCCGGCGGGGCGCCGTAGAGCGCAAGGCGTACCGCTTGCCACGCGGCGTCCAATCCGCGGCGCAGCGAGGCGCCGTCCCGCGCCAGCAGGCGCACGCCGACGCCGGCCTCGTTGGGGAGCGCCGAAGCGCCGCCGTAGAACGCATCCGTGGGCGCGAGGGCTGCGCGCAGAGCCGCCAGTATGGTCTCGCACGCCGGGCCGCGGTGGGCGACCACGAAACTGCCCTGGGCGGGCCAGCGCGCGACTTGGCCGCGCCCTGCCGCCAGCCGTTCGCCCGCAACCTCGTAGCGCTCCAGCGCGAGCAGCCGGCCGCCATCGTCGCGGATCCGCATCTCCGCCCCAAAACTCTCGAAGCGTCGGTCCTCCCCGCCCGGGTCGTGGTGCGCGAAGCTCTCGGACGCGATGACCGTGGCGTCCGCCGCAGCCTCGATCTCCAGCACCGAGGCGAGCCGTGCGCCTGGGAACATGATCAACGGGTCCGGCAGGTACTCGAGCAGCGCGCCGTCCGCAGCCTCCAGCAGAACCGTCTGTCGCGCCGGCGCCGCCGGCATGCGGTGCACGATGGTCGCCGCCTGGGTGGTCACGTGGCCGGCGCTACCGGCGCCTGCGACGCAGGTCATCACGAGATCTTCGCCCTGATAGATGCCGCCGGAGACCGACTGAAGGTAGAGCGTCAGTGCCCCTGCCGGCGCCTCTTCGAAATAGAACGGCCGGGTGATGTGGAAGGGATAGCCGACTCGCTGGCGCGCGATATAGCTCCGCCCGTCGGGCGCGCGGGCGAAGCGGAGCGCGGCTTGCGGCCCTTCGTTGGGCCGGGCGGCCGGCATGGTGACGGCAGCCAAGAGACGGGCTCAGCGCAGCAGGTAGTTCTGGCCGAGGGTGATCGTGTCGATCGGCTCGCAGGCCGCAAGCGTCCCGTCGACGAAGACCTCGAAGGTCTGGGAGTCGACCCGGATGTCGGGGCAGGCGTCGTTGTGCAGCATGTCCTTCTTGGTGAGCTTGGTGAAGCTCCCGATCGGCAGGATCGGCTTGGCAAGCCCGAGCCGGCCCTGCACGTCGATGTCGAGTGCGCGCCGATGGGCGAAGTTGGCGCTGAGCGTCGTCGGCGCCCGCCCGTGATGGCCGAACTGCGGCCGCATGATCACCGGCTCGGTCTGGAAGTAGCTGCCCGATGGATCGCCGCTCGCGCCCCAGGCGACGAAGCCGCCCTTGATCACGCCGAAGGGCTTCATCCCGAAGAAGGCGGGCTTCCAGGTCACGAGGTCGGCCATCTTGCCCGGCTCCAGCGAGCCCACGTACTGATCGATACCGAAGGCGATCGCCGGGTTGATGGTGTACTTCGCGATGTAACGCTTGATGCGCTCGTTGTCCGCGTCGGCGGTGGTCTCCTCCGGCAGCCGCCCGCGCTGGTCGCGCATCTTGCTCGCAAGCTGCCAGCAGCGCGTGATGACCTCGTTGATCCGCCCCATGCCCTGGCTGTCGGAGCCGAACATCGAGACCGCGCCGATGTCGTGCAGCACGTCCTCGGCCGCGATGGTGCCGTGGCGCACCCGGCTTTCGGCGAAGGCCACGTCCTCCGGCAGGTCGAAGCGCAGCAGGTGGCAGGCCATGGTCATGTCGAGCTGTTCGTCGAAGACGTTGACCGTGTAAGGGTTGGTCGGGTTGGTCGAGGACGGCAGGCAGTGCGGCTCGCCGTTGCAGCGGATGATGTCCGGCGCATGGCCGCCGCCGGAACCTTCCGTGTGGTACATGTGGATGGTGCGGCCCGCGATCGCCGCCATCGTGTCCTCGTAGAAGCCGGATTCGTTCAGCGTGTCCGTGTGGATCTGGACCGGGAAGTCGTGCTCGGCCGAGGCACGCAGGCAGGCGTCGATGGTGGCCGGCATGGCGCCGTAATCCTCGTGGATCTTCACGCCGATGATGGCGCCGTCGAGGTGCTCGGCGACGGTCGCGGGATCGTGGGACGAGCCGCGGCCGAAGAAGCCGAAGTTGAGCGGCCACGCCTCCGATGCCTCTAGCATGCGGTAGGTGTTCCACGGGCCGCCGCAATCGATGGCGAAGAGCGGACCCATGGTGCCGCCGATCATGGTGGTAAGCCCGCTCGCCAGCGCGTGGTTGCACTGCTCCGCCGACATCCAGTGGACGTGCACGTCGATGCCGCCCGGTGTCACGATCAGGCCGCTGGCGGGGTAGTAAGTGGTGTTGGGGCCGCAGACGAGATTCTGATCCACGCCGTCCTGGATATTGGGATTGCCGGCCTTGCCGACGCCCGCGATCTTGCCGTCCTTGATGCCGATGTCGGCCTTCACGAGGCCGAGCACGGGGTCGATGACGGTCGCATTCTCCACCAGCATGTCGATGGCGCCGTCGGCTGCGGAGGTATGGGCGTCGTAGGCCATGCCGTCCCGCATCACGCGTCCGGCACCGGTCCAGCACTCGTCGCCGTAGGAGGTGTGGTCGTGCTCGATCTCGCCGATCAGCGAGGTATCGCCGAGCCTGATCTTGTCGCCCTTGGTCGGCCCGTAGTAGCGGGCATAGGTCTCGCGCGCGATTTTCACCATCTGCCTACGCTCCTTGGAAGCCGCCCGCCTTGGCGCGGGCGATCGCCTGATCCTTCACGGCGGGCGAATCGATCATGCCCTCGGTGAGGCTGCTGAAGCCGCTAATCCGGCCGCGGCCGCCGAACTCCACCAGCGCAACCTCCTTCTGCTGGCCGGGCTCGAAGCGGACGGCGGTGCCGGACGGGATGTCGAGACGCATGCCGAAGGTCGCCTGCCGGTCGAAGTCGAGCGCCCGGTTGACCTCGAAGAAGTGGAAGTGGCTGCCGATCTGCACCGGGCGATCGCCGGTGTTGGTGACAGTGACCGAGCCCGTCTTCCGGCCCGCGTTCAGCTCGATCTCTTCGTCCGGCGTGATGATCTCGCCGGCGCGGGGACCGGGCGAGGTCTCGGCCTGACCGGGACGAATCGGCTGGTGCACGGTGATGAGCTTGGTGCCGTCCGGGAACATCGCCTCCACGTGAATCACCGGAACAAGCTCGGGCACGCCGGGCAGCACGTCGTCCGACGTGAGGATTTCCGCGCCGTAGCCCATGAGGTCCTTGAGCGAGCGGCCCTCACGGGCGCACATCAGAAGCTCGTCGCAGATCAGGGCCACCGCCTCCGGGTGGCTCAACTTGATGCCGCGGCGCTTGTGCTCGCGCGCGAGCTGGGCGGCCGTGAAGATGGTGAGCCGCTCCTTCTCCGTCGGATTGAGGTTCATCGGCCGTCGTCTCCCTCTTGGCAAGGAGCACCAGAGTAGTCGCCGGACCGCGCGGAAAACAGGCGAATTTGCCGCTGCCCGGTGCTCGCATAGAATCGCCGCCGCGTCAGGAGGGAGCCCGGCCGATGATAGCCAACGCCAACCGCCAGATCGTCCTCGCCGCCCGCCCGGACGGGGCGCCAAAGGAGACGGACTTCCGCTTGGTCGAAGCACCGGTGCCCGAGCCGGCGGACGGCGAGCTTCTGGTGCGGACCATCTGGCTCTCCCTCGACCCCTACATGCGGCTCAGGATGGGCACGGACCTGCGCTACTACCCGCCCATCCCGCTGGGCGACGTGATCGTGGGCGGCGCGGTCAGCCGGGTGGTGGAGAGCCGGCATCCGGGCTTCGTGCCCGGCGATATCGTCGACGAGTACACGGGCTGGCAGGACTATGCCATCGCGCAGGGCGCGAGCGCGCGCAAGGTGGACCCGGCGTTGGGGCCGCTGTCGACCGCCATCGGGGTTCTCGGCATGCCGGGGCTCACCGCTTATCTCGGCCTCGTCAAGGTCGGCCGGCCCGCGCCGGGCGATACGGTCGTGATCTCGGCGGCGGCGGGCGCGGTGGGCGCGGTCGCCGGCCAGGTGGCGAAGATCGCAGGCTGCCGGGTGATCGGCATCGCCGGCGGGGCGGAGAAGCTGCGCTATCTCACCCAAGAACTCGGCTTCGACGAGGTCATCGACCGCCACACGGACGACCTGCCCGGCGCCCTGGCCAAGGAGTGCCCGGACGGCATCGACGTCTATTTCGAGAACGTCGGCGGGCCCATCGGCGATGCGATCTATCCCCTGCTCGCCCACGGCGCCCGCGTGGTGATCTGCGGCGGCATTTCCCACTACAACGCGACCGAGCCGCCCAGGGTCGCGAGCCACCTCGCGCCCATCCTCTTCACCGAGACCGAGGTGAAGGGCTTCAACATCTTCTCTTACGGTGCGCACTACGAGCACGCGCGCAGGCGCCTCGCCCGCTGGCTCGCCGACGGCCGCCTCGCCTTCAAGGAGGACATCGTGGAGGGGCTCGAGAACGCGCCGCTCGCGTTTCAGCGCCTCTTCGACGGGCGCAACTTCGGAAAGCTGCTGGTCAAGGTCTCGGAGGAGTAGCCGATCGCCAGTACCCCTCTTCCGAGGAAAGCATCGCATACGCTATGGGAGTGAGACCTATACGGTCCAACCACTCCAACCGTCATGCCCGGACTTGATCCGGGCATCCATCTTTTTCAACGGGGCCGTCGGAGTGTTGTGTGAACACGTGGATGGCCGGGACAAGCCCGGCCATGACGTGAGGGGGACGACGGCATCGCTCGTCCTCAGCTTGGGAATGCGACACCAGACAGCGGCGCCTACTCCTGCCCGTGGACGTGATCCTGGCCGACGCGGATGCAGACCGGCACGGGCCGGTCCTTGTTGGGGTCGGGGGGTGAGTCGTACATGTGCTCCAGCTCTTCGAGCACGACGGCGGTGATGTAGGGAATCGGCAGGTCCATGGCCTCGGTCACCGGCACCCAGCCGAGGTCGAGCAGCTCGCCGTTGCCACCGAGGGTCCCCGCTGTGTCCTCGGCGCGGGCCATGAAGAACCGGGCGTTGAAGCGGCGCGGCAGCCCCGGCGGTGTCACCGCTCGGTAGATATAGTCGAGCCTGTCCAGCGCGGGTGCTACTCCGGTCGCGTGGAAAGCCTGCCACTCGGGCCTGACGCGGCCGTTCGCCGCCGGCGCCTCGAGCCCGAGCGCAAGCCCGGTCTCCTCGAAGGTCTCGCGCACGGCCGCGGCGGCGAGCGAGCGGGCGCGGGCCGGTGCGCATGCGCGCGCAAGTCGCGCGGCGACGGCGGGCCTCAACTCCGTCGCCGGGCGCACCCAGCGGTCGCAGGGCTCGACGCCGCCGCCGGGAAACACGTATTGGTCCGGCATGAAAACACTGCGGCGGGGGCGGCGGCCCATCAGGACCTCGGGTCCATTCGCCCCGTCGTTCACCAGGACCAGCGTGGCGGCGTCTTTCGGCCGGGGACTCCGACGGTTCACGTCATATGCTCTCCGTGGCGCGGCGGCGCATCTTACGCGCAAGCGCCGACAATGCCGATGGTGGATCGGCGTCTCTCTGGCTTAGCGGCAGCTTAGCGGCGAACATTGCGCCCAGGCGGTGTTTCCGTTACCTCTCAAGGCTGTGCGGA
The DNA here is from genome assembly GCA_022826345.1 of Alphaproteobacteria bacterium. Next base: position 65,449 of record JAJDVB010000040.1, read on the forward strand.
AGGACCAAGGCACGGCGGGCCGGCATGGGCGAGAGCGGCATGGCGGGCACGGTTGCTGACCCCGCCGGCGGCCCGGCGGTGAAGGCGCGCGCATGACGGTTGCCGCGCGCCGGGAGCCGCAATTCACCCACCGCGCGAGCCTCTTCGCCGACCGGCACTTCAAGTGGCTGGTGATCGCGCCGTCGATCATCGTGCTCCTGCTGATCGGCCTCTATCCGATCATCTACACCGGCATCGTCAGCTTCCAAGACATCACCATGCTGGCCGAGGACACCTCCTGGTCCGGCGGCAAGCACTACGCGGCGCTCTTCTCCGACACGCGGCTCTGGGAGTCGATCGGCCACACCTTCCTGATCCTGGCCATCGCGCTCCCCATCGAGCTGGTGCTGGGCCTGCTCATGGCGCAGCTCTTCCTCGAGAAGATGCCGCTCAAGCAGGTCTTCATCGCACTACTCATCATCCCGACCGTGATCTCGCCGATCGTCGCGGGCTCCACCTGGCGGCTGATGTTCGACAACCAGTACGGGCCGATCAACCAGATCATCGGCTGGTTCTCGTCGGACCCTGTGGCGATCCTCTGGCTCTCGCGCCCGGAATGGGTCTATCCAGCGATTCTGATCTGCGAGGTGTGGCAGTGGACGCCGTTCATGTTCCTGATTCTGCTGGCCGCGCTTTCCAACGTCGACCGCAGCCTGATCGAGGCGGCTGAAATCGACGGCGCCTCGTTCTGGAAGATATTCTTCAAGATCACGCTGCCGGTGATCAAGCCGGTGCTGATCATCGCCATTCTGATCCGTGCGCTCGATCTCTTCCGCATCTTCGACATCATCTGGGCGATGACCAAAGGCGGACCCGGCACGATGACCGAGACGATCTCGATCTACACCTACATCCGGGCCTTCAAGGAATTCGAGACGAGCTATGCGGGCGCGATCGCCTTCCTGGTGATCATTCTGCTCTCGATCATCGTCATATTCGCGCTCAGGCGGGTGGAGATCGCCCGATGACAGTGTCCGACACCTCCGCGCCCCAGCCTGCCAGCAGGTGGCCGCACTGGTTCACCCGCGAGCGCCGGCGCATGGCTTGGCGCTTCCTGATCGCGCTGGTGGTGCTCGTGTTCTTCCTCTTTCCCGTCTACTGGCTCTTCATCACCTCGATCAAGTCGGCAGGCGACATCTTCGCCCGCCCGCCGGTCTGGTTCCCGAACCAGCCGAGCTTTCGCATCTTCGGGGTGCTGTTCAAGGACGGCGACGTCTGGGCGATCTACAACAGCCTGATCATCGCCAGCGTCTCGACCGTCGCCGCGATGATCCTCGGCACCGCGGCCGCCTACTCCCTCGCGCGCTTCAAGACCGGCGGGCAGAACCTCGCGATCTGGATCATCTCGCAGCGGATGATCCCGCCCATCGTCGTCGTCTTCCCGATCTTCCTGCTGTTCGTCTGGTTCGGCTGGATCGACAGCTACGTCGGGCTGATCCTGCTCTATATCGCGTTCAACCTGCCCTACGTGATCTGGATGATGCGGGGCTACATCGAGGACATCCCGGTCGAGGTGGAGGAGAGCGCGCTGACCGACGGCTGCTCGCGCTGGCAGGCGCTGCGCAAGATCGTCTTCCCCATGGCGCGCACCGGCATCTTCGCGACGGCGGTGTTCACCTTCATCTTCGCGTGGAACGAGTTCGTCTTCGCGCTGATCCTGACCCGCACGGACGTGCTCACCTTTCCCGTGCTGGTCACTCACTACTACGGCGCGCAGTCGACCTTCTGGTCGAAGATCGCGGCGCTTTCGGTGCTCGGCACGCTCCCGGTGTTCTTCGCGGTTGCGACGCTGCAGCGCTTCCTGGTGCGCGGCATCACCATGGGCGCGGTCAAGGGTTAGGAGGAGCGCGATGGCCGGAGTCAGGCTGCGCGGCGTGCACAAGCGTTTCGGCAAGGTCCATGCCGTGCGCGGGGTGGACATCGAGATTCCCGACCGCGCGTTCACCGTGCTGGTGGGGCCGTCCGGCTGCGGCAAGAGCACGCTGCTCCGCATGATCGCAGGGCTCGAGGAGGTGACCGAAGGCACGGTGGAGATTGACGGTGAGATGGTCAACGACGTCCGGCCCAAGGATCGGGACGTCGCCATGGTGTTTCAGAACTATGCCCTCTACCCGCACATGTCGGTGTTCGAGAACGTGGCCTTCGGGCTCCGCATGCGGGGCACGTCCAGCGCCGAGGTGGGCCCGCGGGTGGAGCGGGCGGCAAACATGCTGGGGATCGCGGACCTGCTCGACCGCCAGCCGCGCCAGCTTTCCGGCGGCCAGCGCCAGCGGGTCGCCATGGGCCGCGCCCTGGTGCGGGATGCGAAGCTCTACCTCTTCGACGAGCCGCTCAGCAACCTCGACGCCCAACTGCGCGACGAGATGCGCACCGAGATCAAGCGGCTGCATCAGGAGATGCAGCGCACCATGATCTATGTCACCCACGACCAGGTGGAGGCAATGACGCTCGCCGACAGAATTGTGCTGCTGCGCGAGGGCGAGATCGAGCAGGAGGGGCCGCCACTGGAACTCTACGAGCGCCCGGCGACCCGCTTTGTCGCGGGCTTCATCGGCTCGCCGGCGATGAACTTCACCCCGGCACGGATCGAGGCGGCGGACGGTACGCTCGCGGTTCGGGCCGGAGAGCACGCCTTCGCACTGCCGCCCGCGCGGGCCGAACGCCACGCCGGCGACGGCGGGCGCGACGTGCTGCTCGGCATCAGGCCCGAGCACATGTACCGGGCCGAGGGCGAGGCGCCCAGGCCCGACTGCGCCAGACTCCTGACGTCGGTCGAGATCGTCGAGCCCATGGGGGCCAACACCCTCGTCAACTTCCACCTGGGCGAGACCTCGATGCTCGTGCGCCTCGACGGCTCCGCCGCCGAGCAGCCGGGGGACGCGCTGCCACTCGACGTGGACATGAGCCGGGCCGTCCTCGTCGATCCCGAGAGCGAGCGGGTGATCTGAGTTAGGCCGAGTCAGCCCGTCGCGGACAGTGTGCCGATGCCGGCGATGACGATGGCGACGCCCAGCCACTGAAGCGGCACCACCGGCTCGCGCAGGATGAGCCGTGCCAGAATGATCGTCACCACCGAATAGGCCGAGCTTGTGACGATGGCGAACTCCCCGTTCTCCAGCGCGAGCCCGGCGTAGACGAAGACGTAGCCGAGCGTATCCACCAGCGCGATGAGGAGGATCAGCGGCCATGCCCTGAGCGGCATGTGCGGCATCCTGCGCATGACCAGGAAGCCCACCCCGAGCGCGACGGCGCCGACGATCCGCCCCGACAGCAGCGTGAGCGGGAGGCCGTATCGTTCGATCGCCTCGTCCGCAGCGAGCAGGGCGACGGCGAAGAGAACCGCCGAGCCGAGCGCCATCAACGCGGCGCGCCGTATCACCGCAGGCGCGTATTCCGGCTTGTCGCCGCCTTCGACGCGGGAGACCGCGAGCGCCACCAGCCAGACGCCGCCGATCGTGGCCGCCATCGCGATCCAGTGGATGATCTCCGGCCGTGCGCCGAAGACGACCGTGATCGGCACCGCGAACGCCGGGTAGCTGGAGACCATGGGCGAGCCGAGCGAGACCGGGCCGCGGGTCAGCGCCTCGAACAGCATGAGCGTCGCCAGCATGGTGGCGACGCCGTTGAGCGCCAGGAGCCAGAGCCCGGAAAGCTCCCAGACCAGCGTCTCGCCGCTCACGATGATGTAGAGCCCGACCGCGAGGCTGCCGACCAGCATCATGCCGAACAGCCCCTGCGGCACGCCGATGGCGCGGCCGAGGAAGCGGGCGGTGAAGTCGCCGACGCCCCAGCTCGCGGCGGCGCCTGCGCCCATGAGCGCCGAGCCGGCGATCATTGCGTACCCGATCCGTCCGCGCCGACAGGACGGCAGGGAGACGCCACGAGCGTGTTCACTGCCACAGGGCTCAGGACTCGCCGATCTCGCCCAGGATCTCGTCGGCCGGGATGACCCGCGCGTAGCCGCGCCGGAGCGTCTTGAGCTCCGCCTCGTGCAGGTCCCGGTTGTCGGTGGCGGTCACGTCGCTGCCGAAGATGACCTTGTAGTCGCGAAAGAACGCGTCCCGCGCGGTCGCGCCGCAGCAGTAGTTGGTCATGCAGCCCGTGATGATCACCGTGTCCACGTCGCAGCCGCGCAGATAGGTGTGCAGGTCCGTATCGAAGAAGGCGCTGTAGCGGTGCTTCTGGATCACCTTCTCGCCCGACTCGGGCGCGATCTCATGGTAGGTGGGCACGTCGTCGGCGCCGATCCGGAGCGCGCCGTCCTTGATCGGCCGGTTGAGCGGAACGTCCCACATCAGGCCCTTGTCCCGGCCCGTGGCGTCGTGGGCATGCTCGGTGAAGATGACGGGGATGTCGAGGGTGCGGCAGCGCTCGATCAACGCCTTGACGCGGGGCAGGATCCGCAGGTTTTCCGGGGTCCACATGCGCGCGCCCTCGGCGACGAATCCCTCCTGCAGGTCGATCACCAGCAGCGCCGTCCTGCCCGGATCGATGGGAAAGTCCGGATTGGACGATTCGTATTGGTCGGCTGCGCGCTCGAGGATTTCCGCCTCGCCCGGATATGCCCGATCAGCCCTGTCCGCCATGCCGGGTTCCTTTCTGCTCGCCGTTCGTCCTGAAGTCCGCCGGCTGCCGGGCCGGCTCATGAGCCGTGGAGCCGAGAATACCCCAGATCGTCGGCGCCGCCGACGCCCGACGGGCGGCGGCGCTCGCACCCACAAGCGCCCATCCGGCGATCATGTTATGCCCAACCCATGTACGATGGCGGGGCGCCGCAGGCGCGCAACCTAGCCAGGGATGACGGACATGCACATCGCCTGCCTGACCTTCGACTTCGATGCCGTCTCGGGCTTCATCGCCCAGGGCATGCGCTCGCCGACGCCGATCAGCCGGGGCGAGTTCGGCCTGGTCGGCACCGAGCGCATCCTGGCCCTGCTCAAGCGGCACGACATCCCGGCGACCTGGTTCATTCCGGGGCACACCATCGAGACCTATCCCGAGATGTCGGTCCGCATCGCGATTGCGGGGCACGAGATCGGCCATCACGGCTGGACCCACATGACGCCGGTCACCATGTCGCGCGACGAGGAGGAGGCGGGGCTCCAGCGCGGCACCGATGCCATCGTCAAGCTCTGCGGGCAGAAGCCCAGGGGCTACCGCTCGCCCGCCTGGGACCTGAGCGAGAACACGGTCGATCTCCTGGTCTCGCGCGGCTTCCTCTACGAGAGCAGCATGATGGGGAACGACTACACGCCTTATTTCGCGCGCACGGGCGACGTGATCGCGCTCGAAGAACCCATGCAGTTCGGGCCCGAGACCAGCCTGGTCGAGATGCCGATCAGCTGGACGCTGGACGATTACCCGCACTTCGAGTTCGTGCAGAACCAGCGCTATCGCATCCAGGGCCTGATGCCGGCCGGCGGCGTGCTGCAGAACTGGGTGGACGACTTCGACTACATGACCCGCACGATGGATTGGGGCGTGCTCACCTACACCTGCCACCCGCTCGTGATCGGCCGCGGCCACCGCATGATGATGCTGGAACGCCTGATCGAGGCGCTTCAAGGGCTGGGCGCGGTCTTCATGACGATGGAGGATGCCGCGAACGCGTGGCTGGAGCGCACCGCCCCCTCAGGCTGACGCGCGGATCATCTCGGCCGCCTTCTCGCCAATCATGACGCAGGTCGCCAGCGGATTGCCGCTGACGATGGTTGGCATGATGGAGGCGTCCGCGACATGGAGATTCTCGACGCCCCGCACCCGCAGGCGGTGGTCGACCACCGCCAGATCGTCGCGGCCCATCTTGCAGGTGCCGACCGGGTGGTATCCGCTGAGCGAGTTCTCGCGCAGGTAGGCGCGCCACTCGTCGTCCGTCTGCACGTCGGGGCCGGGACGGTAATCGCCGGCGATGGAGCGGGCGAGCGGCTCGGTCTGGAACAGCTTGCGCTGCAGCTTGGCGCCGGCGAGCAGCAGTTCGAGGTCGCGTTCGTCGTCGAAGAGGTTGGGCTGAATCGTCGAGTGCACGAGCGGGTCGGCGGAGCGGAGCCCGACCCGCCCCCGAGAGTAGGGCCTGAGCAGGTTGATGAGGCCCGTGACCGCGGGCCGGTCGAACAGGACGGGGCCGTCCGCCGACAGGTCGTAGCCGGCGGGCGTGAACATGTATTGGAGGTCGGAGCGGCCCTCGCTCATGTCGTGGCACAGGAAGGCGGTGACTTGAGAGTGGGGCGTGGATGCCGGGCCGGAACCCGCGAGCAGCCACTGCGCACCGTAGATCAGCCCGCCGATGGGTCCCATGAGCGTGTTGTAGGTCGGCACACTCGCGAAGCAGGTCTGCGCAAGGCCCGGATGATCCTGCAGGTTCTCGCCCACGCCCGGCAGGTCGTGAACCACCGGAACGTCGAGCGCACGCAGCTGCGCCGCCGGGCCTACGCCCGAGAGCATGAGGAGCTGCGGCGAGGCATAGGTGCCGGCGCAGACGATCACCGCGCGCGTTGCCTCGGCCCGCTCGGTACGGTCCCGGCGTGTGTATTCGACCCCGGTCGCGCGTTTGCCGTCGAACAGCACGCGCCGGATGTGGGCATGAGTCAGCACCCGCAGGTTCCGCCGCCGCATCGCCGGCCTGAGGTAGGCGCGCCCCGTGCTGTGCCGCCGCCCCCTGCGCTGGGTGGCGGGCACGTAGCCGACGCCGGCCTGCGGCGGCGTGTTGATATCGGCCACACGCTTGATGCCCAGATTGACGCAGGCCTGAAGATAGTCGTCGGAGAGCGGGTGCAGGGTGCGGATGTTGGAGACCGAGAGCGGGCCGCCCGAGCCGTGATAGGCGTCGGCGCCATTCTCGTTGTTCTCCGAGCGCTTGAAGTAGGGCAGCACGCTCTCGAAGTCCCAGCCTTCGCACCCGAGCGCGGCCCAGCCGTCGTAGTCTTCCGGTTGGCCTCTCAGGTAGGACATGCCGTTGATCGCGCTGGTGCCGCCCAGCACCTTGCCGCGCGGCATGTAGTCCTCGCGTCCGTCACGCGTCGGGTCGGGCTCGGCCTTGAAGCCCCAGTCGTAGCGAGGGTTGGACAATGCCAGGACAAGCCCGGCGGCGGGCATCGAGACGGCGATGCTCCGATCCGAGCCGCCGGCCTCCAGCACCAGCACGCGGCTGCGCCCGTCCTCGGTCAGGCGGTTGGCGACGACGCTGCCGGTCGTCCCCGCGCCCGCGACGATGTAGTCCCACGTCACCATCGCCTCCTCACGCTCCCCGCGCCCGCCGGTCATGCGCGCGCGCCACCCTGAAATTGGAGACTGCGGGCACCGGCGTTTGGGCATAGGGTACTCCGGTTGCGCTGCGGAGATGAATCCCCCGATCCTTTGAGACGGAGAGCGAGGGCGATAGCGCGTTGGCAGGGGAGGGTCATGCAGGATCACACCGTCACGGTCGATGCGACGCAGACGCCGACCGCGCTGACGTTCGCCCACGTCTTCAACGTCGCGGTGCCGTTCATCGACCGACACGTCGCCGAGGGGCGCGGCGCCAAGGTGGCGATCCGCAATACGGCTGGCGACGTGACCTTTGCCGAACTCGCCGACGCCGTGAACCGGGCCGGAAACGCACTCGCTGCCCTGGGTCTCGACCCCGGCGACCGTGCGCTGATGGTGGTGAAGGACTGCCCCGCGTTCTTCTACCTCTTCTGGGGCGCGATCAAGGCGGGGTTCGTGCCGGTCCCGCTCAACACCCTGCTGCGGGCGCCCGACTACCGCTTCGTCATCGAGAACTCGCGCGCCGCGTGCGTCGTCTGGTCGCCTGAGTTCGCCGGCGAGGTCGAGCCGGCGCTGGCCGAAGCCTTGCATCGGCCGGCGCACGCGCTGCCTGCCGAGGGAGAGGGCGACAGCTTCGCGGCCCGCCTCGCCGCAGCGTCCGATGTGCTGGCGCCGGCGCCGGCGTTGGCCGACGATCCCGCCTTCTGGCTCTACACGTCGGGCTCGACCGGCACGCCCAAGGGCGGCGTTCACCGCCACCGCGACATGGTGGTGACCAGCCAGTATTTCGGAGTCGATACGCTCGGCATCACAGCCGACGACATCCACTTCTCCGCCGCCAAGCTGTTCTTCGCCTACGGGCTCGGCAACGCCATGACGTTTCCGCTCTGGACCGGCGGGACCGCGGTGCTCCTCGACGCCCGGCCGACACCTGAGACCACGTTCTCCACGATCGAAGCCTTACGACCGACCGTCTATTACGGCGTGCCGACGCTCTATGCCGCGCAGCTTCAGGCGCTGGAGAGTGTGTCGCCGGACCTCGCCAGCGTGCGTCTCTGCGTCTCGGCCGGCGAGCCGCTGCCGGCGGCGATCCTCGAACGCTGGCGTGCCGCAACCGGGTTCGACATCGTGGACGGGATCGGCACCACCGAGATCCTGCACATCTTCATCTCCAACCGACCCGGCGCTGTGGTGCCAGGCACCAGCGGCCGGCCCGTGCCGGGTTACGAGGCGCGCCTCGTGGACGACGACGGGCGCGACGTGAAGCCGGGCGAGACCGGCAACCTGCTGATCCGCGGGCAATCCCTCATCGCCGAGTACTGGGGCGAGCCCGAGCGCACGGCGGCGGCCTTCGACGGCGCGTGGCTCAGGACCGGCGACACCTACCGCATCGACGAGAATGGCTGCTACGTCTGCTGCGGGCGTTCCGACGACATGCTCAAGGTCGGCGGTATCTGGGTCTCTCCGGTGGAGATCGAGGCCCGCCTGATCGCCCATCCGGCGGTGCTGGAAGCAGCCGTGGTAGGCCGCGCCGACGATGACGGGCTGATCAAGCCGGAGGCCTGGGTCATGCTCGCCGAGGGCCAGACCGCGAGCGAGCAGCTGAGCGAGGCGCTGGTGGCTCACTGCAAGGCGGGGCTCGCTCGCTACAAGTATCCGCGCTGGCTCCGCTACGTCGACGCGTTGCCCAAGACCGCGACCGGCAAGATCCAGCGCTACAAGCTGCGCGATGGCGGTCAGCCCTGACCCTCCGTTCCCGTCTTCCACTGTCCAACCAAACGTTTGTTTTATTTGTCGTGCCCGGCTAGGATCGTCGAGACGGGGCGCGGCGAGCGGCGGGGACGAGTTGCCATGAACGAGATCAAGTTCGGAACGGTCATTTCGGCGGTCGGCGAGCCCGGCGCGTCGGATGCGGACCAGTATGTCGAGGCCCTGGTCGACGCGGACCATGTCGCTGGGCTCGGCTACGACGCGTTCTGGGTGATCGAGCACCACTTCTCCGACTACTTCCCGACGCCGAGCCCGCTGGTGCTGCTGTCCCACCTCGCCGGGCGCTATCCCGACATGGACCTCGGCACCTGCGTCCTGGTGCTGCCCTGGTACAGCCCGCTGAGGCTCGCGGGCGAGATCGCGATGCTCAGCCAGCTGAGCCGGGGCGCGCTGCATATCGGCTTCGGGCGGGGGCTCGCGCGCCTCGAATACGATGCCTTCGGCGTCTCCATGACCGAAACCCGCGCGCGCTTCCGCGAATGCCGCGAGGTCATCGGTAAGGCGCTCGCCGGCGGCACGTTCACCTACGGCGGCGAGTTCTTCGACATCGAGCGGCCAATCGAGCTGAGACCCAATGCCGTGCAGGAGCGCATCAACCTCTACGGCGCCACCAGCAGCCCCGAGAGCGCCGGCATCATGGCCGAGCTCGACCTCCCGATGATCCGCGTCTCCAACTTCCCGATGCACTTCCACAGCAACGACTTCGCCCGCTGGGACGAGGAAACCCGCCAGCGCGGCGGCTCCACCGACGTCAGCCGGCCGATCCTGATCCACGCGGTGCTGGCGGACACCGACGAGGAGGCGGACGCGCTCGCCAAGGAGCATCTCTCGCGCTACTTCGTGAAGGTGGTCGAGCATTACGAGGCCGACGCCGACCCCTGGAAGGAGCTGGAAGAGTTCAGGGCATTCAGCAAGTTCATGGCCACGTCCAAGAAGCTGACCAATCCCGACAATCTGGGCCCGTGGCTCGACCTTCAGCTCGTCGGCCGGGCCGAGACCGTGTGCGAGCGGCTCCAGGCCTACGTCGACCTGGGCTTCGACCACTTCATCCTGCAGAACGTGACCTACGGCATGCCGCGCGCCTACCGCCACGAGATGTGGGAGCGCTTCGCCCGCGACGTGGTGCCCCACTTCGCGACCCAACCCGCGCCCATGCAGAGGGCAAGCGCCGGGTAGCGCCTCATCCGGAGAGGCGCGACGTTGCCCTATAGATGCCGGGCAGCGTCCATGCGTCGATGCAAGATGCGCACGATTTCAACCGTGCCTCGCGTTCCCGGTAGTAGAGGACGTGCGAGCCCACCCCGATCTTTCTGTATCCGGCGCGGATGTCTTCGGCCGATAGACCGACCTGGGCTCCGCTGCCCAGCGCTTCACACGTCGCCTGGATATCCCGCGTGTATCGCTCGGCCTGCGCTTCGCCCCAATGCTTGGCCGTGTAATCCCAGATTTCTGACAAATCGGCCTGAGCCGCCGGCGTCAACGCAAAGCCGGCCATGTCGTTCAGGTGGACCGCTTGCTGTCGATGAACGCGTCGAAATCGAATGGGCTGGCGGGGCCGGACCGCTCACCTTCGATCAGGGCTTCGCGCAGCGCCTCTACCCTGGCTTCATGCTCTTCCAGCAGCCGAAGTCCGGCCCGGACCACGTCGCTGGCCGAGTTGTAGCGCCCGGATGCGACGCGTTCGTCAATGAAGCCCACGAAGTGGTCCCCAAGAGAGACCGACGTATTGCGCGCCATGCGGATGCTCCTTTAGCGACCGGTATACCAAAATGTGGTATATGCGCAACCTTCCTGGCGCCTACCCACCACAACCGCCGTCACACCGGCCAGGCTTCCCGGAGCACGCCGCCACGCCGGAGCACGCCGACATGGCGGGCGAGCCCGGTGTCGTCGTCGGTCTCGACCAGGACGGCGCAGAGAGTGGCTTCGCCATCGGCCGGCGCCGCGCGGGGGCCGGGGCGTTTCCGCGTGAAGCGAGCGAGGGGCGCATCAACCGCGAGCCCGATGATCGATTCGTAGCTGCCGCACATGCCAACGTCCGAGATGTAGGCCGTCCCCTTGGGCAGGATGCGGTGGTCGGCGGTCGGCACGTGGGTGTGGGTGCCCACCGCCAGCGACACCCGGCCGTCGGCAAGGTATCCGAGCGCCTGCTTCTCGCTCGTCGCCTCGCCGTGGATGTCGAGCACGATCGCATCGACCGACTGTCCAAGCCGGTGCTCCTGCAGCGTCTCCTCGACGCAGGCAAAGGGCTCGCCGATGGGGTCCATGAAGAGCTGCGTGAGCACCTGGAAGACGAAGACCGAGCGGCCGTCGCGTGTGTGCAGCAGCGCGCCGGCGCTCCCCGGCGTGCCCTTGGGGTAGTTGCGGGCGCGGACCAGCCGCCGGTCGGTCTCGATGTAGCTCTCGGTCCCGCGCTGGTCCCAGGCGTGATTGCCGAGGGTGATCACGTCGGCGCCGACCTGGTAGAGGGCCTTGCAGATATCGGCAGTGATGCCGAAACCGCCGGCGGCGTTCTCGCCGTTCACGATCACCAAGTCGAGGGCGAGTTCCTCGCGCAAACCCGGCAGGTGTTCCGTCAGGATGTCGCGGCCGGGGCGGCCCACGACATCGCCGCAGAACAGGATACGCATCGTTCCGTTCCCCTCGCGCCTGCGATCAGGCTGCGCGCGGGGCGATCGGCATGGCGCCCCGCTCGGTCACGATCCAGTCCAGCGGCTCGTCGTGCTCGGTGCGTGGCAGGCCCTGCACGAGCTGCTCGGTATAGGCGAGGCCGACGGCGATGATGGGACGCACTTGGCGTAGCGCGCGCAGCGAGCGGTCGTAGTAGCCGCCGCCATAGCCCAGGCGGTAGCCGTCCCGGTCGTAGGCGAGCAGCGGCACCAGCAGGTGGGTCGGCTGGGCCGGCGTGGCGTCTTCCGCCGGCTCAGGAATGCGGAATGGCCCGCGCGAGAGCGCAGCGCCCGGAGTCCAGACGCGGAACTGCAGCGCTTCGCCCTTGCCGACCACGGCGGGCAGGCAGCAGACGAAGCCCGCGCCCACGAGCCGCGCCAGCAGGGGCATGGCGTCGATCTCGTCCCGGATCGCCCAGTAGCCGGAGATCACCGCGCCCGCAGGCGTGGGAACCGCGGCGAGATAGTGGTTGGCTGCCCGCACGCCCGCGCCCGGCCCTGCGGTCCGCCGCGCGGCCCTGCGCCGCGCCTGCGCATACTCGCGCAGCGCCTGCTTGCGGTCGTGGATGGCAGCGCTGTGAGACACGGCCGGTCCCCATGAAACGGAAATGGACGGCCCCGCCTGAACCGTCGCACCCAGAGCTTCCTCCAGGCCGAAGAGACCAGGTGGGCGCCGTGTTGCCGAGACCGCGGCCCCAGCAGGGACAGCTCCCGAGAAGCGAAAATTGACCGCGGGAAACAGTCGGTGCGACTAATCCGGCAGTAACCGTCCGAAAGGAAATCTAATCCTTCTCCAGACTGCCGGCAATATTCTCGATCCGCTCGGCGAGCGCGTCCACGAGCGGCGCGAATTTGGCCTCGAGCGCCGCCTCGGCGTCCACGCGGGCCCTGCGCTCGGCGATCCGCGCCTGCGACTGCAGTCGGTCGAGCTCGTCGTAGGCGTCGGCCAACTCGTCGGCGACGACCAGGCTGGCCATGAGCAGGAGGCGGATCTCGCCGACCCGGCCCACGGTCTCCTCCAGCTCCTGCGCCCGCTTGTCGACGTAGGCCGCAAGCTTTGAGACATGCTCTTCCTGGCCGTCGTCGCAGGAGACCGGGTAGCGCCGCCCGCCGATGGTGACCGCGACCTCGCCCATCGCCCAGCCTAAACTCCCAGGATCCCGCGCAGCGAGCCGATCGCGTCGTCGAGCCGCTCGGCCACCGCTTCGTTGGCCTGACGCGTGGCCGCTTGGCGTTCCGTGGCTTCCGTGAGCGCCCGCGTCAGCCGCGCCCGCTCCACTCTGAGGGCCTCCAGATCGACGCGCAGCGAATCCCGCTCGCGCTCGACGGCGGCGATTTCGATTGCCGACGCCGGCGCGTGCGCGTCCCGCCCCGCCAACTGGCCATTTGCGAGCGCCTGGTCGAGCCGGTCCACGGCCTGCTCAAGCCGGTCGCTCGCCTTCTTCAATTCCGACATGAAAAAGGCGCTGTTGTTCTTGTTGCGGGCTACAAAAAACGATCTCCCACCCGCCACCAAAACACTAGAGCGCTCGCCTGCGAGCGTCAACAATTTGCGCGCAAAATCGGTGTTCGTGGGGTTCAGTCGAGGTAGCGCCGCCGCAGGTGGGTCTTGAAGACGGCGGTGCCGAGCGGGGCGCCGGTGGCGCGTTCCAGCAGCACCGGGCCCTCGTAGCGGGAGGCGAGGCCGTGGACATTGGCCCGGAGCCACCCGAACAGGGGCGAGAAGTCGCCGCGCTCGATGGCCGGCCACAGTTCCGGCTCGCCTCGGGCTGCGGCGTCGAAGAACTGTGCCGCCATCAAGGCACCGATGGTGTAGCTCGGGAAGTAGCCGAGCTCGCCCCCGGACCAGTGGATGTCCTGCAGGCAGCCCTCGGCATCGTTCTCCGGCCTGATGCCGAGCAGAGCCTCGTGGATGTCGGCCCAGGCGCCGGGAATCTCGTCTACGGCGAGCTCATCCGCGATCAAGGCGCGCTCCAGCCGGTAGCGCAGCATGATATGGGCGGGGTAGGTCACCTCGTCGGCGTCTACACGGATATAGCCCGGCTCGACGCGGATCGCCTGCCGGTAGAGCGCCTCAGCATCCGGCCAGGAAGCGCCGCCGTCGAGATGCTCCGCCAGTAACGGCGCGAGGAAGCGCATGAAGGGCCGGCTGCGGCAGGCCTGCATCTCGATCAGCAGCGACTGGCTCTCGTGCAGCGCCATGCCGCCCGCCTGGCCCACGGGCTGGTAGCGCCATTCCTCCGGCAGGCCCGCCTCGTAGAGCGCGTGGCCGGTCTCGTGCAGCACGCCCATGAGGCCGGAAAGAGCGTCTGCCTCGTCGTAGCGGGTGGTGATGCGGATGTCGCCGGCGCTGCCACCGCAGAAGGGGTGGAGGCTGACATCGAGGCGTCCGTGATCGAAGTCGAAACCGAGCGCCGTCATCAGGCGCCGGGCGAGGGTCTGCTGCGCGTCAACGGGCCCGCTGACCGGTGGTGGGGCGTCCGCGCCGGCCTGAGCCTCGCGCACTTGCCCAAGGAATTCGGGGAGGAAGCCTGCGAGATCGTCGAAGAGCGGGTCGATGGTCGCGCAGCGCAGCCCCGGCTCGTTGGAGTCGACCAGCCCGTCATAGGGTGTGCAGCCGAGTGCCTCGCCCAAGGCCGCCGCCTTCTCGCGAACGAGGCCGAGCAGCGGCGCGAAGGCTGCCGCAAAAGCCGGAAAGTCGCTCGCCGGCCGGGCCTCGCGCCATACCATCTCGCAGTGCGAGGACGCCTCGCTCAACGCCTGCACCAGGTCGGCCGGCAGTGCCGCCGCCTGGCGCCAGCGCCGCCGCATGCGGGCGAGGTTGGCCCGCTGCCAGTCGTCGAGGGCTTTGTCGCTGGCCTCGGCTTCGTCCAGCAGGTCACAAACGCGAGAATCCGTCAGTAGCTCGTGGCGGATCAGCGCGAGCTCGGCGAGCTGGGCCGCGCGGGGCTCCGCGCCGCCGGGCGGCATCATCGTCGCCCAGTCCCAGTGCAATATCCCGGCCGCGCCGCCGAGCAGACCGAGGCGGCGGAAGCGGGCCTCCAGTGCGGCGTAGGCGCTCACGCCTCGTTCTCGTCCTCGTGCTCGCGGGGGCCGCGCCGCATGTAGATCGTGTAGATCACGGCAAGGCCGATCGCCAGCGCGTACCAGATCACGATGTACTGCATGTGCTCGCTGCGCAGCTCGATCTTGGTTTGGCCACCGATGGGCAGGCCGCCGGGATTGGGGGCGGGGCCTGCGTCTACCAGAAAGGACGGCGCAGGGATGCCAGCCTCCGCCGCCAGCGCTTCCGTGTCAGTCCAGAACCAGATGTTGTTCTGGGGCTCGTTGTCGGGCGTGAACCAGCCGGCCCGCCCGCCGGGCACGACGACGCCCTCAAGCCGATACGTGCCCTCGATCTGACCCCTGAGCCGGGTCTCCGGCTCCTTGTTGTCGAGCGGCACCCAGCCCCGATTGACCAGCACGGCCGGGCCGTCCGCGCGCTCGAATGGGGTGATGATCTGGTAGCCCACCCGGCGGTCGAAGGTGCGGGCGGCGAGGAACATCTCCGCCTCATGGCGAAATTGCCCCTCCAGCCAGACCCGGCGGTAGGAGAATGGCGTTGGATCGTCGAGCTCGGCGGGCAGCATCACCGCCTCCGCCTGGAATTGGGCGCTGCGCTCCTCGTTGAGCTCGGTCTTCCACATCAGGCGATGCACCTGCCATGAGCCGAGCGCGAGCAGGATGATGATGCCCGGAATTGCGAACAAGGTAGCCCGGCGCCGGGCGCGCTCGCTGGTCACGCGCCTGCGGGCGCGGTCATCACTCGCCAAAGCCGGCCGCTCTGTGCCTGTACTGAAGCGCGATCAGGAGCGCCTTGGCGGGCCGCAGCAATGCAAGGCTCAAGATGATGATCGCCGGCAGCCAGAGCACCGCGTGGAGCCAGTAGGGCGGCTCGTGGGTGAACTCCAGCCAGAACGCGAGCGCGACGACGATGCCGCCGACGATGAACATGACGAACACCGCCGGCCCGTCGGCGCTGTCATGCTGCGAAAGCTCGAACTGGCACGCGCCGCAGCGCTCGGCGACCCGCAGGTAGCCTCTGAAGAGCTTGCCGCGTCCGCAGCGCGGGCAGCGGAAGAGCAGGCCGGCCTTCAGGACCGAAACAGATGGATAGTCGGTGCCATCCGTCATGCCGTCCCGATCAACCGCCCCACCAGTAGACCCAGATGAACAGGAACAGCCACACCACGTCGACGAAGTGCCAGTACCACGCCGCGGCTTCGAGCCCGATGTGCTGATCCGGCTTGAACTGCTTCTTGAGCGCCCGGTAGAGGCAGACCGCCAGGAAAATCGCGCCGACGGTGACGTGGAAGCCGTGGAAGCCCGTCGCCATGAAGAAGGTGGAGGGATAGATGCCATCGCGGAAGCCGAAGGCCGCGTGGGCGTACTCGTATCCCTGCACGCCGATGAAGGCGACGCCGAGCACGACGGTGAGCGCCAGCCCATAGACCAGCTGTTGCTGATTGCCATGGCGGAGCGCGTGGTGTGCCCAGGTCACGGTGGCGCCCGAGGTCAGCAGCAGCAGGGTGTTCACGAAGGGTAGCCGCCAGGCGGGGATGACCTCGACCCCTGGCGGCGGCCAGGTGTTCTCGATGACGTCGGGCGGCATGATCGAGGCGTTGAAGAAGGCCCAGAAGAACGCCGCGAAGAACATCACCTCGGACGCGATGAAGAGCACCATGCCGAAGCGCAGCCCGCGCTGAACCACCTGCGTGTGCTCGTTATCCACCAGCGCTTCGCGGATAACGTCCCGCCACCAGAAGTACATAGTGAGCAGCACCACGACCCCGCCGATGGTCATCAGCCAGAGCTGGCCGGTGTGCATGTAGATGACCACGCCGCCGAGCCCGAGCCCGCCGCCGCCCAGGGCGCCGATGACCGGCCACGGGCTCGGCTTCACCATGTGGTACTCGTGGTTCGCGGTCCCGTGTGCGCTATCCGCCATAACTAAGCTCGCTCCCTGGTCTGGGGCCCGCCGCTTCGGGGCGCGGGTCGCCGGCCGTATCGTCCGTCAGCACGGCTTCCGTCACGCCCTCTCCACGCGCGAAGAACGTGTAGGACAAGGTGATCGTGGTCACGTCGTCGAGCCTGCGATCCTCGACGATGTCGGGGTCCACGAAGAACGACACCGGAAACTCCGCTCTCTCGCCCGGCGCCAGCGTCTGCTCCTCGAAGCAGAAGCACTCGATCTTGTTGAAGTAGGCGCCGGCCTTCACCGGCGTCACGTTGAAGGTCGAGGTGCCGATGAGCGCGCGGTCCGATTGGTTGACGGCGTTGTAGACCGCCAGCGCCATCTCGCCCACGCGCACCTTGATCTCGCGCTGCTCGGGCTTGAAGTGCCATGGCAGGTCGCGCGCAGTGTCGGCGTTGAAGCGGACGGTCACCACACGCTCACCGATCGTAACCGGCGCTTCCTCCGCCACCTGGGTGGTGCCGCCGAAGCCGGTGACCTGGCAGAAGAGCTTGTAGAGCGGCACCGCGCCGAAGGCGAGGCCCACCATGCCGCACACCACGCCGCCCAGGATGAGAGCGGTCGCGGCGCGGCGTCGGCTCGCGCGCTTGTCGGGGGCGCCGGGCATGTCGGTTGCCATCTTACTCACCCCCCATCCTGACGATGGTGATGAGGTAGAACAGGATCGCGAGCGCGAGCAGCGCACCGCCGAGGGCGAAGTTGCGAATCTTGCGCCGGCGCTCGCTGTCCCGGTCTTTCACGACGCCGTCCTTCATGGCACGACCGGGACCGGCCACGCGTGGTCCGCGAGCAGGAGCGCGAAGAGCGCGAAGAGATAGACGATCGACGTGCCGAAGAGCCGCTTCGCTGCGGCCGGGCTGTGGTCTACGAGGACGCGAAAGGCACCGGCGGCGAGCAGGACGCCGGCCACCAGCGCGCCGATGCCGTAGACCGCGCCGGCTGCCCCGGTCGCGCAGGGTGCCAGGCTCACGGGCACGAGCAGCAGCGTGTAAGCGACGATCTGGCGCCGGGTGCTGCGATCGCCCGAAACCACCGGCAGCATCGGCACGTCGGCGGCCTCGTAGTCCGACGAGCGGACCAGCGCCAGCGCCCAGAAGTGCGGCGGGGTCCAGAGGAAGATGATGCCGAAGAGTGCCACCGCCGTGAGATCGAGTCCGCCGGTCACCGCCGCCCAGCCGATCATCGGCGGGAAGGCGCCGGCGGCACCGCCGATCACGATGTTCTGCGGCGTGCGCCGCTTCAGCCACATCGTGTAGATGCAGACGTAGAAGAAGATCGTGAACGCCAGCAGGGCGGCCGCGACCCAGTTGACCGCGAGCCCCATCAGCGCGGTCGCGCCCACGGAGAGCACGATGCCGAGGCCGAGCGCTGCGCTCGGCTCGACCCGCCCGGCCGGGACCGGACGGGCGCGGGTGCGCGTCATCACGGCGTCGATGTCGCGGTCGTACCACATGTTGATGGCCGCAGATCCGCCGGCGCCGATGGCGATGCAGAGCACCGCCACCGCCGCGATCACCGGATGGATGGTGCCGGGCGCGATGATGAGCCCGACCGCGCCGGTGAAGACCACCAGCGACATCACTCGCGGCTTCAGCAGCGCGAACGTATCGCCGAGCGCGACCGGCGCCGCGCTTTCCGCGACCACCGTCCTTGCCGCCGGCTCACTCATCGCGCGTATCCCCGCTCCGGCCTAGCGGACGCGGGGCAGCTCCTCATGGGTATGGAACGGCGCGGGCGACGGCACCGTCCATTCGAGGGTGCGCGCGCCTTCGCCCCAGGGGTTGGCGGCGCACTTCTTACCCCAGAAGAGCGTGTAGATCAGGATATAGATGAACAGGATCAGCCCGGCGGTCGAGATGTAGGCGCCGATCGAGGAGATCAGGTTCCAGCCGGCGTAGGCGTCCGGATAGTCGGGGATGCGCCGCGGCATGCCCGAGACACCCGAGAAGTGCATCGGGAAGAAGGTGAGGTTCACGCCGATGAAGGTGATCCAGAAGTGGATCTTGCCCAGCGTCTCCGGATACTGGCGGCCGCACATCTTGCCGATCCAGTAGTAGAACGCGCCGAAGGCCATGAACACGGCGCCGAGCGAGAGCACGTAGTGGAAGTGCCCGACCACGTAGTAGGTGTCGTGCAGCGCGCTATCCAAGCCGGCATTGGCGAGCACCACGCCGGTCACGCCGCCCACGGTGAACAGGAAGATGAAGCCGAAGGCCCACAGCATGGGCGTCTTGAACTCGATGGAGCCGCCCCACATGGTCGCGATCCAGCTGAAGATCTTGATGCCCGTCGGCACCGCGATGACCATCGTTGCACCGATGAAATAGGCCCGCGTGTCGACGTCCATCCCCACCGTGAACATGTGGTGCGCCCACACCACGAAACCGATGAAGCCGATGGCGACCATGGCGTAGGCCATGCCGAGGTAGCCGAAGACCGGCTTGTTGGAGAAGGTAGAGACGATGTGGCTCACGATTCCGAAGGCCGGCAGGATCAGGATGTAGACCTCCGGGTGCCCGAAGAACCAGAAGAGATGCTGGTAGAGGATCGGGTCGCCGCCGCCGGCCGCGTCGAAGAAGGCGGTGCCGAAGTTGCGGTCCGTCAGCAGCATCGTGATGGCGCCCGCCAGCACCGGCAGCGACAGCAGCAGCAGGAACGCGGTCACCAGCACCGACCAGACGAAGAGCGGCAGCTTGTGCATCGTCATGCCCGGCGCGCGCATGTTCAGAATCGTGGTGATGAAATTGATGGCGCCGAGGATCGACGACGCGCCCGCGAGATGCAGCGCGAAGATGCCGAGGTCCATGGCCGGGCCTGCGTGGCCCGAGGTGGATAACGGCGCGTAGACCGTCCAGCCCGCTCCAACGCCCGGTCCAGGCCCCCCGTCCACGAACATCGAGGTCACGAGGAGGGCGCCGGACGGCACCAGGAGCCAGAAGCTGATGTTGTTCATGCGCGGGAACGCCATGTCCGGCGCCCCGATCATCAACGGCACGAACCAGTTGCCGAAGCCGCCGATGAAGGCCGGCATGATCATGAAGAACACCATGATCAGCCCGTGGCCGGTCACGAAGACGTTGAAGGTATGAGAATCGGCAAAGATCTGCATGCCGGGCTCGGCCAGCTCCATCCGCATGAAGATGGAAAGCACCGCGCCCACGATGCCGAACACCACCGCAAAGGCGATGTACATCGTGCCGATGTCTTTGTGGTTGGTGGAGTAGAGCCACCGCGTGATGCCCCGCGGCATATGATCGTGCGCTGCGTGGGCGTGGGCGTGGTCCGCCATGGCCTCTCTCCTTCCTCAGCGCGCCTTAGGCGCGCCGGCGTCGAGCGCGGCAACCTCGGTCGGGCTGTCGTTCGCCGATGCGTATTCTTCTCGCGCGAATTCCACCCAGGCGTCGAACTCTTCCTGCGACACCGCTTCGATCATGATTGGCATGAAGCCGTGCAGCGTGCCGCAGAGTTCCGAGCATTGCCCGTAATAGGTGCCCTCGCGGTTGATCTGGAACCAGGTCTCGTTGACCCGGCCAGGCACGGAATCCATTTTGACGCCGAACGCCGGGATGGCCCAGGAGTGGATCACGTCGTCGGCCGTGGTCAGCAGCCTGATCTTGGCGCCCACCGGCAGCACCACAGCCTCGTCAGTGGCGAGCAGCCGGGGCTGCCCCTCCTCCAGCTCATCCTCCTCCAGCATGATCGCGTCGAAGGTGAAGTCGCCGTGGTCGGGATATTCGTAGGACCAGTACCACTGGTGGCCGATCGCCTTGAGCGTCATGTCGGCGTCCTCGACCTTGTCGGTGAAGTAGAGGAGCCGGAACGACGGCACCGCGATGATCAGCAGGATGATCACCGGCACCACGGTCCAGATCACCTCCAGCATGGTGTTGTGGGTGGTCTTGGACGGCACCGGGTTCCGCTTCTTGTTGTAGCGGATCACGATCCACGCCATCAGGCCGAACACGAAGGCCGTGATGATGACGATGATGATCGTCACCATGAGGTTGAAATCGACGATGCGCTCCATGGAGGGTGAGAGGGCGGTCTGAAAGTCGACCTCCCAATCGGTCGGCTGCTGCGCCAGTGCCGCTCCGGCGGCGCCGAGTGCGCCGGCGAGACCGGCGACCGATGCGCCCAGTTTCGCGAGATGCCTCACTACTCAACCTCCACTCGATCGTCGGATTTCGCCTGATCGTCCGCCTTCTCCGGTGCCGTGGCTTGGCACCGCAGGCGCGAACGCAAGGCGGCCCGGACCCCCTCACGCGGAACGGCGCGGCGCGGCCATCGGCGCGCCGCCGCCATTACACGAGCCGCCTGCGTCCTACCATGCACCCCACCGTTTTTGAAGCCCCTCATTGACGGCGAGCGGCGCTCTCGCCGATCCTTGGGGCGTTCGGGATGGACGCCTCGGCCCGGCGGCCCCATATGTCCCCTGTGTATCGGCGCAGGGCGAGCGAAGGACGAGAGACATGAGCCGCGAAACCGTCACCGACGAGATCTTCTTCAATCGCGCCGGCCTCGACCGGCCGCGCACGGAGGGGATCGTCGCGGACGCCCTCCAGGGCGCCGACGACGGCGAGCTCTTCCTCGAATACCGCCAGAGCGAGAGCTTCTCCTTCGACGACGGCCGGCTCAAGAGCGCGAGCTTCGATACCAGCCAGGGCTTCGGGCTGCGCGCCGTCTCCGGCGAGACCTCGGCTTATGCCCACGCCGGCGAGCTCGGCGAGGACGCGCTGAAGCGGGCGGCGGCAACGGTCAGGGCGGTGCGGCATGGCCACGGCGGGACCATGGCGCAGGCCCCGTCGCAAACCAACCGCTCGCTCTACGTGGACGACAATCCCCTGGACGGCACGCCCTTCGAGGACAAGGTTGCGCTGCTCAAGGAGATCGACGCCTACGCGCGGGGGACGGAGCCCAGGGTGCGCCAGGTCATGGCGTCGCTGCTCGGCTCCTGGCAGGCGGTGGAGATCGTTCGCGCCGACGGCAGCCGCGCCTGCGACGTGCGCCCGCTCGTGCGCCTCAACGTCGCCGTCATGGTGGGCGAGGGGGAGCGGCAGGAGACCGGCTCCCACGGGGTCGGCGGGCGCACGGTCTACGACGAGTTCCTCGCGCCCGAGCGCTGGCAGGCGCAGGTGGACGAGGCGCTGCGCCAGGCGCTGGTCAATCTCGAATCGGTCGCGACCCCCGCCGGCGAGATGCCGGTGGTGCTCGGCCCCGGCTGGCCCGGCATCCTGCTGCACGAGGCGATCGGCCACGGCCTCGAAGGCGACTTCAATCGCAAGAAGACCAGCGCCTTCTCCGGCCTTCTCGGCGAGCGGGTGGCCTCACCGGGGGTGACAGTGGTGGACGACGGCACCATCGACGACCGTCGCGGCTCGCTCACGGTCGACGACGAGGGCACGCCCACCGGCCGCACCGTGCTGATCGAGGACGGCATCCTGCGCGGCTACCTGCACGACCGCATGAACGCCCGCCTCATGGGCATGGAGCCCACCGGCAACGGCCGGCGCGAGAGCTACGCGCATTCGCCCATGCCGCGCATGACCAACACCTTCATGCTGGACGGCGCGGACGAGCCGGAAGAGATCATCGGCCGGGTGAAGAAGGGCATCTACGCCAAGAACTTCAGCGGCGGCCAGGTGGACATCACTTCGGGCAAGTTCGTGTTCTCGGCCGCCGAGGCCTATCTGATCGAGGACGGCAAGACGACCGCGCCGCTCAAGGGCGCGAGCCTGATCGGCAACGGCCCCGACGTGCTGACACGAGTCGCCGCGATCGGCAACGATTTCGCGCTCGATACCGGCATCGGCACCTGCGGCAAGAACGGCCAGGGCGTGCCGGTGGGCGTCGGCCTGCCGACGCTGCTGGTCGACCCGATCACCGTGGGCGGCACCGACGCTTAAAGTAACGATCCCTGCCCGTTGTCGTCCTCTTCACGCGCGGTCTTGCGGGGCTTGGGCTTGCCGGCGGCGCGGGCGGCGGCGCGGCCATCGTGGAATTCGAGTGAGAGCGCGGCGCCCGACTTCACCTCCTGGGCGCTGGTAAGCGGGCGCTCGCGCTCATCGTGCACCACCGCGTAGCCGCGTGCGAGCACGCCCCGGTAGGAATAGCTTTCGAGCAGGCGCGCTGCGGTCTCGATCCGCGCTGTCCGCTCGCCCAACGCCGCCCGCCCGGCGTGGCGCAGCCGCCCGGCCAATTGGTCCGCGCCCCGGCGTTCCCATTCGATGCGGGCGGCGGGGTGCCCGGCCGCGAGGCGCCCGGCGGCATGCGTAAGCTTCTGGCGTTTGAGTGCGAGGAGCTGGCGTGGCTTGAGCGGTCTCAGCCGGTCCACTGCCTGACGCTCCGCCGCCAGCCGACCCCGCGCCCCGCGCGCGAGCCGTTCCGACCAGTCGTCGAGCCGCTGGCCAGCGGTCGTGAGCCGGTCGCGCGCCGCCGGCAGGCCGCGCCCGAGCCCGTCGATCCGCGTGCGTCGCTCGGCGATCTGGCGGCGGAGCGACGCGCCCAGCCGATGTTCCAGAGACTGCGTGCGCTCCAGCAGGTCGGCGCGCACCGGCACCGCCAACTCGGCTGCGGCGGTCGGCGTGGGCGCCCGGCGGTCGGCGGCGAGGTCGATCAGCGTCACGTCGGTCTCGTGCCCCACGGCAGATATCAGCGGGATGTCGCTCGCGGCTGCGGCGCGCACCACGACTTCCTCGTTGAAGGCCCAGAGGTCCTCCAGGCTGCCGCCGCCGCGGGCGACGATCAGCACGTCGGGCCGCGGCACCGGCCTGCCTGCATCGAGGCGATTGAAGCCAGCGATGGCGGCGGCGATCTCCTCTGCCGCGCCGGCACCCTGCACTGTGACCGGCCAGACCAGCACCCGGCGGGGGAAGCGGTCCTCGATACGGTGCAGGATGTCGCGGATCACGGCGCCGGTGGGCGAGGTGACGACGCCCACCGTCTCCGGCAGGTAGGGCAGGTCGCGCTTGCGCGCCTCGTCGAACAGGCCCTCGGCGGCGAGTGCCTTCTTGCGGGCCTCCAATAGCGCGAGCAGCGCGCCGGCGCCGGACAGCTCCAGCCGCTCCACCACGATCTGGTAGCGTGAGCGCCCCGGATAGGTGCTGATCTTGCCGGTGGCGACGACCTCGATCCCGTCCTCGGGCGCGATCCCGAGCCTGCCGGCGACGCCGCGCCAGCAGACCGCGTCGAGCACCGCGTCCGCGTCCTTGAGCGAGAAGTAGAGATGTCCGGAGGCGGCGCGCTTGAAGCCCGAAACCTCGCCCCGCACGCTGACCCAGGCGAACTCGCCCTCGACCACGCGCTTCAGCGCCTGCGAGAGCTCACCGACCGTGAAGATCGGCCGATTGTCGCCGTCGGCGAGGGTGGTGTCCGCCTCCGTCATTCCCGTCGGTGTACCACCCTCCGGGTGTACCGCCCTCCGGGTGCGCCGCTCTCAGGGCGCGAAGAAGGCGAGGGTGCGGGATTCGATGCTCTGGCGCGGGCGCGCGTCCGCCGGCGCGTTGGGATCGGCGAAGGCCGTGTGGGCGGTGAACCGCGCCCGGCCGTCGGCGAGCGACTCGTACGTCTTGAAGATCAGTGCCTCGCCCGGGTTCATGTCGGGGAAGTAGAACCAGCGGTGGCCGGGATTGTGGCTGAGCTGCATCACCTCGCCAACGCGGTGGGTGTAGACCAGATCGGTCAGCACGAAGTCACGCTCGTCGATGCTCTGGGCATCGCAGATCGCGAGCGGCATGTCCTGCACCGGGCCCGCGATCGGCCGCCACATCTGCACCACGGCGAAGCGATGCTCCAGCAGCGCCTCGGCGCGGTCTGCCGGCAGCAGGTCGCGCACCCGCTGCGGCGCCGAGCGGGGGGTGTAGTCGTTGTGCGCCACGTGCACGGGCTCGCGCAGCTTGCGTTCGGTCCGCAGATCGTCGTCGGCGACGCGGATGGTGTGGTCGAAGACCAGCACCTCGGCAGCGCCGCTCGCCTGCTTCACCAGCCGCTCGACCTCCGGGCTGTAGACCGCCTCGATCTCGTCGCTGTCGTAGAAATCCGAGACCGCGCTTTTCTCGGTGTTGAAGGTGAAGCCCTCGCGCTCCAGATCGAGGACATTCGCCGTCGGCCGGGCGTCGCGGATCGTGACCTCGACCTCCTGGTACTCGGCGTTGCGCTGTGCCGGCTTGCTGCCCGGATTGGTCAGGTAGGTAACCGGCTTCTCGTCCGTGGGAAGGATGTAGTTGATCTGCGCTTGGACGGCTCCAGACATGGCGTCGTTCTCTCAGGCTGAGGGGTGCTGCGGCGGAGACAGATTAGACATAAGCGCGCCGCCGGCAACACCGGTGTGGTTCAGTTGCGCTGCGTCCCGGTTTCAGACGGCGGCGATCTCGACCTCGACCCCGTGCACGCAGGTGCTCTCGCCCATGTCCGACTTGATGCCGGGGTTGAGGACGTTGACGTTGGCTCTGGTGCCCTCCTGGCGCGGCCAGCGGCCCTTGGGGCTGAGTGCCACGCCCTGCGGAATCATCTCGGCAACGGCCAGATCGAGTTCCAGGCTGCCGGTCTCGTTGCTGAGCCGCACGCGCTGGCCTTCGGCGAGCCCGAGGGCCTGGGCGTCCGCCGGATGCAGCGTCACCGTCGCCTCGCCCATGCGCTCGGCGATGCGCCGGTCGTTGGCGTAGGAATCGTTCATCAGCCAGGGCGAAGCTGGCGTCAGCAGACGCAGCCGGCCGTCCGCCGGCTTCGGATCGGCGTCGGCGAGCGGCAGGCGCGGGTGGCCGTCCGCCTCGGCGCGGGCCGAGGCGATCTCGATCTTGCCGCTCGGCGTCGGGAAGGCGAGGTCCGGGAACTGAATAATGGGCTTCCCGTCGGGAAACACGGTGCCGGTCTTCTTGAAGTCGTCGAAGGAGCCCTCGATACCCACCTGGCCCATGATCCGCGCGATGATCTCGTCATCGGGCTCGTAGAGTTCCGGCTCCGCAAAGTCCATGGCGCGGGAGAGCCGGCGGAAAATCTCCTGGTTGGGGAGGGATTGGCCCAACGGCTCCTGCAGCTTGGCCTGGGCGGAGAAGGAGAGGTTGAAATAGCCCGAGACCAAGTCGTCGAATTCGAGGAACGCCGCCGCCGGCAGCACGTAGTCGGCGTAATCGGCGGTGTCGGTCTGGAAGATGTCCAAGACCACGGTGAAGAGGTCTTCCCGCATCAGCGCACGGCGGAACCGCGCCTGCTCCGGGCTGGAGGCCGCCGGGTTGATGTTCCAGCAGAGGAAGGCCTGGATGTCCGCCGGGTCCTCCAAGCGTGCGGCAAGCTCCATCTGACTGAAGCTCGGCGGGCTCTGGCTCAGCGCGGCACCCGACAGGTAGTCGCCGTCCACGCCCTTCCGGCCGCTGCCGTTGAGGTAGAGCATGCCGGCACCGGGCTTGCCGAAGTTGCCGGTGACCGCCGGCAGCAGCGCGCAGGCGCGCATCACGTTGCCGCCCATGGCTTGCCGTTGCAGCCCCTGGCCGAGCCAGAGCAGCGCCGGGCCTGCACCGTAGATCCGCGCTGCCTCCTCGATCTGCGCCGCCGGCACGCCGGTGCGGGCTTCGCCCCAGGCCGGCGTGCAGGGGGCGATGGCGGGCTCCAACTCGTCCCAGCCGAGCGCGTGGTCAGCGAGGAAGGCGCGGTCGATCAGGCCGTCGCGGACCAGCACGTGAACCATGGCGAAGGCCAGCGCCGCGTCGCTGCCGGGGAAGGGCTGCAGGTGCATGTCGGCCTGCTCTGCGGTCGGGTGGCGCACCGGGTCGACCACGATCACCGTGCCGGGCGCCTCCTTGAGCCAGTGCTTGTGCTGATGGGGTGCGGAGGCGGACGGGTTCGCGCCCCAGACGACGATGCAGTTGGAGTCCTTCGCGGTGCGCGGGTCGAAGCCGATCACCGACGTGCCGATCACGTAATCGAGCGCGACGTGGCCCGCCATGTTGCACACGGTGTCGGGCTCCACCTCGCGGGCGCCGAGGCGGCCGAGGAAGCGCATCGGGAAGGTGTTGGCGATCAGCGAGCAGGTGCCGGTGTAGTGCGCGTGCACGATCCGATCGGCGCCGTCGCCCTCGGAGATCGCCTTGAAGCGCGCGGCGATGTCCCCGATGGCCTCGTCCCACGAGACCGGCTCGAAGCGCCCTTCGCCCTTGGCGCCCGCGCGCTTGAGCGGCGTCTGCAACCGCACGTCGGGATCGCGGAAGACGCCGTTGTAGGCAAGCGCGCACTTGCCGCAGAGCGCGCCGCGGCTCACCGGATGATCCGGATCGCCGAGCACACGGGTGATGGCGCCGTCGCGCTTGATCGCGACGATGCCGCAGGCGTCGTAGCAATCGCGCGGACAGGTGGTCTTGAGGACTTCCTTCTCGCCTGCCATGGCAGGTCTCCTACGTGCGGGTTCGTGCCACAACCTAACCCGGCGCAGGCGAGCCCGGAAGCCCGTGCCGCGAATGCCGTGTCAGAGCGCAAGCGCCGCGCGGTGGCCGTCGTGGATGGCCGACGCGGCGTCGCGCGGCAGCAGGCAGTCGCCGATGAGCGTGACTGGGACCCCGGCCGCCGCCAGATCGCCTGCAAGCTCCCCCCGCGCGGCGCGGGGCGTGGCGTAGGTCAGCAGCGCCACCTCCTCGATCGTCGTCTCGGCGCCGGTGATGACGTGGCGGCAGGTGACGCGGTCGCCCGCGCGCACGACCGGCTCGGTGAGGCGGCGCACGTCGATGCCGAGCAACGCGAGCCTGCGCTCCACCCCCATGCGCGACATCAGGTTGACGAAGCGGGCGTTCTCGGGCGCCGGCGTCAGCAGCACGACGCGCGCGAAGCGCTGGGCCAGCAGCTCCACCGCGCCGTAGACGGCGGGCGTCTGGTCCATGTCGAGCAGCACGGCGGTGCCCGGCGACGGCGGTGCATCGCTCTCGGCGAGCGCCGCGACGGCGCTCCGCAGATCGACCGCGTCGGCACCCTCGGCCAACGCCGGCGGCCAGCGCATTCCAGAGCCCGTGGCGAGGATCACCGCATCGGGCGCACACGCCGTCACCGCTGCTGCGGTGGCGGTCTCGCCGAAGCGGAAATCGGCGTCCGCCTCCACGGCCTTGCGATGCTGGTATTCGGCGGTCGTCGCCACCTCCGTCCGACCCGGCAGCAGGGCCTCGACGCGCGCGGCACCACCGGGCTCGTCACTCGCCGAGAACACGGTAACCGCATGGCCGCGCGCCGCCGCGACCCACGCGGCCTCCAGCCCCGCCAGGCCGGCGCCGACCACCACCACGCGCTTCCGCTCATCGGCCGGCAGCGGCTTCCAGCCGGACTCGTCCGCGCTCGCGAGCACGGGATTCTGGAAGCAGCGGATGGGCTTGCCGGCGTGAATCTCGCCCCAGCAATAGTTGCAGAAGGTGCAGGCGCGGACATCCCCGGCGCGCCCGGCCTCCGTCTTGCGCGGCCAATCGGCGTCCGATATCAACAGCCGGCTGAAGCCGACCATGTCGCAGGCGCCCTCGGCCAGCGCCGTCTCCGCCGCTTCGGCCGATTCGATCCGGCCGAGGCCGATCACCGGGAGCCCGCCGCCGGCCGCGCGGAGCCGCGCATGGAGCGGCAGGAACGGCCGGGGCGGGTAATGCATGTCGGGCAGATGGGTATCGAACGCAGGACCGAACGCGCCCTGGCTGAAGGAGAGATAGTCGAGCACGCCCTCGGCCGCAGCGGCGCGGGCGATGCGCTCCGCCTCGTCCGGGTCGATGCCGCCCGGCACCCGCTCGTCCGCCGGCAGCTTGATGCCCACGATGAAGTCCGGGCCGCAGGCGGCGCGGACCGCCGCCATCGCCTCGCGCATGAAACGGGTGCGGCCTTCGAGGCTGCCGCCGTAGCCGTCCGTCCGGTCGTTGCAGGCGGGCGAGAGGAACTGCGCGATCAGATAGCCATGGGCGCCGTGCAGCTCGACCCCGCTGAAGCCCGCGCGCTTCAGCCGCTCCGCGCTCTCCGCATAGCCTGCGACGATGCCCGGAATCTCGTCCTCGCCCAGCGGCAGGGCGCCGTTCCAGTAGAGCGCCTCGGGCTGCGACGACGCGCTGCGCGGCACGGAATCGAGGCCCCAGAGCTGCTGGCGGCCGATGTGGCCGAGCTGGCCGATCAACCGGCAGCCGTGGCGCTCCACCGCCTCGGCCCAACGGGAGAGCCCGCCCAGGTTGGCTTCGTCGTGGATGCTGACCAGGATCGGCGCGCCGCTGCTGGTCGGGTGGACGTTCATCAGCTCGGTCACGATCATCGCGGTACCGCCCTGCGCCCGGGCCGCGTGGTAGGCGATCAGGCGGTCGGTCACGGCGCGGTCTCGGCCGAGGCCCGTGACGGTGGCGGCGTGGACGATGCGGTTGCGCAGCGTGCGCGCGCCGACCGCGATCGGGCTGAACAGGGTGTCGAAGGCCATGGCAGGGTCCGTCCTGGCGATTGGGGGCGGCGCAGTCTAATTCACACGCCGCTTCGATGCAGGGGGGAGCATGGCGGACGAGCATGATTTCGTCGTGATCGGCGGCGGCACCGCCGGCTGCGTTCTGGCCAACCGGCTCTCGGCCGATCCCAAAGCCAGCGTCGCGCTGCTGGAGGCCGGCGGCGAGGCGCGCCATCCCTTCATCCACATCCCGCTGATGGCGGGGCTCGTCTACTTCATGCGTTCGATCAACTGGAGCTACGAGACCGAGCCCGAACCCTACCTCGACGGACGCCGCATCCCCTGGCCGCGCGGCAAGGTGCTGGGCGGCACGTCCGCGATCAACGGCATGATGTACATGCGCGGCAACCGCCGGGACTACGACGGCTGGCGCCAGCTCGGCCTCGACGGCTGGGACTACGAGAGCGTGCTGCCCTACTTCAAGCGGGCGGAGGGCCACGGCTCCCGCCGCGACGCCTATCACGGCACGGACGGCCCGCTCCGCGTCAACCGCGCCCAGTCGACGAACCCGCTCTACGGCGTCTTCCTCGAGGCCTGTGCGGCGATGGGCCTGCCGCGCAACGACGATTTCAACGGCGCGGTGCAGGAAGGCGTCGGCCGGCAGGACTTTTGCGTCGACCGGGGGCGGCGGGTGAACACGGGCCATGCCTTCATCCTGCCGGTGCGCGGGCGGTCGAACCTGCGCGTGGTGCTGCGCGCCCACGTGGAGCGGCTGCTCTTCGAGGGCAGGCGCTGCGTCGGCG
>JAJDVB010000158.1 GCA_022826345.1 Alphaproteobacteria bacterium
AGACGCAACTTCCACAACCCCAGCTCCCGCTCCCAGTCCAGAAGCGAGCCCGACCAATCCGCCACGCTCATCGATCCACCCCTCCGCAGCCGTTCGGCCCAGAAAGACATAAGCCGAACTAAAACGCAACTGTAGTACTAGGGAATGCGGGGCGGGGAACCGACCGGATCCGCAGGCCTTTCGCAGGGGTTGGTAGGCGCGTCATGGAGCTTCTCGCGGGCGTCATAGGCGGGCTCGGTCTGTTCATTGTCGGGATGTGGCTCCTGACGGAGAATCTCAAGAAGCTCGCGAGCAGGCGCTTGCGCCAAATTGCGCATCGCTGGACTTCGAACCGGTTTGCAGCGCTCCTCTGGGGAACGATCGGCGGCGGCATCACCCAGAGCATGACCGCACTGACCTTCATCGTGGTCAGTATCCTGCGCTCACGGCTGACCACCATGAGCGGCGCGCTCGCGATGATCCTGGGCGGGTACATCGGCGTGACGGGCCTTGTCATGATCGTCACCTTCGACATCAACGTGGCCGCGCTCTATGTCATCGGCCTTGCCGGTGCGGTGGTGGCCACCGAGAGGCTGGCGAGGTACCGGGCCATCGCCGGGTCGTTCCTGGGCGGGGCGCTGATCATCCTCGGCCTGATGCTGCTCCGGGAGGCCGCGGCGCCGCTCGCCGAGGAGCCCTGGTTCCGGGAGATGGTGGCGGGAACCGGGCAGTCCCTGCTTCTCGCCTTTGTCGTCGCGGCCGTGCTGACCTTTATCGTGCAGTCTTCGGGCGCGGTCTCCGTCTTCGGAATCAGCTTGGCGACGGTCGGCGTCATCTCCGTCGATCAGGCCATCATGATCATCTATGGGAGCTTCATCGGCTCGGCCGCGATCCTCGCCGTGCTGTCCGCCAACCTGACCGGGCGCTCGCGGCAGGTCGCCATGTACCTGGTGATCTCCAATGTGCTGATCTGCGCGGTGATCATCCCGCTGCTCTACATCGAAATTTATTTCGGCATTCCGTCGATCAAGGCGGCGGTCGAGGCGACCGGCTTCGACCTGCCCCAGCGACTGGCCCTTGTCTACGTCATCACGTCCGTGGTCCCGGTGCCGATCCTGCTCGCCATCCTGGGCCCGTCGGCCCGCATCCTGGAGAAGCTGTGGCCCGAATCTGAAATCGACGAGCTCTCTCGCGCGCAGTTCATTCACGGCCATGCGACGGTCGATATCGAGACTTCCCTGATGTTGGCCGACCTGGAACAGCGGCGCGCGTTCAGGATGCAACTGCGGTATTTCGAGCTCCTTCGGGAAGGCAAGGACGTGCGGCCGCTCCGCGACGCGTCGCGCACCCTGATGACCGAAATCGAGGAGTTTCTGACGGAGCTACAACCGCTTCATCCCATGCAAGCGGTCGAGAACCGCAACGCGCTGCTCAACCGTCAGAAGCTGCTCACGTGGCTGGCGGATTCGGTAGCCGTCATGTGCGGTGCGCTGCTCGACATCGGCGACCGGTCGGAGCTGAAGCAATTCCGGGAGAGCATGTGCGAGGGCGTGGACAGCGTGTTCCTCGCCCTGGACCATGCGATGGAGGGCGATGACGAAACGTCCTGGGATATCGCGAAGGGGTTGTCGGGCGATCGTGGCGAGACAATGCGTCGGTTGCGCGGCAAGTATCTGGAACCGGATCTGAAATTGGATAAGTCCGACCTGTTGAACGTTGTTCTTGCCACCAATACCGCCGAGGACATTTTCTTCCTGCTCTCGAAGCTCGAAGAGGACTTTAATCCGTATCCGCGCGAAGACAGGACATTGGCGCGCGCCTGACGCGGACTGCCCCCGACTGTCCCGGTCCCACCTTCTGCCCACGGCCACCAACCCTCGCAGCCATCCTTCCGCGCGCGCCGCGACGGCGGCATAATCCCGCCGCGCCAGCAACCGGGCGAACGAAAGGGGCAGCATCATGGAAGTCGGGCTTTACGGAAACACCCACGGCCAGTCCTATCGGGACGACGTCAACATGTTCCTCCACCACACGCCGGCGGAGCAGATGGACCCGATCCGGGTCGCCCAGACCGCCGAGCGCGCGGGCATCCACTCGATCTGGTATCCCGACCATGTCTGCATGCCCTACGCTTCCGAGAGCTTCCACACCGCGAACAAGTCCGGCCAGCGCGCCTACCAGCGCCGCCACAACATGCTGGACGCCGCCGTCGTCATGGGCGCCGTTGCGGTGCAGACCACGACGCTGAAGCTCGCCACCAGCGTGCTCATCGCGCCCTATCGCCACCCCCTCTCGGACGCGCGCCAGTTCATGACCGTGGACCAGCTCTCGAACGGCCGGCTCATGCTGGGCGTCGGCGTCGGCTGGATGGTCGAGGAGTTCGACGCGGTCGGCATCGACTATGAGGAGCGCAACCGGCGCACCGAAGAGTGCATCCAGATCTACAAGGCGTCGTGGACCGGCGATCTCGCCACCTTCGAGGGCAACTACTACAGCTTTAAGGACGTCTCCCAGGACCCGAAGCCAGTGCAGCAGAACCCGCACCCGCCGATCGTCTTCGGCGGCAACACGGTCCGGGGCGCCCGGCGCGCGGCGCGCCTCTGCGACGGCCTCTATCCGCTCTTCCTCGATTCGTATACGCAAGCCGACCGCTACACCGGCCTCCAGGACGAGGTGCGCCGCGAGCTAGACGCGCAAGGCCGGAGCCTGTCCGACTTCCTGATGCTTTGCGCCGCCACCGCGCGCATTACCGACACCGGCGACCCGGCCTCTCAGGCCAGTCCGCGCCAAACCTGTACCGGCACCGGCGAACAGATTCTCGAGGACCTCGCGGCGCTGGCCGACGCCGGCTTCTCCATGGCGGTCTGCATGCTGGACTGCCCCTCCGGCG
Organism: Alphaproteobacteria bacterium; assembly: GCA_022826345.1. The sequence continues at coordinate 2,870 of JAJDVB010000158.1, forward strand.
CGCTTTCCGAGCAGCTCGACCAGATCGAACGTTTTGGCGCCGAGGTAATCCCCGAAGCAAAGAAGCTCAAGCCCGCAGGGGACTGGAAGCCCGTCGACTGACGGGCGCGTACTGGATGTGGAGGGTACCGACGGCGGGGCCGTTCAAATCCACCTACCCCTGTCCCCCTCCCCCAAAGGCGGAGGGGGAACGTAGACGGCGCCGCCCGTTCTCCCTCTCCTCCCCGGCGGGGAGGAGAGGGTCGGGGTGAGGTGGGGGGCTTCCCCTCAGCCCGGCGCGGGCCGCGCCCGCTGGTTGTAGAGCAGCGCGCGCCGCCGCTCTTTCTCCTCGTCTGAGAGGGTATTAGGATCCTCGGGCAAATCTTCGCCGGCCGCCATGCCACGCTGCACCGCCTCGCGTTCAGATAGTTCCTCAAACCAGCGCTTGAAGTATTTGAATTCGTTTATGTCCTGTCCCTGCGATTCCCAGTAGACAGCCCAGGGATAGGAGATCATGTCGGCGATCGTGTAGTCCTCGCCCGCAAGATAGGCCCGGTCGTAGAGCCGGTTGTTCATGACGCCGTAGAGCCGGTTCACCTCGTTGCCGAAGCGCGTGATGGCGTAGGTCTGATCGCCCTCGTCGTCCCCCAGCCGGCGGAAATGGCCGAACTCGCCGAACTTCGGCCCCTGGTTCGCCATCTGCCACATGATCCACTGGTTGACCTCGTAGCGGCCGTGCAGGTCCTGCGGGTAGAAGCGGCCAGCCTTCTCGGCGATGTACATCATCATCGCGCCCGATTCGAAGACGCTGACCGGCGCGCCGCCGCCGGGCGGATCGTCGTCCACAAGGGCAGGCATGCGGTTGTTGGGGCTGATACTGAGGAACGAGTCCTCGAACTGATCGCCCTTCCCGATGTGGCAGGGAACGAGGCGATAGGGCATCCCGCATTCCTCCAACAGGATGGTCACCTTCTTGCCGTTGGGCGTCGGCCAGTAGTGCAGGTCGATCATGGGTCTTCCTTCCCGCTGGGAGTCAGTCGGTGGGCTGCGTCGCGGCGACACTCGGCCGGCTCTGGATGCTTTCGTACCACGCCGTGAGTGCGGGGCAGTCCGCCCGCCACGAGTCGTCGTGGCGGAACTCCATGTGGCCGATGCCGCAGATCACCGCGATGTGGTCGATGCGGAACGGCGCGGCGGCCAGCGTATTCACCTCGGCCTCGAGCGCTGCGGTGATGCGCCGCACCCGCTTCACGTAGTGGGTCTTGAGATTGTCGCTCTGCTGGTCCGCCGGCTGGCGCTTCTGGAAGAGCCACAAGACGCTCGACTCCGTAAGCGCCGTGCCGAGGGTCATGCGGCGCTGCCAGCCCCAGCGGTCGTCGTCGGGATAGAGCGACGGCCCCTCCCCGACCTCATCGAAATAGGCGCAGATCGCGTGGCTGTCGTAGAGCACGCTGCCGTCGTCCATCTCCAGCACCGGGATGAGCTTGATCGGATTGAGCCGCTCCAGCTCCTCCGACTCGAAGGGGTTCACGTTCACGATGTCGAGCGCGATGCCGTGCTCTCGCGCGACGATCGCCGCCTTGCGGCCGAAGGGCGTGGCCGGGCTGGAATAGAGCTTCATGGGGTGTCCTCCGCACTGGCGAGCGCGTCTTAGCCCGGATATCTCACCAATGTCACGGCCCGCATCGCGCTTTCAGGCGTCCGAACCGCATCGAGGGACGCAGAAACAACGCGCAGAAATCGATCACCGGCGCCTGTTAGCGATTGCGGGGGCCCAAATGGGCGCCTAATCTGTGCGCAGCGGCGTGCGTCGTGTGCAGCGGCACGCCGAACCGAACACTGAGGCGTGCGGCAAAGGGAACCAGGGGAGCGCACGCCCGAGACGGAGGCTGAGGCAATGGCAGAGACACTCTTCAAGAATGTGATGATTTTCGACGGCAACGCCAAGCGCCCCTTCGCGGGCGAGGTGAAGCTGCAGGGCAACCTCATCAAGAAGGTCGCACGCGGCAAGGGCAAGATCAGGGCCAACGGCGCGAACGTGGTGGACGGCGCCGGCGCAACGCTGATGCCGGGGATGATCGAGCCCCACTCCCACGTCTGCTACACGGACTGCACCAGCTTGCCGGAGATCGGGCGGCTCCAGCCCGAGGAGCACATGGTGCTCGCGCTCGAGAACGCGAAGAAGATGCTCGACCAGGGCTTCACGAGCCTCTTCTCGGCAGCCGGCGTCGGCTACAACAAGCTCCGCATCGAGCCGGTGCTGCGCGACGTGATCAACGCCGGGCGCTATCCGGGGCCGCGCATCAAGGCCGCCTCCCCCGAGATCGTCTCCTCAGGCGGGCTCGGCGACGAGCGCATGTGGCACATGCACCAGGAATCGGTGGGCTACATCGCCGACGGGGCGGACGAGGTGCGCAAGGCCTGCCGCATGTGCGTGCGGGAAGGCGTGGACAACCTGAAGATCAACATCTCCGGCGACGAGTTCGCCCACCCCGGCCAGTCGGAGAGGATCACCTACTTCGATGCCGAGGTCGCCGCAGCGGTCGAGGTCGCGCGCGAGGCCGGCGTCAACATTCTCACCCATGCGAGGGCCGACAAGGCGGTGCGGCTCGCGCTCAAGCACGGCATCAACATCATCTACCACGCGGACTACGCGACCAATAAGACCATCGACATGCTGGAGGCCAAGAAGAAGGACATCTTCATGGCGCCGGCGTTCGGCGTGGTCTACACCACCGCGTACGAGGCCTCGGAGTGGGGCATCACCCGCGAGGTCGCCGAGAGCTACAACCTCTTCTACAAGATGGAGCACACGGTCCGCACCTATCAGGAGGTGCGCAAGCGCGGCATCCGCGCCATGCCGGGCGGCGACTACGGCTTCGCCTGGAACCCCATCGGCACCAATGCCCGCGACCTGGAGCACTTCGTCAACGCGTTCGGCTACTCGCCGGCCGAGGCGCTGATCGGCGCCACCAAGTGGGGCGGCGAGCTGATGGGCCTCAACGTGGGCCAGGTCAAGGAAGGCTATCTGGCCGACCTGCTGCTGG
>JAJDVB010000039.1 GCA_022826345.1 Alphaproteobacteria bacterium
CGACAGGCCGTGACTGCGGCCCGCCGCCCCTGCGGCGCCCTCGCGCGCCCGCGCGCGTGGACGCGCGACGCGGAGGCGCCGGCCGCAGGCCGGCTGCCGCGAGCGAAAAAGAGCTAAAGCGGCCCGTCGCCACCCGGATAGCAGAACGAGACACGCGGCCCATAGAAGCCGAAGGTGACCTCGGGCGGCGACGCCGGGCGCAGCGCGTAGCACGAATGGTCCGGCGCCAGGAACTCCAACGAGAGCAGCTCGAAGTCGTCCGAAAGCTCACCCACGTAGGCGTAGTTGCCGCTCATCAGGCGGCCGTCGAGGGCGGTGATGTAGCGCAGGTGGCCGCGTGCGGTGTCGGCGATCCCCGAGCCGATGCGGGCTGTGCTGCGGATGATCGGCTGGTCGTCCACGTAGGTGGTCGCGGTCACCCGATCACCGTCGCGGTAGAGCGTCGTGCGTCCCGGCACCGCCGGCACACCGCGCTTCGCCGCATAGTCGCACATCACCGGGTTCGAGTTGAGATAGTGGGTCCACCAGCGGCCGGGCGTGCCGTCCTCAAGGTCGAGGCCGGCCAGATCGAGCCCGGCGTAAGTCAGCGAATAGGCGCCGAAGTGCGAGGTCTGGTCGTCGCGATCCACGACATACTGGTTGATGAAGATCGCCTGGTTCTCGGCCGGTGTGAGGCCTTCCGGCAGCAGCGCCGCGGCCGCGGCCGGGTCTTCCGGCACCCAGCAGAAGTAGAGCATGCGGCTGTTGACGATCAGCTGCGGTGCAAGCGGTAGTGCCACGTCCCGATCCTCCTGGTTTTCAAGCCGCAGCCGCGGCCGTCATCTCGCTGCCGCGTTCCCGCCGGCGTCTCAGCCTTTCCAGAGGTTCTCGCGGACCAGGTCGTTCTGGGTCGCGATGATGCTCTCCCGCAGGGTCTCCACGAGCGTGTCGATTTGCTCCCGCGTGAGCGTGAGCGGCGGCGAGAGCACGTTCATGTGGCCGAGCGGGCGCACCAGCAGGCCGCGGCTCTGGCAGTGGCGCGTGATCCGCGCGCCGATCTTGGCGTCCGCGGCGAAAACCTCCTTGGTCTCCTTATTCTTCACCGCTTCCACGCACATCATGAACTTCTTGCCCCGCACGTCGCCGATCAGCGGCAGCGTCAGCAGCTCGTTCAGCCGCTCCTCGAAGTAGGGGCCGACCTCGCGCACGTGACCGCACAGGTCCTCGCGCTCCATGATCTCGATGTTCTTGACGCCGGCGGCGCAGGAGACCGGGTGCCCGGCATAGGTGAAGCCGTGGGTGAAGAGCGCGCCGTCGGACTGAGGCACGCTGATCACCTCGTACATCGCATCCGAGAACAGCGTCGCCGAATGCGGGATGTAGCCCGAGGTGAGCCCCTTGGCCGAGGTAATCACGTCGGGCGTGAGGTCGAACACCGGCTCGGACGCGAAGAAGTGCCCGAGCCGCCCGAAGCCGGTCACCACCTCGTCCGAGATGTAGAGCACCTCGTACTTCTCGCACACCGCCTTGGTGCGGGCGTGGTAGCCGGGCGGGGGCACGATCACCCCGCCGCCGCCCATGATCGGCTCGGCGATGAAGCAGGCGACGTTCTCCGGGCCGAGCTCCAGGATCTTGTTCTCCAGGTCGGCCACCTTCTCGTCGCAGAATTCTTCCACGCTCATGCCGTCGGGGCGCCGATAGGTGTGGGGTGCCGGGATGTGGTGCACGAGGTCGGGCGCGAGGTCGAAGCCGTCATGGTCGAACTTCACCCCGGTCATGGTCATCGCGAGGTAGGTCGAGCCGTGATAGGCGTCGACGCGCGAGATGATCTTCTTCTTGTTCGGCTTGCCGAGGCGGTTGAAATAGAAGTGAATCACGCGGATGGCGGTGTCGTTCGCCATCGAGCCGCCGGTGCCGTAGAACACGTGGTTGATGTTGGCCGGCGCGAGCTCGGCGAGCTTCGCCGCAAGCTCCGCCGCCGGCGGCGTGGTCAGGTGGGTGAAGGTCGAATAGTAGGGGATGCGGCGCACCTGATCGGCGATCGCCTGCGCCATCTCCTCCCGGCCATAGCCGATGTTGACGCACCAGAGGCCGCCGATGCCGTCCATGTAGCGCTCGCCTTGGGCGTTGTAGACGTAGACCCCCTCGGCCTCCGCCATGACCTCGGAGCCTTCCTCCTTGAAGGTCGCGAAGTCGGTCCACGGATGGATGTTGTGGTCCCGGTCCTTCTGCCAAAGGTCGGCATTGTCGTACTGCTGAAAGTTCCCCCTCATCGCACCCTCCTCTCGCGCCAGACGGCTCCCGGCGCCCGTGGGCCAGAGCCTATCGCGGTCTGCGCCCGCAGGCCACCACTTGAGCAAACTCGGTCCGATGGGGGTGTATGCCGCCGCCAGTCCGCTCCCCCGGCAGTGGCCACCGAAGGCGGCACCCCAACTCCGGCAGTCTTGAATTGGCCCAGCATCGGTGGCAGCGTTCGATGAGGGCCCCGAGAGGACCCGATGTCTCACGGGAGCTCCGAGAGGCGGCGCAGATGGGGCAAAGTCTCGAATGTCGACGCGGGATGCACTTGTCGACACCAAGCCGGACACGAGCGAACCGGCGCCTCGCGACGGATGATCTGCCCAACGAAATAATCTGAGGGAGGAAGAGATGCGCGGATCCAGAAAGACAGACTCACCCGTAATTCCCGGTCCCAAGAGCGCGGGCCGGCGCGCGTTCCTGAAGGGCTCGGCGGTCGCCGGTGCCGGCATCGCTGCGGCCTCGACGGGCCTGCTCGCCGAGGTCAACGAAGGCCGTGCGGCTGACGGCGAGCCGATTCCGATCGGCCAAGGTGCCATGCTTTCGGGCTGGGCGGCGCCGGACGGCATCGAGTTCGATCGTGGTCAGAAGATGGCGATCGAGGAGATCAATGCCTGGGGCGGCGTCTTGGGGCGGCCGCTCGAGCAGCGTGTCGTGGATACCAAGGAAGGCGGCCCCGACCTCGTGATCCAGGCGTTTCGCCGGCTGATCGACCGCGACAACGTGCATGCGATCATGTGTGGCTACAACCTGGCCACACTGGAGGCCGAGTACGATCCTGTCGCCGATGCGGGTATCGTCTATCTACACTGCAACACGTCGCTGGCGCATCACGGCTGGATTCAACGGGATCCGGATCGTTATTTCGGCTGCTTCATGACCGATCCCTCCGAGTACTGGTACGGCGGTGGTTACGTGCAGTTCCTCAGCGCCTTGCGGGATAGCGGCAAGTGGACCCCGCACAACAACAAGATTGCCATCGTCAACGGTGCGCAGAACTACAGCATCGTGATCGGCAATTCGGTCAAGGAAAACGCGCCGTCCTACGGCTTCGAGATCAACTACGAGGAGACTGTGAACATTCCGATCTCCGAGTGGGGTCCCACGCTGGCGAAGATCCGCAATGATCCACCTGGAGCGATTTGCATCACGCACTACGCCCCGGCGGACCTCGCCAACTTCATGCTCCAGTTCATACCGAGCCCGACGCCGAGCCTGGTCTACATGCAGTACGGGCCGTCGCTCGCCCAGTTCCGCGAGATCGGGAAGGAGGCGGTCGAAGGCGTCCTCTATGCCACCGTCATCGCCCATCTCCACGACGAGATCGGCCAGGACTTCGTCCGCCGCTACACCGAGAAGTGGGGCGAGGGATCGAGTCCGGCTTCAGGCGTGCAGACCTACGACCAGACACACCTCTGGGCGATCTCGGCGGCGATTGCGGGCGGGCCTGGCGAGCCGTACGACGGGGAGGAGCAGAACCGCAAGGTGGCCGACTGGATGCGGCGTCTCTCCTATCGCGGCATCTGCGGCAGCTATCGCTTCACGGAGAATGCGGGGACGCACTATCCGGCGCAGACCAACGACCCGTCGCTCGGCCTGCCGCACCAGTTCCTGCAGGTCCAGGACCATACCCAGGCGCCGGTGCTGATCGCGCCGGAGCCTTACGGGGTTGCCGACTTCGTCCTGCCGCCCTGGCTCGGATAGGCGGTTCGGTCGAGGTGATCTCGCCGCAATGCCGAAGTCCGGCGCGGGTGCCGCACGGCGGGCGCGCGCACGGTAAGCGGCGCAACCTTCGCCTGACCGGGAACGCACCGGCCGTCGGGCCGCTGGCGATTGCCGCCGTTCGCCCTCGCTTCACCTCTGAGGGGTAGGGACGCGGCCGATGGAAACACTTATCCAGGTCATCGTCAGCGGCCTGACGCTGGGCGCGATGTATGCGGTCGGCACCATCGGTCTCTCGCTGGTGTGGGCCGCGCTCGGCATGCTCAACATGGCCCACGGCGTGCTGCTCGCGATTGGCGGCTACGTCTCTTACGCGTTGGCGACACTCTGGGGCCTGCCGCCGGTCCTGGGCCTGCTGGCGTCGATCGTGGCCGGCGCCGTCATGGGCGCGGCCCTCTACTACGCATCGGTAAGGCGGCTCAACCGCCACGAGTCGTTCGAGATGAACGTCATCATCGCCACCTTCGGCCTCTCCGTGGCGGGCGAGAACGCGATCCTCAAGATTTTCGGTGGCTACCCTTACGCCCAGCCCTTCAAGGCAGAGGGAGGCTTCCGCCTGGGCGGGGTGCATGTGCCCTGGCACAACCTGCTGATCGTTGGCGTCGCGGCAATCATCATGCTGGTCATCGCGATGGTTCTGTCACGCACCTATACCGGGCGCGCCATTCGGGCGACGGCGCAGGATCGGGAGGCGGCACGGCTGATGGGGGTGCGCGTCGGCGCCGTCTTCGCCCAAGTGCTGGCCATCGGCGGCGCGCTCGCCGGGCTTTCGGGTGTGCTCCTGAGCTCGATCACGACGCTCAGCCCGCAAGTGGGCTTCGATCCGATGCTCAAGGCTTTCATCATCTGCGTCATCGCCGGTCTGGGCAATGTCGCCGGCGCTCTCTACATGGCCTTCGCGCTGGGGTTCTTCGAGGCAGTCATCCAGTTCGTCATCGGCGTGCGTTTCGCCCTGCCGCTCATGCTGCTGCTGGTGATCGTCGCCCTGATCTGGCGGCCTTACGGCGTCTTCGGCCGTGAGGACGTGAGTCGCCTATGACGGCCCGCCGCGACCTCATCATCGGGCTCGTCATCCTGGCGGTGGCGATCGCGCTGCCGTTCACCGGCATGTCCCGTTACTTCGTGAGCCAGATCACGCTGCTCTTCATCTGGGCCACCGTCGTGACCCAATGGAATCTGGTCCTGGGCGTCGCCGGCATCTTCTCTCTGGCGCAGATGGCGATCTTTGCGTTCGGCGGATACAGCACGGCGATGATCGGCCTCTACCTGGAGTGGAACCTCTGGGCCGCGCTGCCGGTCTCGGCGGCGGTCTCCGTCATCGTGGGCGTGCTGATCGGGCTTGCCTGCCTGCGGCTGACCGGCGCCTATGTGGCGCTGCTCACGCTCTCGATTTCCGTCGCGCTCTTCGTCCTGATCGTGACCGACACGGACTGCATCCGCTACGAGGGCGCGGTATGCCGCAGCCTGACCGAAGGCTGGCGCGGGCTCGGGCGCTATGGCGACTTCGGTTTTCGCGACTGGCTTGGCGGCCGCGATTATCTCAAGGGGAACTACTACCTGGCCCTCGTGCTGCTCGCGATCGCGACAGCCGGGTCCATCCTGGTGGTCAGGAGCCGTGTCGGCCTCGCCTTCAAGGCTCTGCGCGACAACAGGCTTTATGCCGCCTCGCGCGGGGTCAGCCGCTTCAAGTACCAGCTCCTGGTGTTCGCCTACTCGGCGTTCTTCACCGGGCTTGCCGGTAGTGTTTACGCCGGCAACTTTACGGTCATCGGCCCCAATATCCTGCAGCTGCCGCTCCTCCTACTGCTCCTCTCCATGCTGGTGATCGGTGGGTCGGGAACCATCTGGGGTCCGCTCGCAGGCTCCCTGCTTCTCATGGTGATCGACGAGGTTCTGAAAGAGGGAATCATTCAGGAGTACCGGACACTCATACTCGGTGTTCTCTTGGCAGTCTTTGTCATGTACTTGCCGCGCGGGGTGGTTGGATCGATGGAAGTCGGGTTCGCGAGGTTGCAGCAACGCTGGCCCTCGTGGATCGGCCGATTGGCCGGTCACGTCGACCGCGGCAGGGGAGGCAAGGCCTGACACCGCCGCACGTGGCCCGCTCCGCCGCCATCCGGCATACTGCCGGCCTCGCGGGGCAAGGGGCTGGGGAGGCTGTGCAAGATGCTGGTGGTGTGGGGCCGCAAGAACTCGATCAACGTGCAGAAGGTGATGTGGACTGTGGCCGAGCTGGGCCTGGCCCACGAGCGGAAGGACGTGGGCGGCCCATTCGGCGGGCTCGACACGACGGAGTACGGCGCCCTCAACCCCAACCGGCGCATCCCCACCATCGTGGATGAGGACGGCACCACCGTCTGGGAATCGCACAGCTGCGTGCGCTACCTCGCCGCGCGCTACGGTGCTGGCAGCCTCTGGCCCGAGGACCCGTCGGCCCGCGCGCGCGCCGACATGTGGCTCGACTGGATGCAGACCACGCTCCTGCCGGACCTCGCTCCGGTCTTCATCGGCCTCATTCGCACCCCGGCCGAAGAGCGCGACATGGCGCGGATCGAGCGCTGCGCGCAGGCCATGGGCGAGAGCTGGCGTATCCTCGATGCCCACATGGAGGGGCGCAGCTTCGTCGCGGCGGACACGCTCACCATGGGCGACATCGCCGTCGGCGCCGCCTGTTACCGCTACCACGCGCTGGATATCGAGCGGCCTACGCTCCCCAACATGGCGGTCTGGTATGAGCGGCTGCAGGAGCGCGAACACTTCCGCACCCACGTGATGATCCCGCTGAGTTAGAGCATTTTTCGATCTTATAGAATCTTTAGAATCTTCAATCGGTTGTAAATGTGATTCAAGATGCGGGCTGGTGAAGGAGGCCAGCCCGCATGACACGACCTCTTTCGAATGATCTGCGTCGCCGGGTGGTGACGGCGGTGGTAGACGGTGGCATGACCCGCCGGGGCGCGGCGAGGCGCTTCGGCATTGCGCCGTCGACGGCGATCAAGTGGGTCAGCGCCTGGCGTCGAACGGGCAGCTATCGGCCGAGAGCACAAGGCGGCGACAGGCGCTCGCGGCGGATCGAGGCCCATGCCGAGGTGGTTCTGGCACTGGTGGACGAGACTCCGGACATGACGCTGGCGGAGATCGCCACCCATCTGGAAGACGAGCACGGCCTGCGGGTCTCGCAGAGCGCCGTGTGGCGCTTCTTCCACCGCCGCGGCATCACCTTCAAAAAAACGGCGCACGCCAGCGAGCAGCAACGACCTGACGTGCTGCGACGCCGGCGCGCCTGGGTCGAAGCCCAGCCCGACCTCGACCCTGAAAAGCTGGTCTTCGTCGATGAGACCGGGGCTTCCACCAAGATGGCGCGACGCTCAGGCCGAGCCCTGCGCGGACACCGCTGCCGCGCACCCGTACCTCATGGGCACTGGAAGACCACAACCTTCGTCGGCGCACTGAGGCTGAGCGGAATGACCGCTCCCATGGTGCTCGACGGTGCCATGTACGGCGCCGCCTTCCTCGCCTACGTCGAGAAAATGCTAGTGCCTACGCTGGAGCCCGGCGACATCGTGATCATGGACAACCTCCCCGCCCATCGTAGTGCCGCCGTGCGCGACGCCATCCAAGGCGCCGGGGCCGAGCTGCGCTTCCTGCCGCCCTACTCGCCCGACTTCAACCCGATCGAGATGGCCTTCTCCAAGCTCAAGGCCTCCCTCAAACGCCGCGCCGCCCGCTCCGTAAACGAACTCTGGGAGGTCATCGGCGAAGCCACAGACAGCTTCACACCGGCCGAGTGTCAAAACTACTTCAATGCTGCAGGATATGACCGCGTATGATCGAATAATGCTCTAGTACTACAGTTGCGTTTTAGTTCGGCTTATGTCTTTCTGGGCCGAACGGCTGCGGAGGGGTGGATCGATGAGCGTGGCGGATTGGTCGGGCTCGCTTCTGGACTGGGAGCGGGAGCTGGGGTTGTGGAAGTTGCGTCT
>JAJDVB010000145.1 GCA_022826345.1 Alphaproteobacteria bacterium
CTCACCTTCAGCGTCGAGGACTGCCGGCAGATCGGCCGGATCATCGGTGATACTCTCACCGGGCTCCGTATCCGCGGGGCAGCATGACGAGCCGGTCGAGACCGGGCGGAAACCGGGAGGCAGGGCAGGGAGTCATGTCCGGCGAGCAACTGATCGGCGATATCGAGCTCGGCCTGAGTGCCGGCGAGCAGCCGGGCGAGCGGCCGGAGCCGGCCGCGGTGTCGCGCCGGCCCGCCTCGTTGCTCGACAGGTCCGTGGTGGAGCGGCTGTCCCGGCGGACCAACGTGCACGGCCTCGCATACTTCGTGGGCCACTACGCGCTGATCGGGCTCGGCGGGTGGCTGTGCTGGGTGACGTTCCCGGGGCCGCTGTTCTGGCCCGTGTTCGCGTTCCAGGCCGTCGTCACCGGTTTCCTGTTCTCGCCCCTGCACGAGTGCGCGCACGGAGCGGCCTTCAGGACCCGCGCACTGAACGAGGCGGCGCTGTGGATCACGGGGCTGGTCTACATCGTGCCGCCGTACTATTTCCGCTACTTCCATCTCGGCCACCACCGCTTCACGCAGGTGCCGGGCAAGGATCCCTCCCTCGTGCTGCCCGAGCCCGCGAACTTCCGGCAGTACCTCTGGTACTGCGCCGGGCTGTGGTTCTGGTGGCGGAACCTCTCGTGGATGGTCAAGCACGCCTGCGGTTTCGTGCACCCGGCCAGCGCGATCTACGTGCCGGCCAGCCGGCGCGGGCTGATGGTGCTCGAGTCCCGCATCATGGTGACGCTCTACGCGGTGCTCCTCGCTGCGGCGGTGCATTTCGACTTCCTGTGGGTGCTGGCGGTCGCGTGGGTTGCGCCTCGCGTCGCCGGTGAACCCATCCAGAGAATCATCCGGGTGGCGGAGCACGTCGGATGCGACGAGAGCCCCGACCTTCTGCGCAACACCCGCACGACGCTGACCAACCGGTTCGTCAACGCCATCGCGTGGCAGATGCCGTACCACGCCGAGCATCACCTGTTTCCGAACGTGCCGTTTCACGCGCTCCCCGCCGTGCATGCGCTGGTGGGGGATCGGGTGGTGGTGGAGCCGCGTGGCTACGTGGCCGGCCAGGGGGAAATCATCCGGATGCTGCTCGATTCCGGCCGGGCTGCCCCGTCCGAACGCAGGGCCGAATCGCCGTTGCTGTAGCCGCCATCTCCCACCCCGATCCCAGGCGATACGCCACTACGACGCTTGCCGGAGCCGGTCGTCTCCGGCCATGCCCCGAGACTCCCGGCTGCCCCTATCCCAGCAACCGCAGCGCCTTTTGCGAGACGGGGCTCGGCGCCGTTGCGGTCCCCGTGAAGTAGGCCATCGAGGCGGACAGAACCCGGTCACGCCATGCGGTGGGCGCCATCGCCCGGTAGTTCTCCGCGGCGGCCTCGGTGAACTTGTAGTCGTGGGACTGCCGGCCGTTGCGAGCGAGCTGCCGGCGTGCGCTGGCGACGAGCGCTTCCGCGGAGCCGCCGTGTTGCAGGTAGTGCAATGCCTTGCGAGCACCGGAGGTGCGATCGCGTGGCAGCTCGGAGAATGCGTCCCGCAACGCTTCGGCGCCGTTGCCGGAGACCGGGAGCGGTTCCAGGTCGTCAACGCGCAGAGCGGGTCGCGCGTTGCCAACGCGGCGGCGGAAGCCCGGCATGAAGGCCGCCGACTGCAAGAGTGCCAGAAGCCGCGTGTCCTCGGCTCGCGCATGCCGGAACACGTGGTGAAACGCATTGGCGGATGTCTGAGCGTGTACCGGGACCACCGCCGGCCGTCTCAACACCAGCTCCGCGGCGGTGGCGAACAGAGCCTCCCATATCGAGTCGGTGGACACGCCGTGTTTCAGCAGGTCGATCACCGCCCAGCCCGCGTCGGGCTCCGAGACCTCGCGCAGCGTGCGGACGAGCTCATCGCGTGCGGAATCGTCCCGCCAGCCCTGTTTCCAAGTCTTTGGAATTTCTCCGAGCATCGCCTGGAACGCCCGCCAAGTTCGATCGGACGGCAGGTCGCTGGTGGCGGGATTCGGGCCGCTGCCGTGATTCTGCAGCGCCGCGGCGAGGGAGCGAAGCACGGGAGGCGCGTATTCCGCTCCGACGATCGGCAGGAGGCGGTGCACGTTCTGCACCGCGATGGCCTTGTGACCGATCGCACGAAGGTCTCGGATACCGTATCTGAAGAGAACCTCGGAGAGCTGCTCCGGCGCAGCCAGGCGAGCGAAATCGAGGATGGCGGGATCGACGGCCTCCAGATCCCAGCGATCCAATGCATCGATCAGGCGTCTACGGGCCTCTTCCGCCGTCCCGGCCACAGGCGCCGGCTGCGGGCCCATCGTCCAGCCACTCTGTCGGCGCTCCGCTTCCTGAGCGCGCTTGAAATAGTCGAGCGCCCAGAATACCGGCAGCCAGCGCTCCTTGCCGGGCAGGTTCAGCGCCGTCAGGTGGACGGACTGCAGCGCGAGCACCGTGTGGTACTTGAAGCCGACATGGGGGAAGGGTTGGACCTGGCGTGACGTCGCGACGGCCAGAGCGGCGAGCGTCCTGCGGTGATCGAGACCGTCCCTGATCAGGTCGGCAAGCTCGGCGGCGACCCGTTCGCGGGGTGTTTCTTCCACGAGGCGATGCAGGGCACCGACCTCGGGAGGCGTCTGTGCCAAGCCCAGCCGGCCACTCAAGCTCAGCGCGGCAGCGCCACCGGCAGCGCATAGAAATCCTCGACGATCCACGGTGCTCAATACCACCTCGCGCCGGATTATTAGAACGATTCGCGATAATCCGGCATAGTGCAGGGCGATTGCGGAACCACTAGATTGGCCGAAAATCGTCTAAAGTCAATGCCTTAGCGGACTGTCAGGCCGGAATAAAGCGAATCGCAGGTTCCGCAATCCTGTCTCGTTCAATTTCAAAGGCTTAGCGGCCGCCTGGGCCGATTGCGGAACCTATTGCGGAACCTGCTGCGGAGACCCGGAGCGGCCGCTGGCAGGGCTTCGCATGGGGCCCGTATGGGCCCATGCAAGGGGCGTTCATCGGCCGTGCAGGCGCCCCGCAACGCCCATGCAGGCCGCACTTTCGCCGTCGAGCGAGCCACCCGCCATCAGCGGTGTGCATGCGCTGCAGATGCGATGTCCGCGCCAGTCGCTCGCGAAGGACCGTCCGCAGCGCAGGCAGGCCCGGCGCGCCGGATCGTAGCCGTTGCCGCCCCGTGCCCGCGCCGGCGTCCGCAGATCGTCGAGCACGCCCGCCATGCCGATGTTCAAGCCGTGCCGCGCCCCCAGCATCGACGCCAGCACGACGATGGACTTGGCGAAGTGTACGGCGCCAGCGCGCTCCGGCCCAAGGGCGTAGGCGCGCCGTCGGTCGAGCCGCGCGCCGGTCAACGCCTCCATGATCGCGGCGGCCTCATGGGCGGGAAAGTCCGCAGACCGCATGGCCAGATCGCCCGCGCTCCGCGCCAGAGCGGAGACTTCGCCCAGCACCCGTGCCAGGTCCGGCGCCGTCATCTGGAGCGGTTCCATTTCACACGGAAACGCCCCAGCTCTTTATCGCTCACGCCGGCCGGCCCCCCGCGCCCTCCAGAATCCGCCGTGCCGGTCCGTGGTCCGGCTTGCGGTCGAACAGGGGCGAAATGGCGGCCATCGCTTCTCGCGCGCGAAGTGCGAGCTCACGGGCCTCGATCGGGTCGCTGGCGATTGCGCGCCGCGCGGCCGCAATCAGCTCGCGGGCGCGGGCCATGAGGCGCCGTTCCAGTGCGGCGGCGGTGTCCTCCATGACCTCGTTGACGCTGTTCCATCGCGCATGGCGGCGCTCCATCGCCTCTTGCGCACGCGCCTCTCTCGATGCGAGCGTCGCCGCCTCGTCGCCGGCGCGGTGCACGGCCTCGATTGCGTTCAGCGTGCCGCCCGAGGCCGCCATCGACTGCCGCGCCCTGGCGACGATATCGTCCGTAGCCGGCCGGCCGGGCGGCTGGAGACCGGCCTCGGCACGCGCCCTGTCGACGGCCGTGATGACGCTGAGCGTGCCGCCGGATTCCGCCATCAGCGCGCGCGCCCTGGCGACGATCGCCTCGTTGGACGGGATTGCCCGCGTCCCGGCCCGCTTCCGCGACCGGGCTTCGGCCTCGCGGAGGCGGATTTCCGCCGTGGCGAGCGATGCCGCCGCGTCCCGTGCGAAGTCGCGCGCGCACGAAGCCCCGCGCCGGCCAGCGGGCGCCGGCGTGGAAGCCGCCAGCGTCGCGGCGGGCATGACCAGGCAGACGGTTTCCACCATCGCCCTAGGCCGCCTGCTCGTCCGCCGCCCTTGGCGCGGCATTCGCACGCCGCTGGACGATCTTCTCGACCGCCAGGATCATGCGGTCGAGCTCCCGCGGGTCCCCCCGCTGGTTCATGTAGCGGCTATTCGCGTCGATGATGGCCTGCGTGTCGGGATACGGGCCGCCGTCAGAGGTGATGAAAGGTGGATGGTTGCAGGTCACCCAGACGTGCTGCTTGATCTTGCGCATGGCGTCTGACGGGAAGATTCCCCCTCGACGCACTTGGGCGAGCCGCTCGCGCTCGCATTTCAGATGGCACAACAGCTCCCGCATGGCGAAGAGCGGCGGTCCGGCTTGGACTGGCATCGAGAACTCCCCTGGTCGTGCCGGCAGCTCGCCAGCGGTTTCTGTCGCGCGGAACGCGCGCGGTACGTCTTCGACCGCGGAACGCGCGCGGTACGTCTTCGGCCGCGGAACACGCGCAGTACGTCGGCGCTCCCCCGAGGCGCGCGACCCGGCGCGCCCGGAGGCAAGGCAGGATGCGGCGGAGCGGGGCCGGGACGGCAGGTGCAGACCACCCTGCGACGCGGGTATTTCG
Organism: Alphaproteobacteria bacterium; assembly: GCA_022826345.1. The sequence continues at coordinate 4,852 of JAJDVB010000145.1, forward strand.
AGGAGTGCCGTGGGCGGACAAAGGGATTCCGGGTAGTTTGCGGGACGCCCATCCTGCGGGCTAAAGGACCGTCTCGCCGACGCCGAGCGCGCGCCTCATGGTCTGGCGGATCGGCCCGTTCTGCATGAGATCGTCGGTCACGATCGCGACCACCAGGCCGGTCGGGTCGAGGCGCACCTCGCGGCCGACTTCGCGCTGGGGCGTGCCGCGGTTCTCGATCTGGACCGAGACGCGGGGCACGCGGAGGGCGCTCAGCTGCTGGGGCGTGACGATCGCCTCGCCCCGCCGCACGATCACCGGGATCTCCTCCGGTCGCAGCCCCGCGATGCCCCGGTTCAGGCGGGAGCCGGCGATGCCGCCGTCCGGCCGGAGGCCTGCAATCCCGCCGTCCGGCCGGAGGCCGGCAATCCCGCCAGAGTGGAAGCGCGGCGCCCCGTCGAAGACCCCGGGCGGCACGGTGCGTCCGCGCACGTGGCCGTGCGACGTGCGGGCGGCCTGGGCAGGCGGCTCCGCGATGCTGCGGCGCTGCGCCGGGCCGGCGGTCTCGCCCCCACGCCGGACCCCGGCGCCCTGGCTGGCGATCGCCTGGGTGGATTGGCTCGAATCGCCAGCGGCCGGGCCGCCGCCGAGCAGCCCCGGTAGGGCGCCCGCGATGAGGCCGGCGAGCGGCCGGGTGATCGCGCGCCGCGCCGCCAGGCGGGCCAGATCGGCGATCACGGAGTCGACGAAGCCCGAGAACGAGAGTTTGCCCGTCGTCACGAACCGGGCGAGCGCGCGCTCCATCGAGCGGAAGGCGCCGACCGTCACGTCGCGGGTCTCTTCGGCCACGTCGTCGGAGCCCTGGCGAAAGCGCTCCAGCTCCGCGCGCACCTGGTCGATCCAGCTCCCGCCGGCCTCGGCCTGCTCCCGCGCCGCCGCGCGCGCGTCTTCGACCATGGCGGCGAACGCCGCCTGCGTGCGTCCGGCCAGCGCCTCGTGCGCGTCGACGGCCTCCAGCGCGGCCCGGACCACACCTTCGAGGGAGCGCGTGGCCTCGCGCCCGCGCTCGCCGGTATCGCCGAGGCGGTCGTTGACCTTGGCCATCCCGCCCAGCGCCTGCTGCACGTCGGCGCGGATGCGGATCGCGAGGCTCAGATCGTCGGCCGGCATTGCGGTGCCTTCCCCGTGTCTCGTCCCTGCCTCCGGGCACGCCGGAGGCGCGCGGTACTCTCGTGGCGCCGGAGGCGCGCGGTACTCAAGTGGCGCCGGAGGGCGCGGTACTCAAGTGCGCGACTCGACGAGCCCGGAGACAAGGCAGGATGCGGCGGAACGGGGCCGGGCGGAAGACGCGGAAGGCCCCGCGACGCGGGTATTTCGGGGAGCACGCCGGCCCAGAGGCGGGATTTTGGGGAGTTTGCGGGGCGAGCCGTCCTGCGCTCGCCGAACAATCCCTTGCACCGCCTCTCGGAGCATCAGCGCGGTCCTGGAATACCGTACACCGAGCATGCCCGCCATGGATCGTGCGCTCCGCGCGCGCGGGCGCGTATTGTACGCCTCAATCTGCACAAGGGGCATGGCGGAATGATCAGGGTCGTGAGCTGGAACATCTTCAAGAAGTGGCCGCCTTGGCATGTGCTGGTCGAGATGGCGCGGCGGGGGGAGGCGGATGTCGCGCTCTTGCAGGAGGCAGGAAACCCGCCCCCTGACCTGGCGCAGCCGGTTCGATGCGGGAGCGACGAGTTCTGGAGGCACGAGCAGCACGAAGGCCGCCCGATCTACGACCGCTGGCCCCTGGTGGTGCAGCTATCCGACCGGGTGGAGGTCGAATGGTTCAGGGCGGTCCCGCCGATCAGCGAGCTGGGCGAGCACGACATCGCCATCAGCGGCATCGGCACCATCGCCGCCGCCAGGGTGAGGCCGCGCGGCCGACCGGCGGACGACGGGTTCATCGCGGTCTCCATGTATGCACGCTACATCAAGCCTCACCCGTCGACCGGCACGCCGTGGCGGGTGGGCGCGCCCGACGTGTCGGCGCACCGCATCCTCTCGGACATCTCGGCCTTCATCGGCCACGAGGACCCGTCCAGGCACAGCATTCTCGCGGCCGGCGATCTCAACATGATCTATGGCGCGACCGGCAATACCCTGGCGCTGCCCGCGCGCGAGAAGGCGTTCTGGGACCGGGTGGCGGCGCTCGGCCTGGAGTTCCTGGGCCCGCAGGCACCGGACGGATGGCAGCCGGCGGCGCCGCAGCCCGACGTGCCGCCCGATACGAAGAACGTGCCGACGTGGGTGCGCAACGGGCGCAAGCCGGAAGAGGCCAACCGCCAGTTCGACTACGCCATCGCCTCGCGCGGCTTCCACGAACGGGTGACGGTGCGCGCCCTCAACCACGCGGACGAGTGGGGCCCGAGCGACCATTGCCGCCTGATGATCGAGGTTGATACGGGGTGAGGTCTCAGCCGACCGGAGCGGTGGTGGCCGCGTCGCGCGGAACGCGCGCGGTACAGAGGTCGCGCGAGCCGCAGATGTCGCGGCGAGACTCTCAAACCGTCCAAGATCGGAGCATCGCCGTGACAGCACCCCGGCACGAAGACATCTTGACCATGCTCAAGCGCCGCTACGACATGCCGATCATGAACAATGTGAGCCGCGGCGATTATGTCGAGTGCGTGATCGCAGCCGCGCTCGGGAGCGATTGGCGCCTGACTTGGATGGACGGTTGGGATTGGGCGGCGTGGGACTGCGAGCACGCACCCTCCCGCTGCCGGTTAGAGATCAAGCAGGCTGCGGCGCGGCAAACATGGGACAAGGGGCCAACCCCTCCACGACGCAAACCCGCCTTCGATATCGCGCCCCGCAGCGGCTACTGGACGAGGGAAGGCGAGTGGATCGATTCGTCGGGCCGGCAAGCGGATGTCTACGTTTTCGCCTGGCACGGGCGCGACGACGACCACGCCGACCAAACCGATCCCCAACAATGGCGCTTCTTCGTCATGGCGGAGCGCGACCTTCCTCAAGGCCAGAAGAGCATTGGACTGCAGCGGTTGGCGGCAATCGCCGCCCCTTGCGGCGTCGCCGACCTGCAGGGTGCGGTCGAATCGGCGTGCCCGGCGGAGCACGAGCTCAAGGCAAACCGATAGGGTCCTAGTGCTGGCCGCGAGGCAGATGCCATTCGCGGCTAGTGCCCCAGACGCTGGCGAACACTATCCTCATTGTCCCACCATTTTGCTTCGTGATCGTAGTCGGCTGCGATTCGCTCAAGCATGTTCGCCGTGAATGGGTGTTCGAAGGCCACTTCGCGGGACCACGTTCGATACTGTTCTGCTAGCTCACGTTCCTGTGCTCCGCCCTCGCCTCGCCAGGTCGCCCCGCGGGCGTTGCGGATGCCGACGATCATGCCGGTCGCAATGCTCTGTGATCCGACGTCGTCGACGGCTTCGCGCACGGGCTCACAAGGCCAAATTCCGTCATCGCCGGGCGGGCAATGGGAAAGCAGTTGACCAATCATTTCGTCGCCGATTTCTGCGCGGCCATATTCGCGGGTGAGCGTGCGCACTTGCTCCAGCCAGTCTCTTAGTTCTTTTAGATCAATGCTGCCATCGGCCTGGATTCCGGGAATTCGGCTGGCACGGGTGAGGAGAGTATAAGCGGCACGCGCGACCGCCTCTCGGTTGTCAGAATTCGACAGCCGCCATTCGGCGGGGTCTTCTCCGCCGTCGTTGCGCTTGAAGGCGAGTGCGAGAGCTTGCATGAACAGTGTCGGCGACTCCGAGAGCTGCGCCTCCAAATTGCGGATTCCGTGCTCGGAGCGTTCAAGCGCGCGGATAAACAGGAATTCGAGCCGAGCGAGATCGTCGCGAGATGAATCGCCGCGTTGTTCTAGCGTATCGAGCGCCTTGGAGATGTAATAGCCATCAAGTCGATAGGTGGCCGGAGGCTCCGCATCATTGGTCGCCACTCGGGTCAACAGGCGTATTAGCCGGGGGGAATCGAGGAGTTTCCAATCCATGTGGGCGGCGTGGAATGCGGCGCGAGGTCGATCCACTTTGAGCAGTTCGTCCACGAACGTCGCTATCGCAGACGCATCGCTGGGGCCCCGGTGGGGATTCACTTCCTCCCAATATCGCCGTTTGAGTCTCCCGGACAGTTGTTCGACGTGCTGCCAGGTGCCGCCGTCGAAAGGCGCGCGGCACAGGAGGCGAATGCGAGCATCCTCGTCGGAGCCAAAGCGCGCGAGCAACTCCGCGAGAATGGCGTTCCGGTCTTGCAGGTCGAGCTTGGCCAGAAATCCGGTGACGCACTGTTCGCACTTGTCCCGCAGGTCTTCCGATTGCTCAGCCACAACGTCCTGGAGAAAATCCGCCGCCTGCTGAACCCCGGCGTCAATCTCGGCCATGTGCCACCCCACCACGCGGGAAGCGTTGCCAGATCGGCAGAGCTCCTTGATTCCGTCCAGCCCTGATCGCTCCCACACCTCTTGCAAGGCGTCACGTCGCTGACGGGCAATGCGCTCCTCTCTCTTCTCGTAGTCGAGCTCTTCGTCCTCAAGCTCGTCGGCCGATTCGTCCAACCACTGGCTTTGGAAAAGCCACTGATGACGCGTTATGGCGTCTTGGGATTCGAGCAGCGCATAGGCTTCTCGGGCGCACTTCCTCTCGGCGTCGTCAATACCGCGGCGCCGACTGCGCCGAGTCAGGGCGTTGCGCCGTATCCGTTCGCGCAAGGCCGCCTTCTGAGCATCGCTGGGGTCGGTGTCATTCCAGGTGGTAATGAGCTCCCACACCCGCTTGCGGTGGTCGGGACCTAATGCTTCAAGACGCTCGACGAGGTCGCCGAGCGTGCGCTCGTCGTGCGTCGGCCAGTCAAGCGCAAGCTCTATTGCCTTACGTTGGCCCTGCCACGCTTCGCCGCGCGTAGCGACCTCACCCGCGTCATAAGCATCGGTGCGCCAACGTGGCTTACTACTGTATTCCCCGAGGGTCGAACTGGGATCGAACTGATCGATGCAAACCTGCCAGCCGACTTCGGGGAACTTCTTCGTGAGCGTTTCGAGCGCCCGGTTGCGCTGGTCGACCAAAGCGGCGGTCTGTGGCATCCAGAAACGAAAGATCGACTTAAGCGATTCCGTAGGCGTGTTCGCCCAGTTGTCATCGATCTTCCACGCGCACAGTCTGGCGAGGATGGACGTGACGCGGACCAGCCGCTCCGGCTTCCAGGCGAGCAATTCGAGCGCCCACAGCATGCCTGAGCGTGGGCAGTCGCCGAAAACCCCGGTGTCCGCAGGCGCGAACAGCGAGGCGATCTCCGGTTCCTCACTGCTCAGGTCTGCTTCGACGATACTGAGAAACGTATTCGGTGCCGCCTCAGCGAATTGTGGTAGGTCGTTTTTCTGAGAAAGCCACGTCGACGCGGCGTGCGGAGCGAGCAAGCTGCTGACGACTCCATTGACTGCGGCCTCAAGGTCGATTCCAAGGTGGTCACCAACAAGAGCATTGCCGTGTACGGCCAGAAGCACGAGCGTATCGCAGAGGCCCTGGCGCAGAGCGGACGAATGATCCCGGCTCTTTCCGTAGAGGTTGGCCGCCCATCGCTGGTCCTCCGGGAGTTCCAACGCCGGGTCTTGCTCTGACAGGACGTGTTCGGCGGCAAACAGGAAGTTCTCCAAATCCTTCTTCGTGAGGGCCCGGTGCGTGGTGTAAAGCGCATCAACCTTGGAGACGACTCCGCGAAGATGACCAATGGATGTGCCATTGCTGTGGTGCGCAATAATGTTGAGGCAAAGAACCTGCCAGAGGAAGTTTCGGACGAAGACATCGCACTCATCGTAAGAATTACGACAAGAGGAGGATTGGAACTAATGATGGATAGTTTAGTTCCAAGGGTCAGTACGATGGGATCCGGCGAGCGGCACCAGTTCTATGCTGAAAGTTTGAACCGGTGCATTATTACCAATATCGGGGCCACTGAAGTGATCGATACTCTCCAAAAGGCGCAGGCTGAGTCTGCGTCTATCCCGTGATGCGCGCCATAAACCGGAGATCGCGTCCGCTCCCTCGACGTATATTTCGCAAGACTAGAAAGAGCTTGGCTTGAACGGCGGCCTATTCTCTTCCTCGTCCTCCGAAGGAGCAGCCTTTCCCTCCTTCTTGCTCTTACTTTCCAAGCTGCGTAGATTGCGAGTGGCAATTATCTTTCTTGAGAAGGCTTCAAGCATATAATCTGAATCGTCAGTTTCGGCCATGTTTAGCTCCTAGCCTTGCACTCAGTGTGCGGTAAGTTCGCGGTAAAGTGTATGCGAAATTGACCAGCTATTGCGCTGACCGGGACGAATTGACTCTCTTTGAAAGTTGATTGGTCGAATTTTCAAAATGAGTCACTACCGTCAAGTGGGTCCGAATTCCCCTGGTGTCGTCATCCTCAACAAGCCGCCTTAGTCCCCTGTGGCGGATACTTCGAATCTCCATTTCAGAAATGTACGGTAGTGCCGTACAGGGGTCAACTGCAAGTCGGCTCTCGGGTTAGCGCGCGGGCGAGCCACATCGCGATGCGGCGTGCGCCGGGCGCGCGCGGGGGGCGGTGAGGATCGCGGTGAGGGTAGCCGGGCCGAGACGCCGACGGTTCCTCCTACGCCGAGCCGGCGATGAGCGGGCCGATCATCGCGCGGCTCATCGCTCCGGCGCCTGGGGCGGGGCGGACTCCGGCGGGATAGCCGCTTCAAGCAGGGCGATCAGTGCCGGCCACTCGTCGCGCGCCGTCTTCCAGACAATATCGAGGTTGATGTCGAAATACGCATGGACCAGTCGATGGCGCATGCCGACGATCCGGTCCCACGGAATCTCCGGCAAGCGCCGGCGCGTGGGCTCGGCAATCCTGGTCGCCGCTTCGCCGACGATCTCGATGTCCTTGACCAGCGCCAGGACCAGTTGGCGGTCGTTCTCCAGGTCGCCGCGCGAAGGATACCGCCTCGCGGGCGGCGTCCGGCATGTGCCGCAAACGGATCGCGTCATCCCTGCGCATACTGGACTTCTGCAGTAGCGAGGATGTCATGGCGAAAATAGCGGCTCAGATCCTCCGGGGTTCGCAGGTCCACCTTTCGACCGCCGAACAGGGCCGACAACTCGATCTCCAACCCGGCCATGCCCAACAGGCCGGGGGCGAGGTCCGGCGCAAACTCGACCAGCACGTCGATGTCGCTCTCCGGCCCGAAATCCGCGCGCAACGCAGAGCCGAAAATGGCGAGCCGACGGATGCCGTGCGCCCGGCAGAATGCGGCCAGTTCGGTCTTTGGGATCGACAGTTGCGGGTTCATGTCTGAAACACCCTTTCCGTGTCGATGACGAGTCTGGCGGCCATCAATTCCCGAACATGTTTCATCTATCCGCCCGCATTATCCCGGTCCGTACACGCGACGTCGTCGCAATTCGAGGACGTTTTCGCATCGACCCCGGCGAGAGAGCACATCCCGCGGCCGGCCGTCCAGCGCCATCATGATTTTGTAGAGCTTCTATGGGATTCTTCGGCGCGCTGACCCTAGTGTCCTGTTTCAGAAGTTCGCATGGTTTTGGGTTGCCGTGCAGTCTCCCCGACTCTCCAATTCTTCTCGTCATGCCCGGACTTGATCCACTGCTGTCCGGTTTAGAGGGGTGGACAAGGTGCATGACATTGATTCTATTCGTCTCCGGACGTTTTGCGGCGTTCTGGACACGAACGGAGGTCAATTTTCATCAGTTGACGAAGTACATTCCGTGGGCTGCGTTCGACGATGCCGTGTCGCGGCACGGTTCGGACCGGCGGGTTCGTCGGCTTCGCACGCGCGATCAGTTTCTGGCGCTGCTTTACGGCCAGCTCGCGGGCGCGGCATCGCTGCGCGAGATCGAGGACGGCCTGTCGAGCCAGCAGGCCAGGCTCTATCACGCGGGGCTCAGGGGCGTCTCGCGCTCGACGCTC
>JAJDVB010000152.1 GCA_022826345.1 Alphaproteobacteria bacterium
GCCGGGGATATCGACAACACATAATACTTACTAGGCACAACACGCCGACTTGACCGCACCGCTACTGCTAAGTCATTGTCTTCGCTGAAATCTCCACACGGGAGATCAACCGAAATCCGGCTCAACCGTCGAAGTCAGGAATACGATTGCTTCAACCTCTTCGCCGGGTTGAATCTCATGAATCTGATTGGCGCTGCCTTCCGCTCGCTCGCCGTATTCCATATGAAATACTCTCAAACCCGTATGTCCCATGGCCTCTCTCAAAAATGCGTCTGAGTGAGTTACTAGCCAAATTTGATTGTCCAACTCCAAGCCCAGATTCTTGTGGTAGAATTGTGGCAGGCCACGAACAAGCGCCGGGTTCAGATGTAACTCAGGTTCATCGAGTAAGATCACCGAATGCTTCGGTGCAGAATTCCGTAGTCGCAGATAGCCGAATAGCACTTCCTTCTCACCGGATGAAAGATCATTAATGTCGTGCGTAATGCCGCCAGAGATTTCCACGGGAAACTCAAGATTCCCATCTTCCGTCGGAACAGGACCCAAGAATTTCTTTCCGGGAAAAAAGATCGTAAATAATTCCTGAAGCGTATCTGCTAAAGGTTTGCTCCTATCATGAAAACTTCCGGTAATTCCGGTCTTTTCTTTAAGGGCTTGCCGCACATAATCTGCCGCCATTTCGCTTTTTATATTAGCATACTTGTTAGCATAGTTATACAGAGATGACGTTCTCAACCTATCTTCGTCGTTGTCAAGATTAAGGTTGATTCCACCAAGTTCCTCTCTACCATAATTTCTATGAGAGCCATGATAATCGATTACCCCTATTCTTTTGGGATGAAACGAGGAAAATACCAGTTCTAAAATTATGTTATTTTGAGTAGATACATTACCATTGGGAAGAATTGTTAGCTGTCCGTATTGAACGCTCTCTTGAAGTTGAGCGAGCACTGATGGTTGAAGCTCGCTAACCTTTGCATCTACAGTTGGTTTGTGAGCACGCAATTCCCCTGCCAATGCTCCCCGTGCTCGTAGCCAAGGATCTTGAAGTCCAGGAACTACTGACTTCCACACCAGATCCTCAAGCAGTTGAGTAATTTCCCGTTGAATAAAGAGAACTTCTTCGTTAGCAAGTTCAATTCCTGCATAAATTATGGACGGGCGCGAGCGATCATGCAGAAGAGAGATCATTTGGCGAGGGTTGCGTTGAAAGTTGATCTGAAATTCTCCGAACCATTGCTGCCATTCATTGGGTTGATAACCTCCATAAATGGACTTGAATAGGCGGATGGAGTCAAGAATGCAGGATTTGCCGCAACCATTGGGCCCAGCAATAACGATCATGTCTTGTAGATCACTAAAGTGGATTCTGTTGATTGCCCGGAAATTTTCTACAGTTAGGGTGACAATTTTCATACTCGATCTCCATGGTAGGGAGAGTTATTTGGGTTAGTGCATGCCTGGCTGTTGGAGGCGTCGTTGGGAAAGTACAGCAGGTCGATGCCGCGGTGGTGACGGTCGGACGAAAAACTAGGGCGCGATGAGATTGCTTTTAGGCTAACGGGTTAGGGAATGGAAGTTGTTGGATGTGGAATTTACTCCGCGGAGGCGGCGAGCGGGATCGGGCCCATGCCCTCGCGGGTGGCAGCGTCGGCGAACTCGTCCAGCACCGCGCCAAGCGTCGCCATCATCTCTTCGATCTGCTCATGCGTAATGATGAAGGGCGGAGCGACGATGACCGAATCGCCGATCGGACGCGTGATGAGGCCGCGGGTATAGGCCATCTCCACGATGCGCTCGCCGATGGCGTGCTCCGGCGCGAAGGGACGCTTGCCGTCCTTGTCCGCGACAATCTCAAGAGCGCCGATCAGCCCGACATGCCGCACCTCGCCCACCAGCGGGTGGTCCTCGAAGCGGCGCAGCGCCGTCTCGAGGGTCGGTGCCACCGCGCGCACGTTGTCGAGCAGGCCGCCCGGTTCGGTAATCAGGGCGATGGTTTCCAGCGCGACCGCCGCTGCGGCCGGGCTGCCGCCCGTGGTAAAGCCGTGGGGAAACTCCTCGATTTCCTCCGCCGCCCGATGCAGGCGGCGGTCCATCTCCGGCGACAGCAACACCGCCGCCATCGGGTAGTAGCCCGAGGTAAGCGCCTTCGAGGTGACCAGGATGTCCGGCGTGAACGCGTAGGTCTCCGCGCCCCACAGGTTCCCCGTGCGGCCGAGCCCGGTCACGACCTCATCGGCGACCAGCGGGATGCCGTGGCGATTGAGCACCGCCTGAATCTTGGGGAAATAGCCGGCAGGCGGCGGCACCGCGCCGCCGGCACCCATCACGGGCTCGGCGAAGAAGCCCGCGAAGGTCTCGGGCCCTTCGGCCTCGATCAGCGCCTCCAGTTCACCCGCCAGGCGCTCAGCGTAGGCTTCCTCGCTCTCGCCGGGGTGGGCGTTGCGCCAGTAGTGCGGCGCCTCGACATAGCGCACCTCCGGCAATGGCAGCCCGAAGGCGCCGATATAGGGCTTGCCGTTGAGGCTGCACGACGCGACGGTCGTGCCGTGGTAGGCCATGGAGCGCGAGATCAGCTTGCGCCGTTGGGGCTCGCCGGCGCCTCTCGCCATCATCCAGAGCATCTTGATCGCGGTGTCGTTGGCCTCCGAGCCCGAGTTCACGAAGTAGACCCGCGACACCTCCATCGGCGCGATCTCCACCAGCTTCTCGGCGAGCACGACCGGGGGGAGCGCCGTGCGGCCGAAGAAGGTGTGGTAGGCCGGCATCTGCTTGAGGGCCTCGTGGGCCGCCTGCACCAGCCTGGGCTCGCTGAAGCCGACCACCACGTTCCACAGGCCCGAGACGCTTTCGAGATAGCGCTTGCCATGCGTGTCGTGGACGTAGATACCTTCGCCCCGCTCCAGCACGACCGGGCCGTCCCGCTCCAGGCTGGGGAGATGGGTGTAGGAATGAAGATGATGCGCAAGATCGCGCGCCTCGGGGGAGTTCAGCGCCATCGCTCGGGACCTCAGATCGTTCCGTGGGTGGAGGCAGGCCCCGCCGACCGCCGCGTTCGACCGCGAGCAGCGGAGCCGCCATGCCGAAGGTAATCATACACGATGCGATCGACGAGGCAGGCGTCGATCTCCTGAAGAGCCGCGCCGACCTGAATATCTGCGAGGTGGAACGGGACGACGACGACACGCTGCTGAGGGAGATTGCGGACGCCGACGGCCTCATCCTGCGCTATCTGCCGTTGCGGGCCGAGATGCTCGAAGCATCGACCCGGCTCAAGGTCATCGCGCGCCACGGCGTCGGCTGCGACAACATCGACCTGGAGGTCGCCACCGCGCGGAAGATCCCGGTGGCCACGGTGGGCGATGCCAACGCTGTGACGGTCGCCGAGCTCACCCTCTACTTCATGCTCGCCGCGTCGAAGAAGGCCCGCCACTACGACGAGTCGGTGCGGCGCGGCGATTTCCTAGTGCGCGAGGCCGCCGACCACCTCGAACTCTACGGGCGCACCGTTCTGATTATCGGCTTCGGGCGTATCGGGCGGCGGGTGGCGGCGCGCTGCAAGGCCTTCGAGATGAGAGTCGAGTGCTGCGATCCCTACATTTCGCAGATGGAGATTATCGATGCCGGCTGCACGCCGGTCGCCGATCTCGCCGAGGCGCTGCCGCGGGCGGACTACGTCAGCGTGCACGTGCCGCTCAACGACGAGACCCGACACCTGATCGACCGGGCGGCGCTCGCGCGGATGAAGCCAAGCGCGATTCTGGCCAATGCGGCGCGGGGGCCGATCGTCGATGGCGCAGCCCTCCACGAGGCGCTCCAATCGGGACATCTGGCGGGGGCGGGCCTCGATGTGTTCGACGAGGAGCCACCGCGACTCGACGACCCGTTGCTCAGCCATCCGGCCACCGTGCTCATGCCGCACATGGGCGGCTCCTCCCGCGGCGCCTTTATCCGCATGGCGACACGGTGCGCGCAGAACGTACTCGATGCACTGGATGGCAAGCTCGATTCTTCCTTTGTATTCAATCCTGAAGCGCTGGATTGAGGCTGCTTCCCGACGCGACCTTCGGGCTCCCGATCACCAACGCTTGAACTCCGCCTGGACAATTGAGGGCTTGGCGCACGCGTAACAGGCGTGTCATAGGGGCCCGCCATGAAACGGCGCGAGTCGCGAATCGGGTTGAGATCCGCGCGTATGGCGGCCAGTGCGGCGCTCATCGGTGTGCTGCTGGCGGGTGGCGCGATGGCGCAGGAAGAAGGTGCCGAGAACTTCGCCGAATGGCGCGAGGGGGTGCGCAGCGAGGCGCTGAGCCAGGGCATCAGCGCCGCCACCTTCGATGCAGCGTTCGAAGGAATCGAGCCGATCCCGCGGGTCATCGAGCTGGACCGCTCCCAGCCGGAAGTCACCATAACGTTCGCCGAGTATCTTGAGCGTGTGGTGCCCGAGTCACGCGTCGCGCAGGGCAGGGAACTGCTCGCCAAGCACCGGGACTTGCTCGAGCCGATCGGGCGCGAGTACGGGGTGCCGCCCCGCTTCATCGTCGCGCTCTGGGGCATCGAGACTAGCTTCGGCAGGTTTCTCGGTGGATTTCCTGTGATCGGCGCGCTGGCGACGCTCGCCCATGACGGCCGGCGCAGCGCCTATTTCCGCGGGGAGCTGTTGCACGCGCTCCGCATCCTGGAGGACGGCCACATTACCCCGGACGCAATGGTCGGCAGCTGGGCCGGCGCCATGGGGCAGAGCCAGTTCATGCCGTCGAGCTTCGTGCGCTACGCCGTGGACCATGACGGCGACGGCAAGCGCGATATCTGGGGAACCCAGGAAGATGTATTTGCCTCAGCGGCGAATTACCTGGTGCAGGCCGGATGGCGCAACGGCGAGACCTGGGGACGGCAAGTGCAGTTGCCGGCCGGCTTCGACCAGCGGCTCGCCGACCTGAAGGTGAAGAAGACCCTCGCCGAATGGCAGGCCCTGGGTCTTCGCCGCGCCGATGGCAGCGATCTGCCGCAAGCCGCGATGAGCGGCTCGGTGGTGCTGCCCGGTGGGGAAGGGGGGCCGGCCTACCTCGTCTACGACAACTACCGGACGATCATGCGGTGGAACCGCTCGTTCTACTTTGCGACGTCCGTCGGCCTCCTGGCCGACAGGATCGGGGGGCGGTAGCGGTCGGCGGGTCCGGCCGATGACCAGAAAGCCGCTTCTCCTCGCCTCGCTGGCACTCTGCCTGCTCGCAGTCGCGGGCTGCAGTGAGGTGAAGCTCGCCCTTCATGTCGTCAAGAAGTTCAACCTGGAGACGAAAGAGGAGGAGGAGAAGCCGCCGGTTCGCGTCGCGAAGCCGCACTACAAGCTCGGCTCGCCCTACCAGGTCAACCACGTCTGGCATTACCCGAGCTACGATCCCAACTACGACAGGACGGGTGTCGCCTCTTGGTACGGGCCCGCGTTCCATGGCCGGCCCACGGCGAACGGCGAACGCTTCGACATGAACGGGGTGACCGCCGCGCACCCGACGTTGCCGCTGCCCAGCCGTGTGCGCGTGACCAACCTCGAAAACGGGCGGCAACTGGAACTGCGGGTGAACGACCGCGGCCCGTTCGTCAACGGCCGGATCATCGACCTCTCCCGCCGCGCCGCGCAGCTCCTCGGCTTCAAAAGCCAGGGATTGGCCAAGGTGCGCGTCCAATACCTCGGCCTGGATCGCCTTGACCCGCCGGCGGCGCCGCAACCGGCCGACCAGCCGGTCGTCGTTGCGGCCGCCTCGCCCGATGTCCCGCTCAAGCCCCGCTGGACGAAGCCGTCGAACGGAACGGTGGTGCTGCCGCCGACCAAACCAATACGCGCAGCGGCGAGCGTGAGCCCGCCCCAGGCGCAGGCGCCGAAACGGGAGACTGCCAGCGTCACGTCGCGGCGGCTCCTGGTCGAAGCGGCTGTCCTCAACGAACGCGATGATGCCGATCGTCTGGGCGATCAGGTGCGCTCTCTCGGCGCGGTTGCGGTCGAGCCGGAGCGCCGCAACGGCCGCGTGGTCTACGCGGTGCGCATCGGCCCGGTGGAGACGGACGACGAGGCGGCGTTCATCCTGGCCGAGCTCAATCGCGCCGGCTTCACCGGCTCTCACATCGTCGCTGCGGGGTACCGCTGACGAGAGTGGCGCTTGGCCCGGCCCCCGGCGAGGGTGTACACCTTGCGATCCGCCTAGCCCGGATTTCTCACCAATGTCACAGCCTGCGTCGCGCCCAGACGATCGATCCGCCAGAAGCGGGCCGAAAAGCGTATCAGGGAATACGGTTGAGGCCCGCGACGCCGCGGGCGGGCGCCTGGGCGCGACCCGAAGGGCGGCGCTTTCAGGCCGACAGAGTGCGTCAAGCCGTTTGCCCGATGCCCCAACATCGCGCTGCACGGCTTTCCTGCTCTGTCGGCCTGAAAGCACCGCGCAGACCATGACATTGGTGAGAAAGCCGGGCTAAATGCGATGCGGAGGAGCCGGAACCAGATGGCCGATCGAATTCCCGTGCGCCGGCGTGCCGGGCTTGCCGTTCTCTACTGTGCGCTCAGTCTCTGCCTGAGCGGTGCCTTCTTCGCCGCATCCCAGCCCCGCCCTGCCGCGGCGGTCGACACCGAGGCGCAGCAGTTCATCCTGATGGATGCAGGGACCGGCATGGTGCTCGCCGAGAAGAACGCGGACGAGCCGATGTATCCGGCCTCCATGAGTAAGATCATGACGCTCTACGTCGTCTTCGAGCACCTGGCGGACGGCCAGCTCGCTCTGGAAGACACCTTTACCGTGAGCAAGAAAGCGTGGCGGATGAAGGGCTCACGCATGTTTCTTGAGGTCAACAAGAAGGTAACGGTCAGCGAGTTGCTGCGTGGAGTCATCGTGCAGTCGGGCAACGATGCCAGCATCGTGCTGGCTGAAGGTTTGGCTGGCTCTGAGGCCGCCTTCGCCGACCTGATGAACGAGAAGGCCGACGAGCTTGGCCTCGCCGACAGCCACTTCATCAACTCGACCGGATGGCCGGATCCCGAGCACATCACGACGGCGCGGGATGTCGCCGAGATGTCGCGGCGCATCATCGTGGACTTCCCCGAGTACTACCCGATGTTCGCGGAGAAGAGCTTCACCTACAACGGCATCAAGCAGGGTAACCGCAACCCGCTGCTCTACCGCTACGACGGGGCTGACGGCCTCAAGACGGGATATGCGCAGGCATCGGGGCACGGCCTCGCGGCATCGGCGAAGCGCGGCGAGCAGCGTCTGGTGCTGGTCGTGAACGGCATCAACGGCGTCGATGCCCGGGCGCGGGAATCGGAACGCCTGCTCAGTTACGGCTTTCGGGCGTTCAAGACTTACGTTCTGTTCCGCGCGGGCCAGGTGGTGGACAACTTCGACGTCTGGCTCGGCGAGGCCGACGAGTTGCCCCTGGTCACCGAGAGCGATGTCGTGCTGATGATGCCGCGCAAATCTCGCAAGAGCATGGAAGTGAAGATCGTGGCCGAGGGCCCGATCGCAGCGCCAGTGGAGAAAGGCACAAGGGTGGCCACGCTGGTGGTGAGCGCGCCGAACGTGGAGACGCGCGAGTGGCCGCTATTGGCCGGCGCCTCGGTGGACAGCCTCTCCGGCTTCGGCCGAATCGGGGCTGCGATCGACGCGCTGATCTGGGGCCGGGGCGGATAGGGGCCGTCGTTCCGCGTCATGTCGCGCGGACGCTTCATCACGCTCGAAGGCGGCGAGGGCGCCGGAAAGACCGTTCAGGCCGCCCGACTTCGCGATGCGCTCGAAGCGCGTGGCGTCAGGACAGCCCTGACCCGTGAGCCCGGCGGCTCTCCAGGTGCCGAAGAAATCCGAAGGCTTCTCGTCTCGGGCCCCGTGGAACGCTGGGAGCCGCTGGCCGAGGCCATGCTGCACGCGGCAGCGCGGCGCGATCACCTGCTGCACACCATCGAGCCGGCGCTGGAGCGCGGCCTCTGGGTCATCTCCGACCGCTTCGTGGATTCGATGATTGTTTACCAGGGCTACGGCCAGGGCGCCGACCTCGACGTCATGGAACGCCTCAGCGACCTCTCCCTCGGCGGCTTCGCGCCGGATTTGACGGTGGTGCTCGACATTCCGGTGGCGGAGGGACTCCGGCGGGCCGGCGCGCGCGCCGGGTCCGACCGCTACGAGCGCATGGGCACCGAGTTTCACGAGAAAGTGCGGCGGGGCTTCCTCGCCCGTGCGGAATCAGATGAGGGGCGTTACGCGGTGGTGGACGCAACAGCGGACCCGGACACGGTCGGTCGTGCGATCCTCGAGATCGTGGCGGCGCGGCTCCCGGTCTCGTTCGATGAGTGAGAGCGCCGATTCGGCCTTCGCCTGGCCGGCGCCGCGCGCGAACCCGCATCTCGTCGGGCACGAGGCGGCCGCAGGGGCGCTGGTCGAGGCGTGGGGAAGCGGGCGGTTGGCGCATGCCTGGCTGATCGCGGGCCCGCGTGGCATCGGCAAGGCGACGCTGGCCTACCGGTTCGCGCGCTTCGTGCTTGCCGGCGGGGAAGGGGACGGCCACGAAGGCTTGGCGATAGCGCCGGAGCATCTGGTCTTTCGCCGCATCGCGGCGGGCGGCCACAGCGACCTCGCGGTCATCGAGCGGGGTCTCGGCGACCGGGGCAGGCTCCGCGCCGAGATCGTGGTGGACGACGTGCGCAAGGCCAACGCCTTCCTTTCGCTCACGGCGGGTGAGGGCGGTTGGCGCGTGGTGATCGTCGATGCGGCCGACGAGATGAACCGCAATGCCGCCAATGCCCTGCTCAAGCGCCTGGAAGAGCCCCCCAGCCGCGTGCTGTTCCTGCTGGTCAGCCACGCGCCGAGCCGAATGCCGGCGACGCTGCGCTCGCGCTGCCGCCTGCTCACGCTGGCGCCGCTGCCCGCGCCGGCGCTGGAGGGGCTGCTGGCGGAGGCGATGCCGGGCTTGCCGGCGGCGGAGCGCCGCGTGCTCGGGCTGCTCGCCGAAGGCAGCCCCGGCCGCGCGGCGGCGCTGGCGGAGCAGGGCGGGGTTGCGCTCTATCGGCGGCTCATAGGCCTGGTCGGCGCGCTGCCAGCGCTCGATGCGCGCCCGCTGCACCAGCTCGCCGACGGGCTCGCCGGACGGGACGGGGTCGACCGCATGCGCACGCTCAGCGAGCTGATCCTCTGGTGGCTCGGCCGCTCGATCCGCGCGGCGGCATGCGGCGAGCTCGAATCCATGGAGGAGGTCGTGCCGGGCGAGAGGGCGAGCGCGGCGCTCATGCAGGGAGCGGCGCTTGATCGCTGGGTCGGCGTGTGGGAAAACCTCGGCCGCTCGTTCGCGGAGGCGGACGGGCTCAACCTTGACCCCCGGCAGGTCCTGATCGGCGCGTTCGCATCGCTGCAGGAGGCCGCGCGGGCCTGAACCGCAGGACCGGAAGCCGATGGCGCCCCGAGCGGCCTACTACCTCAGCACCCCGATCTACTACGTGAACGATTCGCCCCACATCGGGCACGCCTACACGTCGCTCGCCTGCGATGTGCTGGCGCGCTTCATGCGGCTCGACGGCCGCGACGTGATGTTCCTCACCGGCACCGACGAGCACGGCCAGAAGGTCCAGAAATCCGCGATTGCCGCCGGCATGGAGCCCCAAAAGTTCGTCGACCAGGTCTCGGAGCGTTTCCGCGCGCTCGGCGGGGTGATGGGCTACAGCAACGACGACTTCATCCGCACCACAGAGGAGCGGCACACGCGCTCGTGCCAGGAGCTGTGGCGCCGCATCGCGGCCAACGGCCACATCTACCTCGACAAGTATGCGGGCTGGTACTCGGTGCGGGACGAGGCGTTCTGCACAGAAGCGGAGGTCACGGACAGCCCCGACGGCGGCAAGGTGACGGTGGCGGACGGCTCGCCGGTGGAATGGGTCGAGGAGCCGAGCTACTTCTTCCGCCTCTCCGCCTGGCAAGAGCGGCTGCTGGAGTTCTACGAGAAGAACCCGCAGGCGGTGGCGCCCGAGAGCCGGCGCAACGAGGTCATCAGCTTCGTCTCGGGCGGCCTGAACGACCTCTCGGTCTCGCGCGCGAGCCTGAAGTGGGGCATCCCGGTGCCGGGCGACCCCGACCACACCATGTACGTGTGGCTCGACGCGCTCACCAACTACATCAGCGCAGCCGGCTTTCCCGACACCGGGTGCGACACCTGGCGCACCTACTGGCCCGCCGACCTGCACATGGTGGGCAAGGACATCCTGCGCTTTCACACGGTCTACTGGCCGGCCTTCCTGATGGCGGCGGATGTCGAGCCGCCGACGCGGGTCTTCGCCCACGGCTGGTGGACCAACGAAGGCCAGAAGATGTCGAAATCGCTCGGCAACGTGATCGAGCCGCACCGGATCGTCGCGCGCTACGGGCTGGACGCCGTGCGCTACTTCCTGCTGCGGGCGCTGCCTTTCGGCAGCGACGGCGACTTCTCGCACCGGGCGATCGTCGGGCGCATGAACGACGACCTCGCCAACGACTACGGCAACCTGGCGCAGCGGGTGCTGACCATGGCCTACCGCAACTGCGATGCCGCCGTGCCCGAGCCCGGCGCCTTCACGGCGGCGGACGACGCGCTGCTGGGCGCGGCGGAGGCGCTGGTGGAGACGGTGCGCGCGGAGATCGGCGCGCAGGGCTTTCACCGGGCGCTGATCCACATCTGGGAGGTGGTGGGCCAGGCCAACCGCTACGTCGACGAGCAGGCGCCGTGGGTGCTGCGCAGGGAGGACCCGGCGCGCATGGCGACGGTGCTCTACGTGGTGATCGAGACCCTGCGCCATCTCGCGGTGCTGACGCAGGCGTTCATGCCGGAATCCAGCGGCCGGATGCTCGACCAGCTTGGGGTGGCGGCGGAGGCGCGCGATCTCGCGGCGCTCGGCGCGGACGGGCGGCTTGCGCCTGGCACGCCGCTGCCGAGGCCTGAGCCGGTTTTCCCGCGATTCGTGGAGGATAGCCCGGACTCCTGAGGTCAGACGTGAGCGTGCCGATGCTTGTCGACAGCCACTGCCATCTCGACTTTCCGGATTTTGGGGACGACATCGAGGGCGTGCTCGCCCGCGCCGCCGACGCCGGCGTCGGCGCCCTGCAGACCATCTGCACGCGGGTGACGCAGTTCGATGCCGTGCGGGGGCTGGCCGAGGCGCACGCACCGATCTGGTGCTCGGTCGGCATCCATCCGCACCACGTGGCCGAGGAGCCGGCGGTGACGGCGGACCACCTGGTGCGCATGGCGTCGCATCCCAAGGTCATCGGGATCGGCGAGAGCGGGCTGGATTTTCATTACGACAACAGCCCGAGGCCGCAGCAGGAGGCGAGTTTCCGCCAGCACATCGCGGCGGCGCGGGAGACCGGGCTGCCGTTGATCGTGCACACGCGCTCTGCGGACGAGGACACCTGCCGGATTCTGCGCGAGGAGGCGGGGAAGGGGGCCTTCCCCGGCGTCATCCACTGCTTCAGCGCGGGCCGCGCGGTGGCGGAGACGGCGCTGGACATCGGATTTCGCGTTTCGTTCTCGGGCATCCTGACCTTCAAGAACGCCGAGGAGGTGCGCGCCGTCGCCCGCGACGTGCCGGTGGACCGGCTGCTGGTGGAGACCGACGCGCCCTATCTCGCGCCGGTGCCTCATCGCGGCCGGCGCAACGAGCCCGCGCACGTGGTGCATACCGCCGCCCGGCTCGCCGAGATCAAGGGGCTGGACGAGACCGAACTGGCCTGCGCGACGACCGATAATTTCTTCAGATTATTCTCTAAAGCGACTGCACAACACGCTGAACAGGCATGAAAGTTACGGTTCTCGGCTGCGGCACGTCGAGCGGCGTCCCGGTGATCGGCTGCGACTGCGCGGTGTGCCGTTCGACCGACCCGCGCAACCGCCGCCGCCGGGTCTCGGTGCTGGTCGAGTCGGAGGACACGCGGCTGCTGATCGACACGCCGCCGGATCTGCATGCACAGCTGGTCGATGCGGAGGTCGCGCACCTGGATGCGGTGCTCTACACCCACGGTCATGCCGACCACGTGCACGGGATCGACGACCTGCGCTCGATCAACTTTCATACGGGGCGAGAGCTCGACGCCTATGGCTCGGCCGCCACGCTGGCGGCCATAAAGGGGCGCTTTGCCTACGCTTTCGAGCCCATGGGGACGCGCGGCTGGGCCAAGCCCAGCCTGAACCCGGTCCCGGTCGAGGGGCCGTTCGAGGCTGGCGGCATCGAGGTGACGCCGTTCCCGCAGGAGCACGGGCGCAGCATCACCACCGGCTACCGGATCGGCGCCATGGCGTACTCGACCGACGTGAAGGCGCTGCCGGAGGAGGCCTTCGCCGCGCTGGACGGCGTCAAGCTCTGGATCGTCGATTGCCTGGGCTACCGCGAGCATCCCACGCATGCGCATCTCGACATCACGCTGGAGTGGATCGCGCGGGTGAAGCCGGCGCTTGCGGTGCTGACGCACATGTCGCATCAGTTCGACTACGAGACCCTGCGCGCAGCATTGCCGGCCAGCGTGGTGCCGGGGCACGACGGGCTCGCGATCGACACGGATGCGCTGTGATGCGTCTCGTAAACCATTGTTCCTACACACACTCTGGGAACCACGCATTATTTTCCATAATATATCTTATGCGAATTACCGCTCAAGGTGACGGCGGGCACCGGGCGGCTCATCGGGCCGCGTGCGCGGGTCCGCCGGGCTCCGGACGCGTCCTCTCTATTCCGCCTGCGGCCCCAACGGACGCAGAACGATGAGCGACGCACCGCCACCAAGCCGCGACAACGACGACGCACCGCCGCCGCGTCACGAGGATGACGACGACGCACCCGCGCGAGCCGGCGCCGGCATCGACCGGTTGCTCGACGTGATGGCGCGGCTGCGCGACCCGGCGTCCGGCTGCCCGTGGGACCTCGAGCAGAACTTCGCGACCATCGCGCCCTATACCATCGAGGAAGCCTACGAGGTCGCCGAGGCAATCCGGCAGGACGACCGGGTGGCGCTGCGCGACGAGCTTGGCGATCTGCTGCTGCAGGTGGTCTTTCACGCCCAGATGGCGCGGGAGGACGGCAGCTTCGACTTCGACGAGGTCGCGCGCGGCATCGCGGACAAGATGATCCGCCGCCACCCCAACGTCTTCGGCGACGACGAAACCGAGGCGCGGCACTCGGCACCGGCGCAGATGCGCTCCTGGGAGGCCCAGAAGGCCGCCGAGCGCGAGGTCAAGGCGCAGGCCGAAGGGCGCCAGGCCAGCGTGCTGGACGGGGTGGCGCTGGCCCTCCCTGCCCTGCTCCGCGCCGAAAAGCTGCAGAAGCGCGCCGCCCGCGTAGGCTTCGACTGGCCGGAGCCCGAGCCGGTCTACGACAAGGTGCTCGAAGAGGTAGCCGAGCTGCGGGAGGCCACGGCGACGGAGGCGGCTGATAAGGCGGCGGTTGCCGAGGAGGTCGGCGACCTGCTGTTCGCCTGCGTCAACCTCGCCCGCCACGTGGGCGTGGACCCCGAGGCCGCGCTCCGCGCCGCCAACGCCAAGTTCACCGCGCGCTTCCACCGCATCGAGGCCGCGCTGGCGGAATCAGGCCGTAGCGCCCGCGACGTCGGCCTCGCCGAGCTGGACCGACTCTGGGAGGAAGCCAAGTGCGCCGAGCACGGGCCATCGGCTCCGGGCTCAAAAACGGCCATCCCGACGCGGGACGAATAGAGCGGCCTCTCCCCTCCCCGACTCTCCGGACCATGGTCCGGTGTACGGCGCGCGCTGCTGGCGCCAGGATCGCGGCGTGAAGCACAGGAGACGCAAGGCGGCGGGGCGTGGCTGGGCGGCGGGGCGCCACTCCCCAGACGGGTGGGGGGCTCGGCGCAGTCGCGCTGTCCGGGCACGCGGGGCATATCACCGATCCCGCTCTATCCCGCTCTATCCCGCTTAATCTCACTTCATCCCGCCTAATCCCGGCGAATCCCGGATAAAGCTGGCCCACTGTCCCGCGAGCCTCGGCGGGGGAATCGGCAAGCCGCACGCGCGCAACGAAGAAGGGGGCCTTGCGGCCCCCTCCCCGACTACGTGCGATGGAACCGGCAGGCTTACATGCCCATACCACCCATACCACCCATACCGCCCATTCCCATGTCGCCCATGCCACCCATTCCGGGCATGCCACCGCCGCCCGGCGGCATCGGCGGAGCCTTCTCGGGAATCTCGACGACACCGGCCTCGGTCGCGATCAGCAGGCCGGCGATGGACGCGGCGTCCTGAAGGGCGGAGCGGACGACCTTCGCCGGGTCCAGAATGCCGGCTTCGATCATGTCGCAATAGCGGCCCTCCTGGGCGTCGTATCCCCGGGTGGCGCCGCGACCGTCGAGCAGCGTTCCCACCACGAGCGAGCCGTCGGCGCCGGCGTTCTCCGCAATATGGCGGGTGGGCGCGCGGATCGCGCTCCGCACGATGGCGATGCCGCGATCCTGGTCGGCGTTGTCCCCCTGCAGCTTGTCGAGCTTGCGCGAGGCCGCGAGCAGCGCCACGCCGCCGCCAGGGACGACCCCCTCCTCCACCGCTGCGCGCGTGGCGCGCATGGCGTCCTCGACGAGTTCCTTCTTCTCCTTGACCTCGATCTCGGAATCGGCGCCGACCCTCAAGATGGCGACCCCGCCGACCAGCTTGGCGAGTCGCTCCTCGAAGCGCTCCTGGTCGTATTCGGAATCCGTGGTCTCGATCTCGGTGCGGAGCTGCTGGCAGCGTTCGTTGATGGCTTTCTTGGTGCCGCCGCCGCCGACGATCACGGTCTCGTCCTTGCTCATCTCGACCCGCTTGGCCGTGCCGAGCTGGTCGAGCGTGATGCTCTCCAGCTTGATGCCCTGCTCTTTGTTGACCACGGTGCCGCCAGTGAGCACGGCGATATCTTCGAGCATGGCCTTGCGTCTGTCGCCGAAGGCCGGCGCTTTGGCCGCCGCAGCCTTGAGGCCGCCGCGCAGCCGGTTGACCACCAGGGTCGCCAGCGCCTCACCGTCCACGTCCTCGGCGATGATCGCAAGCGGCTTGCCGGTCTGACCCACCTTCTCCAGCACCGGCAGCAGCTCCTGCATGCTGGTGAGCTTCTCCTGGTGCACCAGGATGTAGGCGTCGTCGAGCTCGACCGTCATGCGCTCGGCATTGGTCACGAAATAGGGCGACACGTAGCCCTTGTCGAAGTTCATGCCCTCGACGACATCGAGCTCGGTGTCGATGCCGGCCGCTTCCTCGATGGTAATGACACCGCGCTCGCCCACCTCTTCCATGGCCTGCGAGATCATGTCGCCCACCACCGGGTCGTTGTTTGCGGCCACGGTCGCCACCTGCGTGATCTCCTCGCGGGTCTTCACCCGCTTGGATTTCTTGCCGATCTCCTCGACCACCGCATCGACGGCGCGGTCGATGCCGCGGCGCACGTCCATCGGGTTCATGCCGGCCGCAACCGCCTTGGTGCCTTCGCGCACGAGCGCGCGGGCGAGGACGGTCGCTGTGGTGGTGCCGTCGCCGGCGTCCTTCTCCGTCCGGGTCGCGGCCTCGCGGACGAGCCGGGCGCCGATATCCTGCATCCGGTCCTCGAGCTCGATCTCCTTGGCGACGGTCACGCCGTCCTTGGTGATTCGCCCGTCGCCGCCAGCCGTCTGATAGACCACGGTGCGGCCCTTGGGGCCGAGCGTGACCGATACGGCGTCGGTGAGGATATCGACACCTTCGAGAAGGCGCTCGCGGGCCTCCTCGGCTTGATGAATTTGCTTCTTGGCCATCGCCGATCGCTCCGAATTGGATGCCTAACGCGAGAGGGTGTCGAGCTACTCGATCACGCCCATGATGTCGGACTCCTTCATGATCAACAGCTCCTCGCCATCGACCTTGACCTCGGTGCCCGACCACTTGCCGAACAGGATGCGGTCGCCCGCCTTGACATCGAGGGGGGTGAGCCTGCCGTCCTCCCCGCGCTCGCCGGGACCTGCGGCGACGACCTCGCCTTCCTGCGGTTTCTCCTGGGCGGTGTCGGGAATGATGATGCCGCCCGCCGTCGTCTGATCCTGCTCGATCCGCCGCACCAGCACGCGATCGTGCAAAGGCCTGATGTTCATGCCGCCCTCCGAGACGTAACCGTGTTCAATTCCGCCAGTGTTCCGCTGCGAGCGCTTGTTAGCGCTCTCGCGTGGCGAGTGCTAACGCTTAATAGGGAGACGGCGTGGCGGTGTCAACAGCCAGCCGGGCCGACAGGGGGCATATACGTGAGCCGCAGTTTCCCAATTGTTCTTCGTTCATCCCATACCAGATGTTGCCTCCGAGGTCCGTTCGGATGCGCGCAACGCGTGGATTCCGGGCATCCTCGTGCATTCCCTCTCTGCTTGGTCGGAGACCATAATGTGACGGAAAATATTTTGTCTTCAGCGAGTTATTGGAAAGTACTTCGATTATACATTATGTAAATTATCAGCGAATCAAGCGCGGCGGTGGAGAAATCAGCGGGCGGCGAGCGAGATGCCGGGGCGTCGCTCCAGCCGGCCGGCGTCCGCTGGCGTGAGGCCGACCCTGAGACGGGCCTCGCCATCGTCGTCGGCGTGCTCCAGGACCTCGCCGTGGCTGTAGAGCCAGGCCAGAGTCGCGCCGTCGGCGTAGGGCACCCGCACCTCGACGATGAGTCGCGCAGCCGTCAGCCGGGAGTCGATCGCCCGGATCAGATCGTCGACTCCTTCGCCGGTGAGGGCCGATGCAGCGACGACGCTCTGGTGATCGGCGAGGCCGTTGCCTCCGTTGCCCCCTTCCCTCCCCCGCTCCGCAAGGCAGGCGCGCTGGCGCGGGTCGAGCAGATCGAGCTTGTTGAGCACCTCGACGACGCCGGTCCCGAGGCGGTCCTCGAGCCCGAGTTCGGTCAGCACCCGGAGCACGTCGGCGCGTTGCTCGGCACTGTCCGCATGGGCGCAGTCGCGGACATGCACGATGAGGTCGGCGGCGACCACCTCCTCCAGAGTCGCGCGGAACGCCGCCACCAGGTCGTGCGGCAGGTCGGAGACGAAGCCGACGGTATCGGAGAAGATGACGCGCTGGCCCGATGGCAGGATGACCCCTCGCATGGTCGGATCGAGGGTCGCGAAGAGCTGGTCGCGCGCGACCGCCGAGGCCCCGGTCAGCCGGTTGAAGAGCGTGGTCTTGCCGGCGTTGGTGTAGCCGACCAGAGCGATCACGGGATAGGGGACGCGCTGGCGGGCGGCACGATGCAGGCCGCGCGTGCGCTTGACCCCGTCGAGCGCGCGCTCCAGGCGGTCGATACGGACGCGAATCTGGCGCCGATCGGCCTCGATCTGGGTCTCGCCCGGCCCGCCCACGAAGCCGAGGCCGCCGCGCTGGCGTTCCAGGTGCGTCCAGGACCGCACCAGGCGGCTCCGCTGGTAGCGAAGGGCGGCGAGCTCGACCTGAAGCCGGCCCTCACGGGTGCGGGCCCGCGCCGCGAAGATTTCGAGGATGAGCGCGGTGCGGTCGATGACCTTGCAGTGCCACGCGCGTTCGAGATTGCGCTGCTGGACCGGGGTGAGCGCCCCATCCACGACGACCAGTCCCAAGTCGTGCGCAGACACGACATCCGCCACCGCCTCCACGCGCCCAGGACCGAACAGGGTGGCTGGCCGCGGCTTCTGCACGGGCACGACATCGGCCTCCACGACATCGAGATCGATGGCGTGGGCAAGGCTCACCGCCTCGGCTAGGCGACTCTCAGGCTCCCGCGCGCGCGCGCACGCGTTCCCGGCCGCCGGCGGGCGAGCCAGCGCCGGATGCAGGACGCAGGTGCGCGGTGGCGAATTAGCGTCGCGCGGGACGCTGACGCTCGCCACTTACGTATCGTCCTCCTCTGCCGGCTCAGCTCCCTGATCGAACAACTGGATCGGCTGAACCGGCATGACCGTCGAAATCGCATGCTTGTAGACAAGCTGCGAATGGTCATCGCGTTTGAGCAAAACACAGAAATTATCGAACCAGGTGATAATTCCCTGGAGCTTGACACCGTTCACGAGAAAGATCGTGACCGGCATTTTTCCTTTGCGCACGTGATTGAGGAAGACGTCCTGGAGACTGTGGGATCCCTTGCCAGTCATGTGTTTCTCTATCCTTGCCGGCCCCCGCCTCCGAAGGGCCGGGCGCCTGGCATGCTCATGCAAGCACGCCACCGTTGACTATATGGTGATTCCGTGCGCCCGCAAGAAGCCATGCAACCCCGCGTGATCGGCGACCTGATGATCCGGCACTTGAGGCCGGTCACCGTCTCGGGGTGGGTCGGCGCTGACGATCACCGCGGCGCAGCCCGAATTTCGGGCGCAGGTCACGTCGATGCCCGTGTCGCCGACATACCAAACGTCCGGGCCGGGCGTAATCTCGGTGCCGTCGAGCGCCAGAGTGACGGCCTCGGGTGCGGGCTTGTCCAAAGGCCCATCGTCGGCGCCGACGATGCGCCCGAAATAGCCGCTCCAGCCCAAGTGTTCCGCTTCCTCCCTGACCAGGTTGCCCTGCTTGCTGCTGACCACGCCGAGCGGGAGCCCGTCGCGGTGAAGCGCGTCCAAGGTTTCTGCGGCGCCGGTGAGCGGAGTCAGCCGACGCAGGTGGTGCGCCCGGTAATGGCGGTAGAACGAGTGTTCGGCCCGCACCGCGTCGGCTCCGAAGAGGTCGGGAAACGAATCCCGCATGGAGCGCCGCACCCAGGCCTTGGTTTGATCGAAGCTCCAGGGCTCGCGCTCCAGGTCGAGGAAAGTCCGCCGCAAGCTTTCGTGGATGATGTCCCAGCTCTCGACCAGCGTATTGTCCCAGTCGAACAGGACGGCGCGCGGCCTCGTCAGCCTCACCGGTTGGCGCGCCCGCCGCGGCAATAGGTGAGGTAGAGATCGCGCAGCCGCAGGGTCACCGGCCCCGGCTCTCCGGTGCCGACCGGCTGACCGTCGATGCGAACGATAGCCCGGACGAAAGACGTGGTGCTGGTGAGGAAGGCCTCGGGCGCGGCCTGCGCCTCGGCCAGCGTGAACGGCCGTTCGTCGACCTCGATCCCGGCCTCGCGAGCCAGCCGGAGCACGGTCTGGCGGGTGATGCCGCCGAGGATGTTCGATTCGAGGTCGCGCGTCACCACGCGTCCGGCGTCGTCAACGATCCAGGCGTTGGTCGAGGAGCCCTCGGTGACCCGCCCTTGCGGGTCGATGAACCAGGCCTCGTAGGCGCCCTGCTCGCGCGCCTCCTGCTTGGCCAGCACGTTGGGAAGCAGCGAGACCGACTTGACGTCGCAGCGGCCCCAGCGACCGTCTGGAATCGAGACGACCTCGGCGCCGCGATCTGCCTCCGCGGTCTCGGGCCATTGAACCGAACGTGCGGTGAGAACGACGGCGCCCTCAGCGTCCTCCGGGAAAGGATGATCCCGCGTTGCCGCGCCGCGCGTGACCTGCAGGTAGACCATGCCGTCTCTTACTCGGTTCCGGCGCAGCACCTCGCGGGTCACCAGCCGGAGCGCATTGCGCGGAATTGGCAGGTCCATCCTCAGCTCGTGAAGCGAGCGCTCCAACCGGTCCAGGTGCGGCTCTTCGTCGATCACCCGGCCGCCGAAGACGGCCGCGACCTCGTAGACCCCGTCCGAGAACTGATATCCCCGGTCCTCGACGTGGACGTGCGCCAGGTCGTGGCGCACGTAGCGGCCGTTCACATAAGCGATGCGGGACATGCAGGCCTCCGGTCAGAAGAACTCCAGGCGCACGGCGAACATCTGCTCGATCTTCTTCACCGCGCGCGCCGCCGCCAGCATCACGACCCGGTCATGCTCCTGAACGACCGTTTGCGGGCGCGGAATGATGACCTCGTCGCCACGCACGATCGCGCCCACGATGATTCCGGTGGGCAGCTTGGTCTCCATGAGCGGTTGGCCGACGATGGGTGACGTTCCGAGAGCTTCGGCCTCGATGATTTCGGCGGCGCCGTCGCGGATCGAATGCACCGCCAGAATACGGCCGCGCCGGATGCGCTGCAGGATGGTCGAGACCGTCGACTCGCGCGGGCTGACCGCAACGTCGACTCCGAGGCTCCCCATCAGCGGCCCGTAGCTGGAATTGTTGACAAGCGAGATCGCGGTCCTGCAGCCGGCGCGCTTCGCCAGCAGAGCCGCCAGGATGTTCACCTCGTCGTCGTTGGAGACCGCGATCACTGCCTCGGCGAGTCCGATGTTGATCTCGATGAAAATCTCGGGGTCCAGCGCATCACCGCCGATGATTGTGGCCCGGCTGAGCCGCTCGGCCAGGTAGCGCGCACGCTCCGGCAGCAACTCGACAATCTTTACGTCCAGTCCTGGATGAGTCTCCTCCAGCTCCTGCGTCAGGAAGTAGCCGATGTTGCCGCCGCCAATAATGACGACCCGGCGCGCCTCCGGCTCCTCGTGCCCGAACACGGCCATGCCGCGCGCAACGTGCTCCGAATCCACGGCGAAATAGACTTCGTCCCCGATGAGCATCTGGTCGTCGCCGCGCGGCACGATGAGCCGTGAATCCCGGCTGATCGCAAGCACCATGATGTTGAGTTCGGGAAAGAGCTCGGTGAGCTGGCGGAGCGGCGTGTTGATGATGGGACAACCTTCCTCGCAGCGCACCGCGATCACGCGTAAACGCCCGCCGCCGAATGGCAGCATGTCGAGGGCGCCCGGCACCTGAAGCCGGCGCTCGATGGCACGGGCGACCTCGATCTCGGGCGAGATAATCAGGTCGATCGGCATATGGTCGCGGCTGTAGAGCTCGGCCCAGGCCGGGTTGAGGTAGCTCTGTTGCCTCACTCGCGCGATCTTTTCGGGCACGTCGAAGAGGGAATGGGCGACCTGGCAGGCCACCATGTTGACCTCGTCCGAGTGGGTCACGGCGACGATCATCTCGGCGGTCTTGGCACCTGCCTCTTCGAGCACGTCGGGAAGCGATGCATTGCCGACGATTGCCCGCGCGTCCACCGTGTCGGACAAGCGCTGCACGACCGCCCGGTCGCTGTCGATCACGGTCACGTCGTTCGCCTCGTTGGCAAGCTGGCGCGCGATGTTGGCGCCGACCTGGCCGGCGCCGCAGACGATGACCTTCATGGGCTGTTCGGCTTGTCGACGCCAGCGGGGCTCGTTTGCGCAGCTCCCTTCCCGTCGCCCCCGTTCCCATCGTGCTCTCGGTCCAGCACGCCCAGCGAACGCAGCTTGCGATGCAGCGCCGAGCGCTCCATGCCGATGAATTGCGCGGTGCGCGAGATATTGCCGCCGAATCGTTTGATTTGGGCGTGCAAATAATTTCGCTCGAACTGCCGTCGGGCGTCGCGCAAGGATAGCGCCATCAGGTCGGCCTGGCTTGAGAGCGCCTGTGCCACCCCAGGCCTCGGCCTGAGGGCTGCCCGGATCATGTCCGCACCAATCGGCCCGTTGGCGGGCATCGGTGCCACCATGAGTAGCCATTCCACGAAGTTGCGGAGCTGACGCACGTTGCCCGGCCAATCGAACGACTGCAGCATCGCGATCCCGTCGCTACCAATCTCGCGCGGCGACACCCCGGCACTGTCTGCCGCCTGACGAATGAAGAAGTTTGCCAACTCGGGAATATCCTCCCGGCGGTCTCGGAGCGCCGGCACCTCGATGGGCGTGACCAGCAATCGGTAGTAAAGGTCTTCGCGAAAGCGCCCCTGCTCTATCTCATTCTCCATGTCCCGCGTCGTCGCCGCCATCACGCGGATATCGACTTCGATCCGCTGCGAACCGCCTTCGCGCTCGAACGTGTGCGCCTGCAGGGCACGCGCAATCTTGCCCTGAGTTTCGAAGGGCATGTCGGCAATCTCATCGAAGAAGAGCGTGCCGCGGTGGGCGCGCTCGAACGTGCCAATCTTGCGTGAACCGGCGGCGGCAAGCCCGTCCCCCTCGCTGCCGAACAGCTCCAATTCCACACGCTCGGGTCTCATCATCGCTGCGTTGGCTACAACAAACGGCCCCGACGAGCGGCGCGAGCGGCTATGGATCAGGCGCGCGAGCACCTCCTTTCCAGCCCCGGCGGGGCCGGTAATGAAGACTCGCCTGTCGGTTGGCGCCGCGCGCTCCGCAACCGTTCTAATCTGCTTGATTGCCGGCGAAGAACCGATCAGCTCCGTCGCCTCGCCAGCGCGCAGCTTCAACTCGGCGACCTCCCGCCTTAGTTCGGCTGCCTCAAGCGCGCGCGCGACCGTAATAAGCAGCCGGTCGCTGTCGAGCGGCTTCTCGATGAATTCGTAAGCCCCCTTCTTGATGGCGGCGACGGCAGTGTCGATGGTGCTGTGTCCGCTGATCATGATGACAGGCACTTCGGGATGCCGGTGCATAACCCCGTCCAGAACGTCCATTCCGTCGAGCTCGCTTCCCTCCAGCCAGACGTCGAGGATGACGAGTGACGGTAGTGGTCCGGCATCGATTGCCTCGATTGCGGCGGCGCCATCGGCGGCATCACGCGGCGTATACCCGCCGTCCTCCAGGATCCCGGCAATGGATTTGCGGACGTAGGGTTCGTCGTCGACGATCAGAATATCGTGGGCCATTGGCTTTCACCCCTCGTCGGCAAGGGAGGCTCCGTCCCGGCCGCGGCGAAGACGAGCGTGACACAGGCACCGCCTTCGGCCCCGTTCTCGAGGATCAACCGGCCACCGTGATCCTCCATAATTCTCCGCACGATGGCGAGGCCGAGGCCCGTGCCATCGGCGCGGTTGGTCACATAGGGCTCAGTCAATCTGTCGCGCAGCTCGTCGGGTAGCCCCGGCCCGTTGTCCTCGACCTCCACCCGCCAGTGCCCGTCGACGTCAACCACGCGAATGACGATGCGCCCTGGCGGGCCGGCGTCGGGTGCTCGACTCTCGATCGCTTCGACGGCGTTCTTGAACACGTTGGTAAGCGCCCGGCCAATCTGGTGTACGTCGCAGTCGAGGTAGACGTCGTTGTCGGGACGCTCAATTTCGATGGCGATCTCGGGGTTCGCCAGACGGTGCAGGGCGACCGCTTGCTCGACGATGCCCGTCAGCTCCGCCCGTTCGATCACTGGCGCCGGCATCCGCGCAAATGACGAGAACGCATCGATCATTTGGCGTATGTCGCCGACCTGACTGACGATGATGTCGGTGCAGTCCTCGAACACTTCCGGTTCGGTGCTGATCTCGCCGAGATATCGACGCTTCAGCCGCTGGGCGGAGAGTTGGATTGGGGTCAGAGGATTCTTGATCTCGTGGGCGATGCGCTGGGCTACGTCGGCCCATGCCGCCCGCCGCTGGGCCGACACCAGAGCGGAGATGTCGTCGAAGGTAACGACAAAGCCGTCGATCCGTTGGCCTTCCCGTTCGGTCACGATACGCACGAGCAATGTTCGCCTGCGCTCGCCGCGAACCAATTCGACCTGATCCTCGACCAAGGGCTGGGGCTGCGCTCGCGCCTGAGACAATAGGTCGGCCATTTCCGGGACTGCCTCCTGGAACGCGTGGCCGGAGAGGTCGTCCTGCCCCGCGTTCAGCAACGCAAGCGCGGACGGGTTGGGCAGCGTGATCCGCCCGTCTGCGTCCAGGCCGATGACGCCGGCGGAGACGCCGGCAAGCACCGCCTCGGTGAAGCGACGCCTTTCGTCCAGTTGCAGGTTGGCATCTTGCAGCTCCTGCTGCTGGCTGTGGATTTGACCGGTCATCCGATTGAAGGCGCGGCTGAGAGAGCCCATTTCGTCGTCTTGCGGAGGTTCCTCGACACGCGCTGCAAGCTCGCCGGCGCGAACCCGGTCCGCAGCAGCGATGAGGCCACCGATCGGATGGGCGATGCGGTTGGCGAATTGGAGCCCAAGCCACACCGCTGAGAGCAGGACCAGAAGAGCGACCAGGATGAAGATCATCACGAAGGTGATTTGGATGCCGTAGCGCTCATCCTCGAGGCGCTGGTAGTCCCTCGTCACGGCCTGGATTTGGCGGGTGTGAGCGATCACGTCTGGTTGCAACGACCGTGCCACATAGAGGTAGCTGTCGATGAATCCGCCGAGCTTGATCAGCGCACGCACGCGGTCTTCCTCGGCCGGAAGGATCACGAGGCGCCCCTCAGCCGCGGCATTCATGGCCCAATCGGGCACGGGATCGATCACTGCGGCGAGACCCAGGTCGCTGCGGGCCAGGATATCCCCGTTGCGGCGGAGGATAACCGCGTCGGTAAGCGAGAGCGCACTGGCAGTGTCGTTCAGGAGCCGCGGCATGAGCTGAGGGCGTCGCGCAAGATGAACGGCCTGACCGTTGAGCTGCAAGGCCGCAGCCAGGGTGCTGATGCGAATGCTGTCGCCCTGCTCTTGCACGTAGGTCTGCGCGACGACCAGAGAGCGGTTGAGCGCAGTCGATACCTTCTCACTGAACCAGGACTGCATGCCGAAATGGAGAAAGAGCGCCGAGAACACCGCGACGACGATGGTCGGCGTCAAAGCCACGAGGCTGAACAGCGCCGCCATGCGGATATGCATGCGCGCGCCCGCTGCCCCACGACGGCGCTCCATCCAGAGCTTCACCAGCTGCGAAGCGACCAGCGCACCGAGCAGGAGCAACAGCACCAGGTCGATGTTGAGGAGTATCAGGATGGTCTGGGGCTCGGGGCCGAACGGCGCCGATCCGCTCATCGTGGCGTAGGTGATCGCACCGCAAATCACCGCGGCGCAGGCCAGCCCGATGGCGAGCCAGCGCCGCACATCGGGACGCTGCAACCACGACACGAAACGCTGGCGCAACGCGCTGCCCGCTGAGCGCGGGTCCGCGCTTGCGGCGGCCTCGGTTCGGATCAGCGCCTCGTCAGCCATGGCCCCTGCCGCTTGCCCGACCGCCGAGCAGGCTCAGCTATCGGCCTCGCCGCCGGGCGGGCCGTAGAACACGACCCACACGTAAAGGTCTTCGCTGAAGTCCTCGAACACGTGCCGCACGCCGGCAGGCACGAACAGCACATCGCCGGGCTGGAAGGGATGGCTCACCGACCCGTTGCGAAAGGTCCCCCGGCCGCTCATGACCACGTAGACCTCGTCCTGGTCGTGGGGCTGCTGCGGGTCGGTGCCGCGTGGGGCGTAGAGGCCGACACGGAGCGTCCCGCGGGAGATCAGCTCGGCCCAGGGCGTGCCGCCCGTCGGAACCTCGGCGAGAGCCGCCACCGCCTGGGCCAGCGTGACCTGGCGTGGCGCGCCGGTCGGGTCTCGGCTCATGCTGCCATTTCCTCTCCTTCAATGCAGACGCGTGACGCAGCCGCCGGTCAGCGGCCGTCGTCCCAGACCCAGGCGATCTGCTCGGTGTCTTCGTACGCCTGCCAATGAACGATGGCGCCGTCCTTGATGCGGAAGTACCAGGCCGTCTCCTGGTGAAGGAGACGGCCCGTGTTCTTGGCGGCCGATGTCTCGTCGATGAGCACCATGACGTGTTCGCCCTCGCCGAACATCAGCGTCACCGTGTGGTCGCGGATGTCGAGCAGTGCCCCGATCGCCTGGAAGCACTGCTTGATCGGCTCGCGCCCCTGCCAGCGGCCCGCCCAGGCCACCTTGAAAGAGCCTGGCAGGACTACCACTGCGTCCTCGGCAAGCAGGCTCATCATGGTCTGGCCGTCGCCGCCCTTGATCGCATCCAGGAACTGCTGAACGACCCTTTTCGGTTCGTCGTCTGCCATGATCGTCTGCTCCCTGCCGTGGATGCTTGCCCGCCCGCCGCTCTACACGCCGCAGGCCTCTGTCGACAGGTGCGAGCGGTTGCGCTTAGCTGACGAAAGCTTCATTGCCACGCTTCCGGTTCGATGCAGGGGCCCCCTGCCCTCACCGGCCATATGGTGACGCCCGCTCATATTGCACCCCTGCCCCGGTGCTGTATACAGGGCCGTCC
Source organism: Alphaproteobacteria bacterium (assembly GCA_022826345.1). The sequence goes on from JAJDVB010000152.1 coordinate 25,876, forward strand.
TGCACTTCCGCGCCTCCGAGGTGCCGCTCATGGCCAGGATTTCCGCCGAGTTCATCACCGCCCAGGCCGTGTCGGCGGGGCGCAAACCGCCGAGCGCGGAACGCGCAGCAGCCCTTGCTGCCGCGGTGGAGCTGATGATGCAAGCGGCCGACGATGCGGCCTCCGGGCTCGCCTTCGAAAGCGAACCCGCGCACATCGTGACCGCCATGAATGAGACCGCGGCGCGCTGAGATGAGCGACGATATCCACCTGCTCAGCCTAGTCGAGCTCGCCGACGCCATCGCCTCCCGCGAGCTCTCGGCGGTCGAGGTGATGACGGCGACTGTCACCCGTGCCGAGCGGCTTCAGCCGGTGCTCAACTGCTTCATATCGCTGCAGGCGGAGGCGGCGCTGGAGAGCGCGGCCGTGGCCGATGGCGCGCTCGCACGGGGCGAGGCGCCGGGCCCGCTGCACGGCGTGCCTCTCGCCCACAAGGACATGTTTTACCGCGCGGGTCACGTCACCACCTGCGGCTCGCGCATCCGCAGGGACTTCGTGCCGGACCACGACAGCACCGCCCTCGCCCGCCTCCATGGGGCCGGCGCGATCTACCTCGGCGGGCTCAACATGGCGGAGTTCGCCACCGGCCCGACCGGCCACAACGAGCATTGGGGCGACTGCCGCAACCCGTGGAACCAGGATCACATCTCCGGCGGCTCGTCGAGCGGCTCCGGCGCCGCGGTTGCAGGCCGCGTGGTCTTCGGCGCACTCGGCTCCGACACGGGGGGCTCGGTGCGGCTGCCGTCAGCCTGCAACGGCGTGGTGGGCCTGAAACCCACCAGCGGTCTGGTCAGCCGCCACGGGATCATGCCCCTCTCCCATACCTTGGACACGGTGGGGCCGCTCACGCGCACGGTGTGCGACGCGGCGCGGATCGTGAGCGTGATCGCGGGCCACGACCCGCGCGATCCGACCTCAAGCAGTCGGCCCGTGCCCGATTACGAAGCTGCGCTGACGGAGGGCGCGCGGGCCCTCAAGATCGGCGTGCCGACCAGCTACTTCTACGATCTCGCCACCGACGAGGTGCGCTCGCTGATGGAGCGGAGCCTCGATGTGTTGCGCGATTGCGGCGTCGCGGTGGTCGAGGTCTCGGTGCCCGACATCGAGCGCATCAACAATCTCTCCAACGTGATCCTCTCCACCGAAGCGGCGGCGATCCACGAGCCTTGGCTGGTCAGCAGGCCCGAGGACTATCAGGAGCAGGTGCGCAACCGCTACGAGCCCGGCCTGCACGTCCCGGCGGTGAAGTACATCCAGGCGCTTTCTGCCCGCGCCGGGCTGCTGCGCGAGTTCGTCGAGACCGCGCTTGCCGGCGTCGACGCGCTGCACACGCCGGCCATTCCCTTCCCCATCCCCACGCGGGAGGAGACCAATGTCGGCGGCGGTGATCGCATGGCGGCGATGGTTGCGGGCCTGAGCACGTGCACCCGCGCCGCCAACTACCTCGGCAGTCCTGGTCTTATCGTGCCCTGCGGCTTCACCGAGAGCGGCCTGCCCGCCGCCTTCCAGCTCATGGGACGCCCGTTCTCCGAGGCGACCCTCTTCCGCCTCGGCCACGCCTACCAGCAAGCGACCGACTGGCACACCCGGGCCCCCAACCTATAATCCCCCGGTCCACGCCGTGCGGGCGGGGCGCGGTCAACACAACCCAGGAATCTCTACGGAAGGCGAAAGCGATCCCGATGAAGGCACACGGTACATTCTTCTGGAACGAGCTGATGACCCGGAGCGTCGACAAGGCGAAGGCGTTCTATGGGGAAACCCTGGGTTGGCAGTACGAATCGCACCCGATGGCCGACGGCGGCACGTACACGCTCTGTAAGGCCGGCGAGGCCATGGCCGCCGGCATCTTCGAGATGAGGCCGGGCGCCGGCTTCGACGGCGTCCCGGATCACTGGTTCTCCTACATCACCGTGGACGATATCGACGCTCGGCTCGCAGGGGTCGAGGCGGCGGGCGGCGAGATCATGCGCCCGGCCTTCGACGTGCCCGACGTCGGCCGCTTCGCCGTGGTCAAGGACAGCGCCGGCGCCTCCATCGGCTGGGTCACCCCGTTCGAGTGCGACTGACGCCCTAGGAGGCGCGCGATCTACGACGCCATCGTCGTCGGCGCCCGCTGCGCGGGTGCGCCCACGGCCATGCTTCTGGCCCGCAAGGGCCACCGCGTGCTGCTGCTAGACCGTGATCGGTTCCCCAGCGAGATGGGGCAATCGACGCATCTGATTCATCCGCTGGGCGCTGCTCACCTGCGCGACTGGGGCGTGCTGCCCAAGATCGCGGCGCGCGCTGAGCCCTTCACAGACTGGCGGGTCGACCTGCACGGTATCGTGCTAAAGGGCGCGCCGCCTGCGGTGGACGGCCAATACGAGTCTTACGGCCCCCGGCGACAGTTGCTCGACGGCACGCTGGCGGAGGCGGCAGTCGCCGCCGGCGCAGAGTTCCGCGACGGCACCCGCGTGGTCGATCTGGTGGAGGACGGCGGCACGGTCGCCGGCGTCGTGACCCTGAGCCAGGACGGCAGGCGACAAACCGAGCGCGCACGCCTGGTCACCGGTGCGGACGGGCCCGCCTCGGTCGTCGCGCGCTGTACCGGCGCCAAAGAGTCCCTGTGCGAGCCGGTCGTGCAGAGCAACATCTGGAGCTATTGGGAGGGCATCGCGCTCGACCATGTCAGGCTCTACATCCGAGAGCATAAGGGCGCCTTCGCCTTCCCTGCGAGCGACGGCACCGTGCTGGTCGCCGCCAACCTGATGCACGACGAGTTCGTAGCCGCCCGACGGGATCGCGAGGCGGCGTTCCACAAGCGGCTCGACGAGGTCGCGCCCGACCTGAGTGACTTGCTGCCCGGTGCCAAGCGGACCGAGGGCTTCCACGCCGGCTGCACGCGAGCCTTCGTGCGCGAGGCAGCCGGCCCCGGCTGGGCCCTGGTCGGCGATGCGGGCATGAAGAAGGACCCGGTGACGGCGCAGGGGATCTCGACCGCGTTCCGCTGCGCCGAGATGCTGGCCGAGGTCGCCGCCGACGGGCTCAGCGGCCGGCGCCCGCTCGGGGACGCGCTCACGGCCTACGGCGAGGCGCGCGATGCTTGGCTGCTCCCCTACTACCACTTCACCGCCCAGCTCGCCCGCTTCGCCAGGCCGACGGAGACGCTGGCGGCGTATTACCGCGCGATCCAGCCTGATCCGGACGCGACCGCCCGCCTCTTCGGTTGCGTCGCCCTCACCCACTCGCCCGACGACGTGCTTCCGCAGGCTTAGTCCGGTTCCCTCGCCACGGATACGGTCTCGACCCAAGGCGGGCCGTGACCGACGGGAGAATTCCGGGCTAGTCTAGCCGAGGCCAAGTGGCCGCTCCCGGCGAGCGGCGGGCGAGAGACGGCAGGCGGAGATGACTGAGGCGCAGCCGGCAGGCACTGAGACGGGTAATCGCGAGGCGGCCCTCGCCGCCCTCTACGACGATGTCCACCGCGGCCACATGTTCCCCTTCTGGGCGACCACCACCGAGGTCGCGCACGACGAGATCAAGCAGCTCATGGGGAACCGCGGTGCCATCCCTTATCTCTGGCGCTACGAGAGCGAGATCGGGCCCCTGCTCCGCCGCTCGGCCGAGCTGGTCTCGATGGCGGATTCCGAGCGCCGCTCGCTGATCCTCGTCAACCCCGGCCTCGCGCCGACGCGCGCGACCGTCTCCACCATGTACTCCGCCTACCGCCTCAACGACCCCAACGAGGTGATGCCGCCCCACCGCCACTCGCCCAACGCCATCCGCCTCGGCCTCACGGGCTCCATGAACTTCACCGGCGTCGAGGGCGAGGACATCGTGTTCGGTCCCGGCGACATGGTGCTGACTCCGCAGGACACCTGGCACAACCACGGCAACAAGGGCGACGAGCCAGCCGTGAACCTCTCCGTGCTCGACCTGCCGCTGGTCGAGGTGCTCAACGCAATCTACTTCGAGCACGACTACAAGGAAGAGAAGGACGGCCGCGCGTTCGCGGCCAAGGAGCAGTCCGCCCGCTTCAGCGCCGACTATTCGGCGGAGGTCTACGGTGCCGGCGGCCTGATGCCCTGCTTCGTGCCCCACGGGCGCGGCAGCGGCACCGGCTCGCCCATGTACGTCTACCGCTGGGAGCCGATGCGCGAGATGCTGGAGGCGCACCGCGACCGCGACGGCGACCCCCACGAGGCACTGATGGTGGAGTACGTCGACCCCACCCGCGGCGGGCCGGTGTTCAGGACCATGACCTTCTACGCCCAAATGTTGCGGCCCGGAGAGAAGACCCAGCCGCTCCGGCAGACCGCGAGCCTGCTGGTCTCGCCGCTCGAAGGGCGCGGCCACAGCATCGTGGGCGAGACCCGCTTCGACTGGCGGCCCTTCGACACGCTCGCGGTGCCGGGTGGCCAATGGTGCCGCCACGCCAACGATTCGGAGACCGAGCCCGCCATCCTCTTCGTGGCGAGCGACAAGCCGGCGCTCTCGGCGCTCGGTCACTTCAAGAAATGGGGCCGCGACGAGACCGGCGACACCGTCCGCCTCGTCTGATATGGGCACGCCAACGGCCCTTCATCTACCAAAGGGAGAACCACGGACATGACCACGGCAGCGGTGATCGGCCTCGGCACCATGGGGCCCGGCATGGCGGCAACGCTCGCGCGCGGCGGGCTCACGGTGCGCGCCTTCGACACGGAGGCGGCACAGCTCGAGAAGGCGCCGGGCACCGCCGGCATCGCCTTCGGCGTGCTGGAGAAGCTGGGCATGCCCGACCGCGGCGGGGCGGAGCTGATCAGCTACCACGACACCCTCGCCGATGCCGTCGCGGGCTGCGATCTCGTCCTGGAGAGCGTGCCCGAGAAGGTCGAGATCAAGCGCGAAGTGTTCGCAGACCTCGACAAGCTGGTCTCGAAGGAGTGCATCCTCGCCTCCAACACCTCGGGCATCCCGGTGACCACGCTGCAGGAGGGCAACTCCGCGCCGGGCCGCGTGGTCGGCATGCACTGGTCGAACCCGCCCTTCATCATCCCCGTGATCGAGGTCATCGCCGGCGCCGAGACCACGCAGGCGACCTGCGATGCGATGGTCCAGGCGATCAAGGACCTCAACCTGCTCCCCGTGGTGGTGAAGAAGGACGTGCCCGGCTTCGTCGAGAACCGCATCCTCTACGCGATCATGCGCGAGGCCTGCGATCTGGTGGAGAACGGCGTGATCGAGCCGGAGGGGCTCGACACCTGCGTCTCCTGGGGCATCGGCTACAAGCTCGCGGTCGTGGGCCCGATGTCGCTGCTCGACATGGCCGGCCTCGACATCTACCAGGCGGTAGGCAGCTACCTGAACGCCGACCTCTGCAACCGCGACAACGTGAGCACTTACATCACGGAGCGGACGGAGAAGGGCGATCTCGGCATGAAGACCGGGACCGGCATCTTCTCCTACACCCCCGACGACATCAAAGCCCTGCAAGGCAAGCGGGCCGGGCAGCTCGTCGCCGTCCGCCGCGCGCTCGAAGGCCGCTCATAGCGGGCGGCGCAGCACCACCATGGCCGACGCGCACCGCACCCGCCGACTCGCCCATATCGACTGCCCCGGCGGCGGGCAGGTCTGGGTTGACGGCACCACCCTCTACATCGGCCACATGCGCTGGCCGTCCGGCACCACCATCGTCGACGTGGCCGACCCGGCGAATCCGCGCACGCTCGCGCGGATCGAGTTGCCGGAGGGCTGGCACTCGCACAAGGTGCGCACCGCAGACGGCGTCATGCTGGTCAATCACGAGCGCCTCGGCGGCGGCGGCAACGACGCCAACGGCTTTGGCGGCGGGCTCGGCATCTATGATGTCTCGAACCCCGCCGAGCCGACCCTCATCACCAAGTGGCGCACCGCCGGCAAGGGCGTGCACCGCTTCACCTTCGACGGCCGCTACGCCTACATCTCGCCGACGGTCGAGGGCTATGTCGGCAACATCGTGATGATTCTCGATCTCGCGGACCCGGCGCAGCCGCAGGAGGTCGGCCGCTGGTGGATCCCCGGCCAGTGGCAGGCGGGCGGCGAGGAATACCCCTGGAACGACTGGGTGGCGCCCCGCTGCCATCACCCGCTCCGGCTGGGCGACCGGCTCTACGTCAGCTACTGGCACCACGGCCTCTTCATCCTCGATATCGAGGACATGACCCGGCCGAAGCACGTGGCCGGCGTGAACACCAGCCCCGCCTTCCCGCACCCAACCCACACCTGCCTGCCCTTCCCCTACAGGCTCAAGGGCCGGCACATCATGGTGGTGGCGGACGAGGACGTGGCGAAGCTGTGGCCGTCGCCGCCGGCCTTCGCCTGGGTCTACGACATCACCGAAGAGCGCTGCCCCATCCCGATCAGCACCATTGACGTGGACGGCGTCGACCGGGACGGCAGCCCCCAGCCCGACATGACCGGCTGCCACCAACCGTCGGACAGGTTCACCGGCAACGTCGTGCCCTTCGCCTGGTTCGCCCAGGGCCTGCGCCTGGTGGACGTGTCGGACCCCTTCGCGCCGAGCGAGGTCGCGCGCTACGTCCCCGACCCACCGGAGGGTTGCGAGCGCGCCTCCTCCAACGACGTCACCGTGGACGACCGCGGCCTCATCTACCTGATCGACCGCCAGCGCGGCGTCGACATCATCGAGACCGACGCCCTCTGAGCCGCCCCGCCGTGGCGTCCCGCCGGATTTCGGGCTAGGGTCCGCCCGCCCGGCGAGCCAGACCGTCGGGAGCGGAGAGGCATCTGACACGGCGGGAGAGCCATGCGATTTGCGGTCGATACCGGGGGAACCTTCACCGACCTCGTCGTCGAGTCCGACGACGGGGGCCTGCGCATGTACAAGGCACCGACGACCCCGGCGGACCCGGTGGCCGGCGTTCTGGACACTCTCTCCCGCGCCGCCGAGGACCTGGGCGAGAGCCGCGAGACCCTGCTCGGCCGCGGCGAGATGCTGATCCACGGCACCACCCATGCGATCAACGCGATCGTCACCGGCAACACCGCACGCACCGCCTTTCTCACCACCAGGGGCCACCCCGAC
>JAJDVB010000102.1 GCA_022826345.1 Alphaproteobacteria bacterium
CTCCGGTGCGGAGCAGACCGTCGAGCCCCCGAATAGTGCGCCGGTCGTGTGGATGAAGGCATGCGTATGCGGTTCGCATCCTGGCCTCGGGGAGGGGAGGGCCGGGCCGCGGCTCGGGAATCAGCGGTGTTGGGTATTCCAGGAACTCAAAGAGCCCCGCCGCTGGGGCGGGTCGACAACGCGTGGAAGGCGGGTCGGTCAGAATGCGATAGAGCGGTCCTCAGGAACGATCTCCTCGACTTTCGGTTGGTGGAACGTGAGCGTGGCCGGCCGCTTGCGGGCTCTGTTCGGGGAAGCCAGGACTTTCGATATTCGGAAAGTTGTGGCGGAAATCCTACAGAATCGCTGATTCGTGTACGCAGGAATGCGAAATCTGGTTGCGCCTATGTGGTGCCTGGCATTTGGAGCAATGCGACAGTGATTTCGAAGATGCTCTATAACCTGTTGATAAAAAACCTATTATCGTCCCGCTCTCTTGACCTACCCAGTGTTGTAAATATCCATCTGACAAAGCACCATGGTCCGGTGAGCGCCGTGCAGACCATGACCGCGGTGAGAAAGGCGGATTAGCCCCCAACTCTTGTCGGGGCTGTAGTCTTGTTTCCGTGCACCCGATCTGAAATTCTGGCGGGGCAATCGGAAAGGCCCGGCCAGCACCGGGTCGGCACAGAGAGGGGGCGATGGGCCGCCTGTTGGCACTCGGGGAGCGGGTGGAGCTCGTCTCCATGGACCCGCACTTCCACGACATCAGCATTTCCCTCTACCGCGAGACCAGGGAGGGCGGCGGCTCCGGCTACCTCGCGCACAGCTACAGCGGGAAGGCAGGCACCGCCGAGCGGCTGGCGTTCGTGATGCGCGCGATGGCTGTGATGGGCGGCATGGTGCCGGCGCCGGGCCAGCCGGGTCGGGTCGCCTTCGCCTGCGGTGAAGAACACCGGGCGGCGGTGAAGCGGCTCTTCCTCGAAGCCTGCAAGAAGGCGCCGGGTTCGGAAGTCGCAGCGCTTCCCATGAGCATTTACGACAAGAAGAACGACCTCACCATCAACGCGACGGCAACCGGAGCCGGGGGCTACCGGCTCGCGGCCATCGTTGGCGAGGCTGACGACAAGGTGGCGCGGCGCGTGGACGGCGTGACCAGGGGGCTGATCAAGCTCGCCGAGATGGAGCCGGGCGCCGAGCTGGGCGAAGCCCGCTTCGCCTGCGGCACGGACCATGACGAGCTAATCGGCCTCCTGCTCGGCCGGGCGCTCAACGTCCGCGCCGCCATGCGCGAGGCGGAGGCCGCAGCGGCGCGGGGAGTCCTCGCCGCGCCAAGCGCGCAACAGCAGACCTGAGGGTCGGGAGCGAGAGCGATGACGGCAATACCCTCGATGACCAGCCGCGAGCGGGTGCTTGCGGCGCTCCGGCGCGAGCCGGTGGACCGCACGCCCGTGTGCAACCCCACCTCGGTCGCGACCGTCGAGCTGATGGACCTGGTGGATGCCAACTTTCCGTTCGCGAACCGCGACCCCGAGTTGATGGCGCGGCTCGCCGCCACCAGCTACACCGAGCTCGGCTTCGACAGCATCATGCCGGTCTTCTCGATCATCCAGGAATCGTCCGCGCTCGGCTGCAAGATGCAGTGGGAGCAGAAGGACAACTGGCCGACCGTGCGCATGCGCGAGCCGATCTGGGAGGATGTGGACGACATCCGCATTCCCAACGACTTCCTCCTGCACCCGGACATGGCTTGCGTGATCGAGGCGATCCGCATTCTGCGCCGCGAGTTCGGCGACGAGGTCGCGATTATCGGCAAGACCATGGGGCCGTGGACCCTCGGTTATCACTGCTTCGGCGTCGAGCCCTTCCTGCTCATGTCCCTCGATGATCCGGGCAAGACCAAGCTCGCGCTCGACCGCATGAAGGAGGCGACGATCGTCTTCGGGCTGGCACAGATCGAGGCGGGCGCAGACGCGCTCACGCTGCCCGACCACGCCACCGGCGACCTGGTGAGCGCCGACTACTACAGGCGGTACCTCAAGGACCTCCACATCGAGTTCGTGGAGCGCCTGCCGGTGCCGATCATCCTCCACATCTGCGGGCGCACCGTGGACCGCATGGGCTATATCGCAGAGACCGGGATCGCCGCCTTCCACTTCGATTCCAAGAACGCACCGTCTGAGTCCATGGCGGTAATGGACGACAGGGTGTCGCTGGTCGGCAACATCAACAACCCCGAGACGCTGTTCGCCAAAGGGCCTGACGACGTGCGCAAGGAGGTTTACGCCAACCTGGACGCCGGCGTGCAGGGGGTCGGGCCGGAATGCGCCATCCCGCTCCAGACCTCGGTGGAGAACCTGCGCGAGATTCCGCTGGCGGTGCGCGACTGGCATGCCGAGCATGGCCGCCCGCACTAAGGCCCTGTGACACCCTGTCCGTTTCACCACTGAGTCCCCGATGGCCGAGCTTGCCGACATCGCCAACGCGGTGATCCGCGACGAGATCGAGGAGTTTCTCGAGCGCCCGGACGAGATCGAGCGCAACGTCGCGCTGTTCGCGCGCATGCGGCCCGAGATGCAGGACATCGCCGCCGCGCTGATCGAGGGCGACAATCACACGGTAGACGCGCTCACCGTCAAGGCCCTGGAGGAGGGCACCGAGGCGCTGGAGATCATGGACGACGGCCTGATCGCCGGCATGGGCATCGTCGGCATCAAGTTCCGCGAGAACTTCATCTTCGTGCCCGAGGTGCTGGCCTGCGCGCGGGCGATGAAAGCGGGCATGGCCCACATCGAGCCGATCCTGTCCGCCTCCGGCGTCGAGCCTATCGGCACCGTGATCATGGGGACGGTCAAGGGCGACCTGCACGACATCGGCAAGAACCTCTGCATCATGATGCTCTCCGGCGCCGGCTTCGACGTGGTGGATCTCGGCGTGGACACGTCGGAAGACGAGTTCATCGCCGCACTGGAGGAGCACGGGGCGCCGATCATGGGCATGTCGGCACTGCTGACCACGACGATGCCGAACATGGGGAAGACCATCGAGGCGCTGATCGACGCCGACATCCGGGACGACGTGATGGTGATGGTGGGGGGCGCGCCGGTGACCCAGGAGTTCGCAGACGACATGGGTGCGGACGGCTACGGCAAGGACGCACTCTCCTGCGTGGCGCTCGCCAAGAAGCTGATGGAAGAGCGCGGTTAGGCGGGCCGTTGCCGAAGATCAGCCAAGAGGACTATCAGCAGCGGCTGGACCGGCTCACCGAGATCTTCGCGGATATCGTGAGCCACGCCGACGAGCAGGCCACGCACCGCTGCCCCTACCGCGACGCCCGCGATCGCTGCACCGCGGCCTTCTCGTGCGGCAACCAGATTGCCGCCGTCGAGAAGGGCACGCCCGCGACCTGCGGCCACGACGGCACCTTCGACTACAGCCTGGCGTGGGAGACCGACCCGGCCACCCGCGAGCGCGCGAAGACGAAGCTCGGCGCGATCAAGCGGGCCGCCGCCGCGCGGCGCGAAGGCACGGCATTCCCCACGGGGCCCGGCACGGTCTCCCACGACGGCAAGACTCAGCCGCTCGCCATCGGCATGACGCTCTTCGACTGCGCCGACGAGCTTGCCGTCGAGGTGCCGACCTCATGCCAGCGCAACGGCCGCTGTCACGAATGCGTGGTCGAGGTGAGCGCGGGCGAGGACGCGCTCTGCGCCCGGACCGAGGCCGAGAGCTTCCTGCGCGCGCCCTATCGCCTCGCCTGCCAAGCGATGGTCGAGCGGGACGACATCGACGTTGCGTTCGCACCGCTCCGCCGCCGCCCGCGCATTCTGGTGCGCGCCCATGCCGACGCGGCCGGCGCGCCCGCGACGCACGATCCACTCGTCACGCGGCGGGGCGACGATGTGCTCTACGACGGCGAGGTGGTGGACCGCTACCGGGGACACATGCTCGGGCTCGCGGTCGATCTCGGCACCACGACGGTGGTGCTCGACTTCGTCGATCTGGAGACCGGGAAAAGCGTGCACAGCGCCGCCTTCGAGAACCCGCAGGCCTTCGGCGGCAGCGACGTGATGCACCGCATCTCCTACGACCGAGACGACAAGGCCGGGGAGCTGCAGAAGGCCGCGGCATCGGCCATCAATCGCGCCATCGTCGACGGCTGCGCCCGGCTCGGCACCAACCGCCAGGCGATCTACGAGATCGTGGTGGCGGCCAACTCCACCATGCGCGACATCCTGTTCAGGCTGGATGTGCAGGGGATCGGCCAGAAGCCCTACAAGTCCTCCATCGAGCACGAATTCCTCGCCGGCGAGCGGGCGAACACGGCGCTCAGCGCCCGCGCGCTGCGGCTGGGCCTGCGCGCCAACCGCGCGGCCCGCGTCTACGGCCTGCCGCTCATTGCAAGCCATGTGGGGGGCGACGCGGCCGCCGCCCTCGTGGCGCTGGAGGAGGGCTTTGCCGACGCCGATACCGCGATGCTGGTGGACATGGGCACGAACACCGAGGTCGTGGTCAAGCATCGGGGCCGAACGCTTGCCGCTTCATGCCCGGCGGGACCTGCGTTCGAGGGCGGTCTGGTGCGCTACGGTATGCCGGCCTGCGACGGCGCCATCGAGGCGGTTAGTCTGGCCGAAGACGGCGAGGCCGCCTACGAGACCATCGGCGGCGTGGCGGCGGTGGGCCTCTGCGGCTCCGGCCTGATCGACCTGCTGGCGGAGCTGCGCCGGGCTGACGTGCTCACCGCTAAGGGCGTCTTCACCGCTGACCGTAAGCAGAGGGAGATGACCGTGGTTCCCGAGCACGGGATCACCTTCTCCAAGGAGGACGCCAGCAACCTCGGCCAGGCCAAGGCCGCCAACTACTGCGGGCAGTACATCGTCATGCGCGCGCTCGGCGTCGATCCCGCCGATGTCGAGAACCTCTACCTCGCGGGCGGCTTCGCCAACTACGTGAACGTGCGCAACGCTCAGTCCATCGGCCTGCTCGCGCCGGTGCCGGAGGAGCGCGTGGTCAAGGCCGGCAACGCGGTGGCGCGGGGGGCGCGGGCGATCCTGCTCTCGGCCACCCGGCGGCGCGCGCTAGAGCGCGAGGTCCAGGCCATCGAGCATATCGAGTTGGAGACCACGCCCGATTTCTTCGACCTCTTCGTGGACGGCTGCCAGTTCAAGCCGATGCCAACACACCTCGTGCCGGAAGGAACCGCCGCATGACCACCCCGCCGCTCATCGTCATCGGCGAGAACATCCACTGCACCCGCGTCGCGCTCCGCAAGGGCAAGCGCATCGCCGAACGCGAAGGCGCCGAGGTCATCCTTTACGACACGATCGACGGGGAAGCACGCGCGCTGCCGGTGACAGCGGAGGCGAAGCGGACCAAGGACTACGAGGAGGGGCGGGTCAAGCACGTCCAGGTCGCGATCGAGACCGCGATGGAGACGGCGGCGGGCGATCCGGCCGAGGGCCTGCGCTACATCGAGGCGCAGGTCCGCCATCAGGAGCGCGCGGGCGCGGCCTTCCTCGACCTCAACGTGGACGAGATTGCGCCCAAGCTCGCCGTGCAGACCGGCGCCATGGCCTGGCTCGCCGCCACGGTGCAGGGGCTCACGGACCTGCCGCTCTCCATCGATTCCTCAAGCGTCGATGTGATCCGCGCCGGGCTCGAGGCGATCGCGCCCGCCAAGGCGCGCCCGATGCTCAACTCCGCGTCGCTGGAGCGGCTGGATGCGCTCGATCTCGCCCGCGAGCACGACAGCCGCGTGGTGGTGACCGCCGCCGGCGAGAAGGGAATGCCTGACGGCGCGGACGAGCGGGTGGCAAACGCGTCGCGCATGGTGGAGGCGGCGCTCGACAGGGGCTTCGCGCTGTGCGATCTCTATATCGACCCGCTGGTCTTTCCGATCTCCGTCGACTCCCGCTTCGGCAACCACTGCTTTGACGCGATCCGCGCCCTGCGGGCGCGCTTCGGCGACGAGGTCCACATCACCGGCGGCATGAGCAACGTCTCGTTCGGGCTGCCGGCCCGCAAGATCCTCAACGATATGTTCGTCCTGCTCGCGGTGGAGGCCGGCGCCGACAGTGGCATCCTCGACCCGGTGGCGAGCCCGCTCGAGGCGATCCTCGCCATCGACCGCGCGGATCCGAATTACAAGCTCGCCGAGGACGTGTTGATGGGGCGGGACGAGCACTGCATAGAATATATCCGCGCCTGGCGGAAGAGCCGGCGCAAGGCCAAGTGAAGAAGAGACGCCCATGACCGAGACCGAACGGCCGCCGGATGCCGAGCCCGCGTTGCGTACGCTCGCCATGCCCGCCGACGCAAACCCCAACGGCGACATCTTCGGCGGCTGGGTGCTGGCGCAGATGGACCTCGCCGGCGGCGTAGCCGCGGCGCGGTGCGCCCGCGGCCGCACGGTCACGGTAGCGGTGGAAGCCATGCGCTTCCACGCGCCGATCGCCGTCGGCGACCTCGTGACCTGCTACGCCGAGGTGGTGAAGACCGGGACGACCTCGATCACCGTCGACATCCAGACCTGGGCGCGCCGGCGGCGTGGTCCCGTGGAGGTCAGGGTGACGGAGGGCACCTTCATCTACGTCGCCATCGACGACAACGGCCGCCCCCGCCCTCTGCCGGAAGAACCGCCGGAGAATTGAAGGCTGGGGCGCGTCCGTCTTTGACGGACGTGCGATAGGTCGCGACCGCGGCCCGCCGCTTATGCGGCGCGCCCGCGGAGGCGCCGGCCGAAGGCCGGCTGCCGTGAGCGATAAAGTGCGAAAGCGTTTCCGTGCGAAACGGAAACGCTTTAGGAGCGGGCGCTAACGGCGGGGTCGTTGGCCGGGTCGAGGCCGCGGATGACGGTGCAGGGCATCGGCGCGGCGCGGAGCACCTTGCACGCCCGGCTGGCGTCGTTCTTGTGGAGCCCGAGAAAGCGCGCCCGGTAAAGTGTGCCGCGTCCGTCTGCGAGAGGCACCAGGGTCGCCGTCGCATCGCTGAGGAGCGGGGCGCGCACCGATGCGCGGCGCATAGCGATCTCCGCCGCAGTGACCGACTCGTAGGCGCCCACTTGGATGGCCCAGGGGCCGCCCACCGCCGGTGCTGCTGCGAATGTCTTTGCCGGAGACGGCGCTGGGGCCGCGACCGCCGGCTCTGCAGCCTCAGGCGGGGCGACCTCGGGCGTCGCGGCACCGGGCTTGAGCGGCGGGGGCTGGGGAGGCGGCGGACCCGAGGCGATCTCCAGCGGTGTCTCCGGTGCGCGCGGTGCCGGCGGCAGCTTCTCGGCGGTCTGAATTGGCTCGGGCGGCGGCGCCGCGTCGCCTTCGACCAGCTCGGGCGGCTCGGCCGCGGCAACCATGATGGCCGCCGGCTTGAAGCGCGGCGCCGGCGCGGCGAGGCCGGAACCTCCCGGCGGGCGCGGAATGCCCGCGTAACGCACACGGCCGCGCTTGGCGTCGTTCTCGGCGATCCGCGTGAAACCGAGGTCAAGCAGGTTGGCCATGTGCGCGTTGCGCGAACGCGCCGTCTTGCCACCGAAGACCACGGCGATGACCCGCCGGCCGTCCCGCTCCGCAGAGGCCACGAGGTTGAAGCCCGAGGCGCGGATGTAGCCGGTCTTGATGCCGTCCATGCCACGATAGCGGCTGAGCAGCCGGTTCGGCGAGCGATGCTCGCGCCCGCGATAGCGGAAGCGCCGGTCGTCGAAATAGTGATAGCGGTGCGGGAAGTCGCGCATGAGCGCCTGGGCGAGAGCGGCCATGTCCCGCGCCGTGCTGCGCTGCTTCCGGTTCGGCAAGCCCGACGCATTGCGGAAGGCGGTTCGGGACATGCCGAGCGCCTTGGCCTTCCTGGTCATCTTCCTGGCGAATTCGATCTCCGTCCCGCCCAGCGCCTCCGCAACCACCACGGCGATATCGTTCGCCGACTTTACGATCAGCGCCTTGATCGCGTCCTCGACACGGATCGTGGAGCCGGCCCGCAACCCGAGCTTGGAGGGCGACTGCCCCGCCGCGCGTTTGGAGACCTTCAGCTTCGAATCCAGGCTGAGTTTCCCGTTGTCGACCGCCTCGAAGAGCAGATAGAGGGTCATCATCTTGGTCAGCGAGGCCGGGTACCGCCTGATGTCGGCGTTGCGTGAGCGCAGGACCTCGCCGGTTTCTGCGTCGATGACGATGGAGGCGTAGCGCGCGTGCGCCTCTTCGGCAGCGAAGACCTGCGATATGACGAGGATGCAGAGCGCGAGTGCGAGACTGAGGACGATCGAGCCCGAACGCAAAATTCTTCTTCTTCGCCGTGTTCCCACGCCCGCCCCGCCGTCGACAGCGAATCGACTGAGCATCCTTTATGGGTTGCCGGTAGCAGGTTCGTCAAGTACGAGCTATGAAAAAAGGTCTGGAAGTGCTTGATTCAGTGCAATCTCTGCCTAGCCTGGACGCCCGCACATGTTGTGGACGATGCGGACCAGAGCATTTCCATTTCACACGGAAACGCTCTGGCTTCTTTATCGCTCACGGCAGCCGGCCTGCGGCCGGCGCCTCCGCGAGGGAGCCGCAGGGGCGGCGGGCCGCAGTCGCGGCCTGTCGCGAGTTCGTGGAAGACGAACTCGCTCTAGAAGTCGGGCGGCTCGACCCCGCTCGCCCGCAGCTGAGCGGCGAGATCCCGCTTCATGCACTCCAGCGCTCCGGCGTTCTCCGCCTCGCAGCGCGCCACCAGCATGGGCTGGGTATTCGATGCGCGCAGCAGCCACCAGCCGTCCGGGCTCTCGGCCCTCACACCGTCGATGGCGCTGAACGTCGCGCCCGCAGCCGCGAGCCGCTTTCCGATTTCGTCGGCAACCCGGAACTTGCGCTCGTCCGTGCAGGGGAAGCGGACCTCGGGCGTGCTCACCGGTTGCGGCAGTTCGGCGCTTAGCGCGGCGAGCGAGCGCCGCTCGCCATCGATCAGCTTGAGCAAGCGGAGAGCGGCGTAGAGCGCATCGTCGAAGCCCAAGTAGCGGTCGGCGAAGAAGATGTGGCCGCTCATCTCGCCTGCGAGCGGCGCGCCGCACTCGGCCATCTTCGCCTTGATCGGCGCATGGCCCGTGCGCCACATCAGCGGCGTGCCGCCGAGGCGGGAGATCTCGTCGAAGAGAACCCGGCTCGCCTTGACGTCGCCGATGACGGTTGAGCCGGGCCGTTCGCGCAGCACCTCGCGTGCGAGCAGAGCGACGAGCTGATCGCCCCAGAGGATTGCACCGGCCCCGTCCACGACCCCGATGCGGTCGCCGTCGCCATCGAAGGCGATGCCAAGATCGCAGCGCTCGGCCCGCACCGTCTCGATCAGCTGCGCCAGGTTCTCGGGCACCGTGGGGTCCGGGTGGTGGGCCGGGAAGGTCCCGTCGACCGCATCGTTCAACAGGATGTGGCGGCCCGGAAGGTCACTCACCAGCGCGCCGAGCACCGCGCCGGCGGCCCCGTTGCCGGCATCCCACGCAACGGCGAATGGCTGCTCAACGGCCTCGGTGAGGAGGCGGGCGACATAGGCGTTGCGAACGTCGTCATCCTCCGTCGCCCTGCCGGCGCCCTTGGCGAACGTACCGTCCCTTACGACCCGTGCCAGCGCCTCGATATCGGCGCCGTAGAACGGCCCGCCGCCTAGCACCATCTTGACGCCGTTGTAGGCCGGCGGGTTGTGCGAGCCCGTAATCATTGTCCCGCCGTCGCACCGGCGGTCGTGGACGGCGAAATAGAGCATCGGCGTTGGGCCCGCGCCGATGCGAAGCACGTTGGCACCGGCAGCGGCCAACCCCTCGACGAGATGGGCTTCCAGCTCCGGCGAGCTCAGCCGGCCATCGCGTCCCACGCAAATCTTCGGCGGCCGATCGATGGTTGCACGTTGCCGCGCGATGGTGGCGAAACCCCGGCCGATGGCCGCCATGTCGGCCCCGCTCAGCGTCTCGCCGACGACGCCCCTGATGTCGTAGGCGCCGAGGGTCGACGGGTCGAGCGTATGTCTCGCGCTCATGGGGAGACCGCAGGCCGGCCGATGCTCACGTAGCGGAGGCCGGCGGACGCCATCTCGGCCGGCTCGTAGATGTTGCGGAGATCGACCACGAGTGGGGTTCGCAACTGGCTCCGTGCACGCTCCAGGTCGAGCGCCCTGAACTCGTTCCACTCCGTGAGGATGACCAGCGCGTCCGCGCCCGCCATGGCCTCGTAGGAGTCGTTGCACCACACCACGCCGTCGAGCAGGGCGCGCGCTTCCGCCATGCCGGCTGGATCGAAGGCGCGGACCTCGGCCCCCTGCTCCTTGAGCCCCGGCAGAATCACGAGGCTCGGGCTCTCGCGCACGTCGTCCGTGTTGGGCTTGAAGGTGACGCCGAGCACGGCGATGGTCTTGCCCGCGACAGAGCCGCCGCAGGCCTGCACGATCTTGTCCACCATCGCGGCCTTGCGCGCGGTGTTCGTGCGTAGCACCGCGTCGACGATGGCGCTGGGCGCGCCGGCTTCCTCGGCGATTCGGACGAAGGCTGCGGTGTCCTTGGGGAAGCACGAGCCTCCGAAGCCCGGCCCCGCGTGCAGAAAGTACCGACCGATGCGGCCGTCGAGGCCGATCCCCTTGGCCACGTCCTGAACGTCCGCGCCGAGGCGCTCGCAGAGGTCGGCGATTTCGTTGATGAAGGTGATCTTGGTCGCGAGGAAGCAGTTGGCAGCGTACTTGATGAGCTCCGCCGTCTCCAAGGTGGTGAAGAGCACCGGCGTCTCGATCAGAAAAAGCGGTCGGTATAGCGCCCGCATGACCGCCTGCGCTCGCTCGGACTCGACCCCGACGACGACGCGATCGGGGCGCATGAAGTCGCCGATTGCCGAGCCTTCGCGCAGGAACTCCGGGTTCGAGACCACATCGAACGAAGCATCTGGCCGGCGCTCCTGGATGATGCGCGCGATCTCCCGTCCGATGCCGACGGGCACGGTCGATTTCGTCGCGACGACGGTGTAGCCGTCGAGAGCGTCCGCAACCTGCCGGGCCGCCTCGAACACGAACGAGAGGTCGGCGTGGCCGTCACCCCGCCGGCTAGGTGTGCCGACCGCCAGCATCACCACGTCGGCCGCCGATACGGCATCCGCAATGTCCTCGGCGAAGGAGAGCCGCCCTGCGGCGACATTGGCGGCGAGCAGTGCCTCCAGCCCCGGCTCGTAGATCGGCACGCGCCCTGCACGAAGCGCCGCGATCCTCTCCGGCTCGGCATCGACGCAGGCGACGGAGAAGCCGAATTCCGAGAAACAGGTGGCCGACACCAGCCCGACATAACCGGCCCCGATCATCGCGACACGCATGGCGATGCTCCCCGAAAACGATCCCGCGCGAAGGGCCACCCTACGGGGAGGGCGTCACCTCTCGCAGGAAGGACAACAGCTCCTGCCTCAGCTCGGGCCGTTCCATGGCGCAGGCGATGGTCGCCTGAATGGCCCCCATCGGGCTGCCGCAATCGAAGCGACGGCCGTTGAAGCGGACACCGTGAAACCGCTCCTCTCGCGCCATCGCCGCCATGGCGTCGGTCAGCTGAATCTCGCCGCCTGCACCCGGCGCCTGGGTGGCTAGCCGCTCGAAGATGCCCGGTTGCAGAATGTAACGGCCGATGAGCGCGAGCTGCGACGGCGCTTCTGTGGGGTCGGGCTTCTCCACCATGCCGGAGACTGTGACGGCCCGCCCTTCTTCGGCCGCGACCTCGACGATCCCGTACCGGCCGGTCTCGCGCTGCGGCACCTCGGCAAGCGCCACGACGCTGCCGCCGGTCCGGCCGTGAACCTCGACAAGCTCGGCAAGACACGGCGGGTCGCCGAGGAGCAGCTCGTCCGGCAGCAGCACCGCAAACGGCTCGTCGCCCACCAGATCGCGCGCGCAAAGGACCGCGTGACCCAGGCCCAGAGGCTCCTCCTGGCGCACGAAGGCGCCGCTGCCAGGTGCCAGCACGGCGCCCTCGATCGCCGCCAGAGCAACATCATCGCCGCGCGCCGCGAGATAGGCGTCGAGCGCTTTGTCCCGCTCAAAGTGGTCCTTGATCGCCGCCTCGCCCCGGCCCGTGACGAAGATGAATTCTTCGACCCCCGCAGCCCGTGCCTCCTCGACCGCATACTGGATGAGCGGCTTGTCGACCACCGGAAGCAACACCTTGGGCACCGCCTTGCTCGCAGGCAGGAAGCGTGTGCCCATGCCAGCGACGGGGAGCACAGCCTTCCTCACCGTTGTCACCATTCCAAGGGCCTCGCCACGCTGACCGGGGTGAGGTGGGGGCGGAGGTGTGCCACGGCGGCCGCGGCGCGGCAAGCACGGCGGCACTCGCGGCGTCGCGCGCCTCAGCCGCCGAGCAGCAACTCCTTCGCCTGGTTGATCTTCGCGGCGAGGTAGTTGGAGCCGCCGTGGTCGGGGTGGAGCTTGCGCATGAGCGTGCGGTGCGCCTCCTTGATCTCCTCCGTGCCGGCGCCCGGTTGGAGGCCGAGGATTTCGTAGGCTTCTTCGCGGGTCATCGGCGTGCGGCCGCCGCCGGCAGCCCTCTTGCGCCCCCAGCCCTGCCCCGTGCCGGCACCGGCGCTCTGCTCCTGCTCCGTCCGCGCCTCGGCGCGCTCGCGCCAATCGGCGCCGAGGATCCGGTCCATGTAGGCTTCCAGCAGCCGCCGGCCCTCGTCGTCCCGCAAGCTGCATTCTTGGAACAACTCGAGAAGCTGAGGCTCCGAAAGCTCATCGAGAGGAGCCCCGGCGTAGCGGCCCTGAAGCACCGTGCCCTCCATCTCGCCGCTGTCATGGTCCAGCGTCATGCGGAGATAGGGGGTCTCGATATCCGATTTCTGGCCGGCCGTGGGATGCGGGTTCCCCCGGCCTGCGGCAAAGCGGCTCATGAGCCAGGGCAGCCCGGTGATCGCGAGCGGCAGGAAGGCGAGATTGGCCTTTCCGGTCACGGCGAGGAAGATCGTGGCCGCCGCGCCGGCCGCGATGAAGCCCCACTTGACCCACTTCGCGAGTTTCGAGGGATTGGCCGTGGCGAACCAGCGGCTGAGAAACACGACCAGCACCAGAAGCCCGATCCCGAGAAGGACGTATTGGACCATTGGAAGGAGCGTCCTAGCGAGCCGGGCAGCGGGGGTTGAGGCTGGGCGGGCTCATTTGATCTGATGGGCGATCTGCAGCACTGCCTCGCCGCGCTGGCGGCTGTAGTCCTTGAGCGCCTTGCGCCCACCGGCGGCGTAGACCGCAACCGCGCCGAGCAGCTCCTTGAGCTGGCGCGCGCTCGATGCGTCGAAGCGCAGGTAGGCGCCGTTGGTTAGCCGTGCGATCTGGCGAAAGGCCAATGACGCCGACGGGTCCGGCCCCTCGTGGAACATGAAGGCGGGAACGCCACGCAAGCCCAGCTCGCCCGCGATGGCGCAGAGATCGTCCACGTTCTCTTCCATGGCATCGCCGACGAACACCAGTGCGTGGACCTTCTGGACCTGAGTCTCGTCCAGCGCGTGGCGCAGCACCTTGCGGATCTGAGTGTGACCGCCGAGGCAGCGGACAGCGGTCATGACGCGGACCAGCGCCCGCGAATCCCGCACCCACTTGCTCGCCTTGCATTCGCCGAAGCCGCGGTAGTAGACGAGCTGCACCGCGAGCCCGCCGAGCGCGGCGGTGGCGTCGAACATCTCTCCCTGGATCTGACAGGCGCGATCCCAGGTCGGCTCCCGGCTCGCCGTTGCGTCCATGGCGAACATGAGGCGCCCGGTTTCTCCCTGCTTGACCGGTGCGGGGGTCGCCGCGACCCGGCGCAGGAAGGCATCGACGTCAGCGCTGTCGTTTCGGCCCTTCGTCGGCAGCTTTCGGTCACGGGTCATCGCAGGCTCCCCCTCCTATATGGGGGCGACCGGCAGCCGTGCCAGGCGCTCGGTCAGCATAGCGAAGAAGCCGTCGGCGTCGACCCGCTGCAGCACGTGGACGTTGGCAGCCGCACCGGTGCGGCCGTGCAGATCGCACACGGTCCGCCCGAAGCAGTGGCCGTCGCCCAACTCCACGTCGACCCGCATATCGCGGCCCTCGAAGAGATCCGGCGCCAGCAGATAGGCGATCACGCAGGGATCGTGCATGGGCGCACCGTGGTGATAGGCCTCGACGTTCTTCTTGCCGTAGAGGTCGAGCATGCCACAGACCGCAGCCGCCGGCGCCGTGCCCAGCGCGCGGATCGCCTCCAGCCTGGGCGGCGTCGCGATCGCCTGATGGGTCACGTCGAGCCCGATCATGGTGAGCGGCACACCGGCCTCGAACACCACATGCGCCGCGTGGGGGTCGGCATGGATGTTGAACTCGGCCGCCGGCGTAACGTTGCCGAGCCCGATTGCGCCCCCCATGGTCACGATCTCGCGCACATTGGCGAGGATCGCCGGGCTCTTGACGATGGCGAGCGCGACATTGGTGAGGGGCCCAAGCGTCGCCAGCGTGATGGGCTCCTGCGCCGCCGTCAGCGCATCGATCAGAAAGTCCGCTGCATGAGCCGCCTCGGCAGGGCGGCTCGGCTCCGGCAGGTCGGCACCGTCGATCCCCGTCGGCCCGTGGATGTATTCGGCGGTCTCCGGCTCGCGCACCAAGGGCCTGGAGCAGCCGGCATAGACCGGCACCTCGGGCCGGCCGGCGAGGTCCCTGATCCGGCGCGCATTGCTCTCGGTCCGGGCGAGCGGCACGTTGCCCGCAACGGCGGTGATGCCGAGCAAGTCGAATTCCTTGGGGGACGCGAAGGCGAGCAGCAGGGCGACGGCATCGTCCTGGCCCGGATCGCAGTCGATGATCAGCGGTCGCACGCTCATGGCAGCCCGGAATCATACCTAGCGTCGCGCGCGGCGGGTAGTGCCTGAGATGGAGAGCGTGTGCTGGGCGCTGCGGTGGCTCGGTCGCGGCCCCTCGGACGACTGTTCGGGCGTGTCTAATCCGGGAGGGCGTCCGGCAGGCGGGCGCCGTCATCGTCATCGCCAGGGGGAACGCAATCGCCATCGTGTGCAAGACTCGGCGAATCATCGTCGACGCGCTGCACATCGACCGAATCGTCTGGACGGGGAGCGAAACGATGGGCGTGGGTGTGCCGACTGGTACCGTCAGCGCCCTCCCACCAGGCCTCGGCCGCTTCGCGCACGGCGCTCCAATCCAGCTCGAAGCCCAGTCCCGGCCCGTCGACGACGGGCAGCCTGCCGCCCCGCAATGTGAGGTCGGGTCGGCTGACGATGTCCCAGGCCAGGAAATTGTTCATGTACTGGTTGCCATCGTCCAGGTTGGGAGTCACCGCCGCCGCATGGATCGCCGCCACGGTGGTTATCCCCGTCTCGTGCAGTCCGTGGATACAAACGTCGACGTTGGCCGCCTCCGCGACGTGCGCCACCTTGGAGAAGCGCAGCAGGCCCCCGGTCTCATGCAAGCCCACGACGATCAGGTCGGCCGCATGCAGGCGACAGACGTCGTAGGCGTCGCCCAGCGCGATGACACCCTGGTCCGCCGCGATCGAGATGGGGCTCGCGGCCCGGACCCGCGCCAGCGCCTCGACACTATCCGCATCGATCGGCTGCTCCACGACTTCGATGTCGAACCGGGAAAGCCTGCGCATCATGCGGGTGGCCTGGACGGGGTGCCAACGCCCACTCGGGTCGACTCGCAAGCGTTTGTCGGGTCCGATGGCGGAGCGGACCCGGGCCACGACCTCGGTGTCCACATCATCGCCCCGCCCGACCTCGACGAAGATCACCTCGTGGCCAGAGGTCGCGAGGCGCGCCGCCTCGCCGGCGATTTCCTCGGCGGTTTCTCCCTGCGGGAAGCCGAAGTAGCGCACCTCGTCGCGAACCGCGCCGCCCAGCAGAGCATGAACGGGGCGGTCCACCGCCTTGCCCATGGCATCCCACAACGCAATCTCCAGCCCCGCGAGCGCCTTGCCCGCGAATTTGGGGGCCCTGCAGGCTTCCTCGCGCCCGAACAGCGCGTCGTAGGCCTCGCCAATCAAGCGGGCGTTCTCGAAAGGACTGCGCCCGACGCAAAAGTCCGCCGCGAGCGCTAGATGGGCGCGGACAGCCTCGGCTGATGGCGTCGCGATCGACTCGCCATAGCCGATCACGCCCTCGTCGGTGTGGACCTCGACCAGGATGACCTCCGCGCCGTGTGTCACGCCCTGGGACCAGTGAAAGGGTTGCTCGTAGGGGATCCAGAGCGGCGTCGTGACAACCTCGCTAATCTTCACGTCCTCTCCTCCGGCGCTCGGCGCCGTCGGTCGACTCGGAGCAGTTCAGGGAGAAAAGTGCCCCATCCTGCCCTCTAAATTGCGCAGGGGTGGGTGAACATCGCCTTAATGGTGGTCTTGGAAAGCCACGAGGGAGCGGGCACCGGAAAATCGAGCCCCGCCTCATGGTCCACCTCAAACAGTAGTTAAGCGATCAGTCTAATATCATATCAGACGCGGTATTATGTCAGATTTGGAAAGTTATATGTCCAACTAATATATCCAACGCGGCAGTTTGAGCGCCTCCCGGCGCGGTGCAGTCAGCCTTGGGGACGGTGGCGTCGGCCGGGCGCCGGCACGATGTGTTATCGTGGGCCATGACCCGCTCCGGCGCCCGCGACGTGGCGCTCCTCGCCACCTGCCAGGCGCTCTTCCTCACCTCGATGTCCGCGGTGGTGGCTGCGGCCGCCCTGATCGGGCACCAGCTCACCGATACCAAGGTGCTGGCGACGCTCCCCATCGGCATCCAGTTCGTGATGACGATGGTGGCGACGGTGCCGGCATCGCTCCTCATGAAGCGCATCGGGCGGCGCGACGGCTTCACCGTGGGCGCCTCCATCGGGCTTGCCGGCGCGCTTCTGGGTTTCTGGGCGATCATGGAGGCGAGCTTCGTGCTCTTCTGCGTCGGCCTCGCGCTGATCGGCGCAGCCAATGGCTTCGCCCAGTACTACCGCTTCGCTGCGGCGGACGCGGCGAGCGAGGGCTTCAGGAGCCGGGCAATCTCGCTAGTGCTGGCGGGCGGCGTGATCGCCTCGATAGGCCCCCTGCTCGCCGACTGGTCCAGGGATCTCTTCGCGCCGATCGCATTCGCAGGCGTGTTCGCCACCATGGCCGCGCTTTATGTGGCCACGCTCGTGGTCCTTCGTTTCATCACCATCCCGCCGCCGGACGAAGAGGAACGCAGCGGCTCGGGCCGTCCTCTGCTCATGATCATGCGCCAGCCGACATTCATCATCGCCGTGCTCGGCTCCCTCGTCGGCTTCGCGATGATGACGCTGCTGATGACCGCGACGCCGCTCGCCATGAAGTACTGCGGCTTCGGTTTCTCCGACTCGGCGCAGACGATCCAGTGGCACGTGCTCGGCATGTTCGCGCCCGCCTTCGTCACCGGCCACCTAATCAAGCGCTTCGGCACGAAGACGATCATGGCCTGCGGTGCGCTGCTGATCGGCCTCTGCGCTGCGTCCAACCTCCATGGCGTCGCACTGCTCAACTTCCATGTCGCCCTGGTCCTGCTGGGCGTCGGCTGGAACTTCCTCTTCACCGGAGGCACGACGCTCATAACCGAAATTCACAACCCGGCGGAGAAGGCGAAGACCCAAGCCGCCCACGACTTCACCGTGTTCACCGGCGTGGCGGCGGCGGCGCTGCTCTCCGGCGCGCTGCACGAGGCCGTGGGCTGGCAGACGATGAACTACGCGGTGCTGCCGTTCCTCGCCGCCGTGCTGATCGGGCTCGCCTGGCTCGGGCTCAGCGGGCGAAGGGCCACCGCTTCAACGACGGCGGCCGAGTAGGCGCCTCTCGGCGCCGCAGGAGCGGCGGGCCGCGGTCGCGGCCTGTCGCGCGTCCGTCAAAGACGGACGCGCTCTATCCGCCGCCGATCCGGGGCAGGAAGCAGACCTCGCTCTCGGGCGAGACTGCCGCGAACAGGTCGTCCTGGTGGATGTGGCCATCCACCGCGACGGCCATGCCCTCCTCCAACTCGCGCCCGATTCCCGCATAGCGGGCCTCGAGCGCGCGGATTACGCCGCGAATGTCGGTCGCCTCGACCTCCAGCTCGGTCACCCCGCCCGTGTAACGGGCGAGGCTGGAGGGCAGAACGACCCGCGCCAACGGGTCAGGCGCCGCCGTTGGCCCCGCCGTTATCGAGCGCCTCCAGCAGGCGCGGCGGCGACATCGGCAGGTCGGTCATGCGTATGCCGGTCGCGTTCTCGATCGCGTTGGCGACCGCCGCCATCGGCGGCACGATCGGAGTCTCGCCGACGCCCCGCACGCCGTAGGGGTGGTTCGGGTTCGGCACCTCGACGATGACCGCGTCGATCATCGGCAGGTCCGAGGCCACTGGCATGCGGTAGTCGAGGAAGCCCGGATTCTCGAGCCGGCCGTCCTTGTCGTAGATGTATTCCTCGTTGAGCGCCCAGCCGATGCCCTGGGCGGCGCCGCCCTGGATCTGCCCCTCGACGTAGCTCGGATGGACCGCCTTGCCGGCGTCCTGCACGGCGGTGTAGCGCAGCACGGTGACGCGCCCGGTCTCGCGGTCGACCTCCACGTCGCACACGTGGGTGCCGAAGCCGGGGCCCGCGCCTTGCGCGTTGATGGAGGCGGTCGCCGCGATCGGGCCGCCGGTCTTGCCGGCCTGAGCTGCGATCTCGGCGAGGCTGAGCGGCTCGAAGTCCCCGGCATTGCTGCCCGAGGGCTTGGCGTAGCCGTCCTCCCACTCGACCGCCTCGACCGGGATGTCCCAGATCTTGGCGGCACGCTCGCGCAGCTGCTCGACCACCTTGCCCGCCGCATCGATCGCTGCCATGCCGGTGGCGAAGGTGACCCGGCTGCCGCCGGTGAGGAAGGTGTAGCCGATGGTGTCGGTATCGGCGACCAGTGGGCGCACCCTCTCCGGCGGGATGCCGAGGGCTTCCGCCGCCTGCAGTTGGATCGAGGCACGCGAGCCGCCGATGTCGGGGTTGCCCTCGATCACCGTCGCCGTGCCGTCCTCGTTGACGTTGATGGTGGCGCAGGATTCGCCGCCGATGTTGAACCAGAAGCCGGTGGCAATGCCGCGACCCTGGTTGGGGCCGAGCGGGATGCTGTAGTGCTTGCTGTTGCGCGCGGCCTCCAGGGTCTCGATGCAACCGACCGGGCCGAACTTGGGCCCGTAAAGCGCGCGGGTGCCCTCCTTCGCCGCGTTCATCAGGCGGAACTCCGCCGGGTCGATGCCAAGCTTCTTCGCGATCTCGTCGACCACCCCTTCGGCAGCAAACTCGGAAATCGGCGCCCCCGGCGCGCGGTAGGCGGCGACCTTGGGCCGGTTCACCACCACGTCGTAGCCCTCGACCTCGGCGTTCTCGATGTCGTAGGGCGCGAAGACGCACATGCAGCCAGGCTGGATCGGCGAGCCGGGGAAGGCGCCCGCCTGATAGGCGAGCCACGCCTTGGCAGCGGTGATCTTGCCGTCCTTGGTGGCGCCCATCTTGATCGTCATGGCGCCGCCCGAAGTGGGGCCGCTGGCGCGGAAGACCTCCTCGCGGGACATCACGATCTTGACCGGCCGGCCGGCAAGCTGGGACAGCCGAAGCGCGACCGGCTCCAGATAGACCACGGTCTTGCCGCCAAAGCCGCCGCCGATCTCCGACGGGGTCACGCGGATGTTGCCGATGTCGATGCCGAGCAGGTTGGCGCAGTAGGCGCGCACGGTGAACTGCCCCTGGGTGCAGCACCAGACCTCGCACTGCCCGTCCTCGCCGGCGCTGGCGACCACCGCGTGGGGCTCGATATAGCCCTGATGCACCGGCTTGGTGGTGAAGGTGCGCTCGACGATCACGTCGGCCTCGGCGAATCCCTTGTCCAGGTCGCCGGTCTGAAAGTGCACCTTCTTGAAGACGTTGGAGGGCGTCTCCGGCGTGGGCTCAACGCCCTGGGTGAACATGTCGTCATGCAGGATGGGCGCGTCCGGCTGCATCGCCTCGCGTACGTCGATCACGTGCGGCAGCGCCTCGTAGTCCACCTCGATCAGGTCCAGCGCCTGCTTGGCGATGGCCGCCGTGGTCGCCGCCACGGCCGCAACGGCATGGCCGTCATAGAGTGCCTTCTCCCGCGCCATCACGTTCTGCGACATGTCGCGGTAATTGACCTGCACCTCGCCCGCCGGCACCCACTGGGAGGGCACCTCGGGCATCTCGTCGCGGGTGACGACCGCCTTCACACCCGGCAGCGCGCGGGCCTTGGACGCATCGATAGAGCGGATGCGCGCGTGCGCATGGGGGCTGCGCAAAACCCGGCCCACCAGCATGCCCGGCAGCGAGAGGTCCGCGCCGAACTTGGCTCGGCCGGTCACCTTGTCGACGCCGTCGGGGCGCCACGGCCGCGTGCCGACGTACTTGAGCGAGCCGTTGCCGTTACCGATCTCCTGCTTGGCGGTTGCCATGAGCTATTCTCCCCTTAGCTCCGCCGCCGTCGTCATCACGGCGCGGATGATCTTGTCGTAGCCGGTGCAGCGGCAGAGATTGCCCGCCAGCCAGTAGCGGGCTTCCGTCTCGGTCGGGTCCGGGTTCTCCTCGAGCAGCGCCTTGGCGGCCACCAAGAAGCCCGGTGTGCAGATGCCGCACTGCAGCGCCGCATCCTCCAGGAACTGGCGCTGCAACGGATGCAGCGTGTCGCCGTCGGCCATGCCCTCGATGGTGCCGATCTCGCGGCCCTCGGCCTCGGTGCCGAGCATGAGGCAGGCGCAAACGAGGGTGCCGTCCACGGTCACGCTGCAGGCGCCGCAGTCGCCGGTGGCGCAGCCTTCCTTGGTGCCGGTGAGCTCCAGCTCGTCGCGGAGCACGTCGAGCAGGGTCTGCTCGCCCGAGCAGAGGAACTCCGTCGGCTCGCCGTTGACGCTGGTGGTCACATGATACTTCGCCATCAGCCGTTGCTCCTCGCTCGCTCCAGGGCGATGAGCGCGGCCCGCCTGGCCAGAACTCCCGCCACCTTGACCCGGTATTCGATGGTCCCGCGCTTGTCGTCGATGGGATTGCAGGCGGCGCTCGCGGCGGCCGCAAGGTTGGCGAGCGCGTCGTCGTCCACCGTCGTGCCGATCAGCGCCTTGGCGCCGTCCTCCACCAGCAGCGGTGTGGGCGCGACCGCGCCCAAGCCGAGCCGCGCGTGGGTGCAGACGCCCGCCTCGTCGAGCGTGAGCGCGACGCCGGCGCCGACCACGGCGATGTCCATCTCGGTGCGCGGAATGAAGCGCAGGTAGGCGTCGCCCGAGCGGGGCGGCGGCTTGGGCATGATGAGGGAAACCACGATCTCGCCGGGGCCGAGGGAAAGCTGGCCGGGCCCCGTGATCACGTCCTCCACCGGCACCGAGCGGCCACCGTTCGGGCCCGCGATCTCGCAGACGGCACCGGCGGCGATCAGCGCCGGGACGCTGTCGGCGGCCGGCGAGCCGTTGCAGAGGTTGCCGCCGAGCGAAGCGCGCCCCTGGATCTGGGTCGAGCCGATCAGCTCCAGCGCCTCCACCACGCCTGGCCACGCGGCCTTCACGGCCTCGTTCTTGCCGAGAGTCGCGCCGGAGACAGCAGCGCCGACGCGGATGTCATCGCCGTTCACCGTCACGTCCATGAGCGCCGGGATGCGCTTCAAATCGACGATGAGGCCGGGCCGGACGAAATCGGTGCGCAGCTGAACCAGGAGGTCGGTGCCGCCAGCGAGCGGCATGGCCTCTCCGTCGGCATCGGCGAGGAGCCGGACGGCATCCTCGACCGTCTCGGGCGCCTCGAATCGTAGACTGCTCATGTGCGGGGGGTTCCTCCTGTTGCCGCGGCACCTAGTTGGCGCCTTCTTTTACCCGAAAAGACGCGGCGGTTCACAGGGGCAAAATGGCGGCCGCGGCGGCCGTGCGTCTTGCGGCTGACGGCCCCCGCCGTCTACCCTTGCCCGAAGCACGAGTGACCGAGGACGGGCACCTGGGAGAGTGGGAGCCCAGCCGCATGACCGACTCCACCGAAAAGACCGTCGCCGACTGGGAGGCCCTGGCCGCCCGCGAACTCAAGGGCAGAGACCCGGCAGAGCTCGCGTGGGTGACGCCCGAGGGCATCACCGTCAAGCCGCTCTACACCGCCGCCGACCTGGAAGCGCTGGAGGACCAGCCGGGTCTGCCGGGCTTCGCGCCCTATACGCGGGGCGTGCGCGCCACCATGTTCGCCAACCGGCCGTGGACCATTCGCCAGTACGCGGGCTTCGCCACTGCCGAGGAGTCAAACGCCTTCTACAAGCGCAATCTCGCCGCCGGGCAGAAGGGGCTTTCTGTCGCCTTCGACCTCGCGACCCACCGGGGCTACGACAGCGACCACCCCAGGGTTCGCGGTGACGTGGGTAAGGCGGGCGTCGCCATCGACACGGTCGAAGACATGAAGCGTCTCTTCGACGGCATTCCCCTGGGCGAGGTCAGCGTGTCGATGACCATGAACGGGGCGGTGCTGCCGGTGTTGGCCGCCTACATCGTGGCGGCGGAGGAACAGGGGGTGGGCGCCGAGAAGCTCGCCGGCACAATCCAGAACGACATTCTCAAGGAGTTCATGGTCCGCAACACCTACATCTACCCGCCCGAGCCCAGCATGCGGATCGTGGCCGACATCATCGCGTACACGGCCCAGAACATGCCGCGCTTCAACTCGATCTCGATCTCCGGCTATCACATGCAGGAGGCCGGCGCGACGCTGGTGCAGGAGCTGGGCTTCACGCTGGCCGACGGCCTCGACTACGTGCGCGCGGCGCACTCGCGCGGCCTCGCCATCGACGATTTCGCGCCCCGGCTCTCGTTCTTCTTCTGCATCGGCATGAACTTCTTCATGGAGGTCGCAAAGCTGCGTGCGGCCCGGTTGCTCTGGGCCAGGTTCATGCAAGGCTTCGGGGCCGAGGACCCACGCTCGCTCATGCTCCGGACACACTGCCAGACCTCCGGCGTCTCGCTCGCCGAGCAGGACCCCTACAACAACGTGGTCAGGACCGCCTACGAGGCGCTGGCGGCGGTGCTCGGCGGCACGCAGTCGCTCCACACCAATGCGCTCGACGAGGCGGTGGCGCTGCCGACGGACTTTTCGGCCCGGATTGCGCGCAACACCCAGCTCATCCTGCAGCACGAGACCGGCGTGCCCCGCGTCGTGGACCCGCTGGGGGGCTCCTACTACGTGGAGGCGCTCACCGCCTCGCTCGCTCGCGAGGCGCAGGCGCTGATCGACGAGGTGGAGGAACTGGGCGGCATGACCAAGGCGGTCGCCGCGGGGATGCCCAAACTCCGCATTGAGGAGGCCGCCGCCCGCCGGCAGGCGCGGCTCGACCGGGGCGAGGACGTGGTGGTCGGCGTCAATCGCTACCAGTCGGACTCGGACGACATGCCGGCACTGCTCGACGTGGATAACTACGCCGTGCGCGAGGCGCAGATCGCGCGCATCGCCGCGGTCCGCGCCGGGCGGGACGAGACGGCCTGCGAGGCGACGCTTGAGCGGCTTATCGAAGGCGCGCGCGGGGACGGCAACCTGCTGGCGCTCTCCATCGACGCGATCCGGGCGCGGGCCACGGTGGGCGAGGTTTCGGATGCGATGGAGGCGGCGTTCACCCGCCACCGGGCGACCGTGCGCACGGTTTCCGGCGTCTATGGCGCGGCCTACGCGCAGGACGACGCCTTCCAGACCATCCGGCGCGAGACCGCGCTGTTCGCCGAGGCCGAGGGGCGCCGGCCGCGCATCCTGGTGGTGAAGCTCGGTCAGGACGGACACGACCGCGGCGCCAAAGTGATCGCGACCGCCTTCGCCGACATCGGCTTCGACGTGGATATCGGCCCGCTATTTCAGACGCCCGAGGAAGCCGCGCAAGATGCGCTGGAGAACGACGTGCATGTGATCGGCGTCTCCAGCCAGGCCGCCGGTCACAAGACTCTGGTGCCGGAGCTGATCGACGCGCTGCGGGAGGCCGGCGCGGGTCACGTGGTGGTGGTCTGCGGCGGGGTGATTCCGCCGCAGGACCACGACTTCCTGCACGAGACAGGCGTCGCCGCCGTCTACGGCCCCGGCACCAACATCCCGGCCGCCGCGCAGGACATCATGGCGCTGATCCGCCGCCCGGAGGCAGCCTGACCGGCACCGGCATTTGATCCGCCCCGGCTTCGTGCTTATGTGAGACGCGCACGTAACGCGCTCTGAGCCCCGCCGATGGCGGGGCGACGCATCGGATTCAAGACCCCATGGTTGCTCTCGATCGCGAGGCCCGCGTGCGGGAAGCGGGGGAACGCTCGCACCTGCACACCATTCGCACGCTGCTGCCCTATCTCTGGCCGCGCGGCTCGCTGGAGATGCGGGGCCGCGTGCTGCTGGCGATCCTGCTCCTCATCGGCGCCAAGGTGGCAAACGTCTATGTGCCGATCCTCTACAAGGATGCGGTCGACATCCTCTCGGGCGAGACGGCGGCGGTCATCGTCGTGCCGGTGGCGATCCTGCTCGCCTACGGCGCGCTCCGGGTGCTCACGGTCGCCTTCGGCGAGCTCCGGGATGCGGTCTTCGCCAAGGTGGCGGAGCGGGCGATCCGCACCGTGGCACTTCAGGTCTTCAACCATCTCCACGAGCTCTCGCTCCGCTTCCATATCGAGCGGCGCACCGGGGGCCTGAGCCGCGCCATCGAGCGCGGCGTCAAGGGGATCGAGTTCCTGCTCACCTTCATGCTGTTCAACATCCTGCCGACCCTGGTGGAGGTCACCATGGTCTGCGGCATCCTCTGGGTCCTCTACGGCATCACCTACGCGGCGATAACCTTCGTCACCATCGGTTCCTTTATCGCCTTCACCCTCATGGTCACCGAGTGGCGGCTCAAGTACCGCCGGCGCATGAACGAGAAGGACAGCGAGGCCAACACCAAGGCGATCGACAGCCTGCTCAACTACGAGACGGTCAAGTATTTCGGCAACGAGATGCACGAAGCGCAGCGCTTCGACGTCTCCCGCCGGCAGTACGAGCGGGCGGCGGTGCAGAGCAAGACCAGCCTCTCGCTGCTCAACATCGGCCAGGGGATCATCGTCGCGACCGGGCTCACCGGCATCACGATCATGGCCGGCTACGAGGTCGCCGCCGGCACCATGACCATCGGCGACTTCGTGCTGGTCAACACCTACCTGCTCCAGCTCTATATCCCGCTCAATTTCCTCGGCTTCGTCTATCGCGAGATCAAGCAGTCGCTCACCGACATGGAGGCGATGTTCAGCATCCTCTCGGTGGAGCGCGAGATCGAAGACGCACCGGACGCGCCGCCGCTCCACGTCACGGCGGGCACCATCGAGTTCGAGGACGTGCGCTTCCGCTACGAGGAGCGGCGCGGCATCCTGGACGGGATCACCTTCCGCGTGCCGCCGGGGACCACCACGGCCATCGTCGGCGCGAGCGGAGCCGGCAAGTCGACCATCTCGCGCATCCTGTTCCGTTTCTACGATATCGAGGGCGGCAGCGTCCGGATCGACGGCCAGGACGTGCGTGACGTGAGCCAGGAGAGCCTGCGCGCCGCCATCGGCATCGTTCCGCAGGACACGGTGCTCTTCAACGACACGATCTACTACAACATCGCCTACGGCCGGCCCGACGCAAGCGCGGACGAGGTGGAGGAGGCGGCGCGGCTCGCCCATATCCACGACTTCATCGCGGCGCTCCCCGATGGCTACGAGAGCATGGTCGGCGAGCGCGGCCTCAAGCTCTCAGGCGGCGAGAAGCAGCGGGTGGCGATTGCGCGTACGATCCTCAAGAATCCCCGTATCCTGCTGTTCGACGAGGCCACCTCAGCCCTCGATTCGCAGACCGAGAAGGAGATTCAGGCAAGTCTGCGGGAGGTCAGCCGCGACCGCTCGACGCTCATGATCGCACACCGCCTTTCCACGGTCATCGACGCCGACCAGATTCTTGTGCTGGACGGCGGGCGCATCGTCGAGCGCGGGCGCCACGCCGAGCTTCTGGTGCGGGACGGCCATTACGCCGAGATGTGGTGGCGCCAGCAGGAGACTGCGGAGCTCAGGGAGGAGCTTGAGCAACGGCTCGCCGACGAGGAAGGACGCGCCGGGGAGACGACGGCCGTGCCCGAGGAGACCCCGGAGCCATGACCGCGCGCCCGCACGGCCCCGGCCAGGCGCCGCCGGTGGCGGACATCCTCGCTGGCGACCGGCGAGCGCTGGCGACGGCGATCACGCTCATTGAATCGACGCGGGAAGAAGACCGCGCGGCAGCGGAGGACCTGCTGCAGGCGCTGCTGCCCCACGCGGGCAGGGCCGTCCGCCTCGGTATCTCGGGCGCGCCTGGCGTGGGCAAGTCGACCTTCATCGAGGCCTTCGGCATGCGCCAGATCGCGGCCGGCCGCAGGCTCGCGGTGCTCGCGATCGACCCCTCCAGCGAGCGCTCCGGCGGCTCGATCCTGGGCGACAAGACGCGGATGCCGGAGCTCGCGCGGAGCGACCAAAGCTTCGTCCGCGCCTCGCCGACGGGCGGCACCCTCGGCGGCGTCGCCCGGCGCACGCGCGATGTCATGCTCGCCTGCGAGGCGGCGGGCTTCGACCTGGTGATGGTGGAGACCGTCGGCGTCGGCCAGTCCGAGGCCGCCGTCGCGGACATGACGGACCTCTACATGCTGCTGGTGCAGCCCGGCGCCGGCGACGAGCTGCAGGGCATCAAGCGCGGCGTCATGGAGCGCGCGGACATCGTCATCGTCACCAAGGCCGACGGCGCCCTCGAAGGGCCCGCCGCCCACGCCAAGGCGGACTTCGAGGCGGCGCTCATGCTCCATTCGGGCGAAGGGCCGTGGACGCCTTGCGTCATCGCCTGCTCATCGGTCGAGGGTACGGGCCTCGACGAGATCGCGGACGCGGTGGAGCGGTATCGGGCAACCATGGCAGAGGCCGGCGCGCTGGAGGCCAAGCGGGCCGCGCAGGCGGGTGCGTGGCTCTGGCGCGAGGTGGAGGATTCCCTCGTGGTGGCGCTCCACGCCGACGAGCGGCTGGCGCCCGCCGTCGCGGCGCTGGAGGCCGAGGTGACGGCGCAGACGCTCACCCCTGGCGCCGCCGCCCGCCGCATCGTCCAGCGGCTCCTAAACCGAGACGACTGAGGGCTCAAGCATCCCAGACCCCGCAGGCTGGATATTCGCCAGGGCAGGCACTATGTAGTGTGCTGCGGCGCAGCATTGACGCGCCAAAGCCGGGAGAAGACTGAACATGATGGATGATCCGATCGTCATCGTCGGGATGGCGCGCACGCCTATGGGCGGGTTTCAGGGGGCATTGAAGGACGCGCGGGCGCCCGAATTGGGTTCTGCTGCGATCGAAGCGGCGCTGACACGCGCCGGCGTCGCAGCGGAAGAGGTCGACGAAGTCATCATGGGCAACATCCTCTCGGCCGGCCAGGGGCAGGCGCCGGCGCGCCAGGCCTCAATCGGCGCCGGAATCCCAGAGGCCGTCGGCTGCACCACCATCAACAAGATGTGCGGCTCGGGCATGAAGGCGACCATGTTCGCCCACGACCTGATCGCAGCCGGCTCCGGCGACATCGTCGTCGCCGGCGGCATGGAGAGCATGACCAACGCGCCCTACCTGCTGGACCGCGCGCGCGGCGGCTACCGCATGGGCCACGGCAAGGTGCAGGACCACATGTTCCTCGACGGGCTCGAGGACGCCTACGACAAGGGCAAGCTGATGGGCCACTTCGCCGAGGAGACGGCGCGCACCTATCAGTTCACCCGCCAAGAGCAGGACGAGTTCGCCATCACCTCTCTCACCCGCGCAAAGACGGCGATCGAGGACGGCTCCTTCGACGGCGAAGTGACGCCATTCACGGTCAAGCACCGCAAGGGCGAGACCGTCGTCACCCGGGACGAGCAGCCGCTCACCGCCGATCTCGACAAGATCCCGACGCTGCGCCCAGCCTTCGCCAAGGACGGCTCGGTAACCGCCGCGAACTCCAGCTCGATCTCGGACGGCGGCGCGGCGTTGGTGCTGATGCGGCGCTCGGAGGCCGAGAAGCGCGGGCTTGCACCGGTCGCGATCATCCACGGCCACGCGACGCACGCGCAGGCGCCCGCCTGGTTCACCACCGCGCCGGGGCCGGCGCTCCGCAAGCTCTTCGAGAAGGTGGGCTGGGATGCCGACGACGTGGACCTCTACGAGGTCAACGAGGCCTTCGCGGTCGTCACCATGGCGGCGATGCGCGATCTTGACCTCGACCACGACAAGGTAAACGTGCACGGCGGGGCCTGTGCGCTCGGCCATCCGGTGGGCGCCTCCGGCGCGCGCATCGTCATCACCCTGCTGGCGGCGCTGGAGAAGTACGGCCTCGACAAGGGTGCGGCGGCGCTCTGCATCGGCGGCGGCGAGGCCACGGCACTGGCTGTCGAGCGGCTGCACTAGGGCCGCCGTCATGACCGGCGAGCGCGAGACCATACCGGCCCGGCGCGGCCGGGCGGTCAGGCTCGGCGCGGGCGAGAAGCTCCGCCTCATCAACACCCACGGCACCCAGGTGGTGGATACCTGGGCCTTCAACGCGGACGACATGGCCGAGTGCATGTCGATGGAGCACTCCCGCGTCGCCATCGGCGGGGTCTTCCCCCGGCCGGGCGATACCATGGTCACCAACAAGCGCCGGCCCATCCTCACCCTGGTGGAGGACACCTCGCCCGGCATCCACGACACGCTGATCGCCGCCTGCGACCGCTGGCGCTACATGCTGCTGGGCGCGGGCGACGATCACGACAACTGCGAGGACAACCTCCACGCCGCACTCGCAGATTTGGACCTCCAGGCGCCGAAGACGCCCTCCCCCTGGAACATGTGGATGAACATCCCGGTGGGCGAAGGCGGCTCGGTCTCCTTCGAGCCCGGCGTGGCGAGCCCCGGCGACTACGTGGTGCTGCAGGCGGAGATGGACCTCGTGCTCGCGTTCTCCTGCTGCCCGCAGGACATCCTCCCGATCAACGGCGTCGCGTGCACGCCGGTGGACGCCGCCTTCGAGCGGCTCTGAGGGCCAAGGCCATGGCAGCGAACGGCATCTTCCTTACCGACGAACAGCGGATGATCCGCGATATGGCGCGCGACTTCGCCGAAGGCGAGCTCGCTCCCCATGCCGGCCGGTGGGACCTGAACGGCGGCTACCCTGACGACATCCTCCCCCGCATGGGCCGGCTCGGGCTCATGGGCATGCTGGTGCCGCCGGAGTGGGACGGCGCCGGTGCCGACCACGTGGCCTACGCGCTCGCCATGGAGGAGATCGCAGCCGGCGACGTCGGCACGTCGACGGCGATGAGCGTCAACAACTCGCTGGTCTGCGCGGGCATTCTCAAGGGCGGCTCCACGGCGCAGAAGGAGCGCTTCCTGCGGCCGCTCGCGCGGGGCGACATGCTGGGCTGCTTCTGCCTGACCGAGCCGCAGGCTGGCTCGGACGCATCCAACCTGCGTACCCGCGCTGTGCCGGACGGCAACGGCTACCGGCTGAGCGGCACCAAGCAGTTCGTCACAAGCGGCTCCAGGGCGGATGTCGCGATGGTCTTCGCCGTCACCGACCCCGACGCCGGCAAGAAGGGCATCAGTTGCTTCCTCGTGCCGACGGAGTCGGAGGGCTACACGGTCGCGAGCCACGAGACCAAGATGGGCCAGCGCGCCCATGATACCTGCCAGATCGTCTTCGAGGACGTGCGGCTGACCCCCGACCTCATGCTAGGTGAGCCGGGGCAGGGCTATGCCATCGCGCTCGGCAATCTCGAGGGCGGCCGCATCGGCGTCGCGGCCCAGGCGACCGGCGCCATGCGCGCGGCCTACGAGGCCGCGCTGACCTACGCCAAGGAACGCACGAGCTTCGGCAAGCCGCTGATCGAGCATCAGGCGGTGGGCTTTCGCCTCGCCGACATGGCGACGGAGATCGAGGCGTCGCGGCTGCTCACGCTGCAGGCCGCGCGGCTGCGGGATGCCGGCGAGCCCTGCCTGAAGGAAGCCTCGATGGCCAAGCTCTTCGCCTCGGAGACCGCCGAGCGGGTCTGCTCAAAGGCGATCCAGACGCTGGGCGGCTACGGCTACCTGAGCGACTTCCCGGTGGAGCGCATCTATCGCGACCAGCGGGTCTGCACCATCTACGAGGGCACGAGCGACGTGCAGCGGCTGGTGATCAGCCGGGCGCTCGCGCGGGAGTAAGGCGATGAGCGACAGTCTCGATTTCTATTTCGACTTCTCCTCACCCTACGGCTACCTCGCGTCCGAGCGGATCGACGGGATCGCGGCGAAGCACGGGCGCTCCGTCACCTGGAGGCCGATGCTGCTCGGCGCCGTGTTCCAGAAGATCGGCGGGAGCCCCCTAGTCAATCAGCCCATGAAGGGGCCCTACTCTCAGCACGACATGCTGCGCTCCGCGCGCCTGCACGGCATTGCCTTCAATGTCCCCGACAACTTCCCGGTCAACAGCATCGCCGCCTGCCGCGCCTACTACTGGCTGGCGGACGGCGACGCCGCCACGGCACGCGACTTCGCCCAGGCGCTCTATCGCGGCTACTTCGTCGAGAACCGCGACCTGAGCCAGCCGGAGACGGTGGTCGCGGCGGGGAAGGCGCTGGGCGTCGACGGCGATGCGCTGGTGGCGGCGGTGCAGGATCAGGCAATCAAGGACCGCTTGCGCGCCGAGAACGACACCGCGCTCGATCGTGGCGTCTTCGGCTCGCCCACCGTCTTCGTCGGCGACGAGATGTTCTGGGGCCACGACCGGCTGGATATGATCGACCGCTGGCTCGAAACCGGCGGCTGGTAGCCGACGGGAGCGGCGCTCGCGCCTGGATCAGCCGCCCGCGTCGGCTCCGAGCTTCACCTCGTCGTCGTAGACGCCTTCCGGCAGCGGCAGGCCGTCGAATTCGGCCTCGCCGATGGGGCCGTCCGGCGCGATGCCGCGCTGCTCCAAGAGTACCATGAGCTGGCGGGCGTGCTGGGCCGCGTGCCACGCCGTCCGCTCCAGCACGCTCTCCGTCGGGTGGATGCCGTAGTAGGTGTCGAGGGTGCCGAGGCGTTGGGCGTCGGCCGACCGCCACCAGGCTTGAAGCGCGTCGCGCACGGTCTCGCCGTAGGCCGAAACCTGGGCCGCGCTCCGCATCTCGGGGCCGGGCGTGCGCTCGAAATAGTCGAAGGTGAGCGGCGCACCGTGGGCGGCATCGAGAAAGGCCGACGGGATCACGAAGATGTGGTAGCCGAGGTCGAGGATGTTGCGCTCCCGGCCGGGCAGTCCCTCCTCCAGGTCGGCGGCCGGGAACTGGGCGAGATAGCGCTGGGTCGCGGCAAGAATCAGGTCGATCCTCAGCACCAGCTCCGCCGGCGGCAGCGCGTGTCGGTCGAACTCCACGCCGATGAAGCGGGCGAGGTCGCCCAGGTCCTGGGCAAAGACGAAGCGGCGCCCCTGGACCACCACCGGCACCGACTGAGCGCCGAGGTTCGCGAGCTCCTCCATGGCCTCCGGCCTGGCGCGGACGTTGATCGATTCGTAGGCGATCCCACGGGTCGCGAGGAACTCCTTGGCCCGGAGACAGCTGGAGCACCCCGGCTGCCAGTACACCTTGAAGTCGTCTGCCATGTTCGATCTCCCCAGCGGGCGGCGCGCCTATTCCGCCGTGTAGCCGCCGTCGATCACCAGCTCGGTGCCGGTGACGAACTTGGACTCGTCCGAGGCGAGATAGACCACGCCGTTGGCGATGTCGTTGGGCTCGCCGACATGGCCGATCGGGTGCAGCTTGCCGAACTCCTCGGGCCCCGCAGCGGCGTCGCCGAACATGCGGGTCGCGGTCTCGTCCATCATCGGCGTGTGGATGAAGGCGGGGTGAATTGAGTTGACGCGGACGCCGCTGCCGTCGCGCGCGCATTCCAGCGCCACGCACTTGGTGAAGTAGCGGACCGCGCCCTTGGACGCCGTGTAGGCGGCGAGGTGTGCCGTGCCGACGATGCCGAGCACCGACGACATGTTGATGATGGAACCGCCCCCGGAATCTCGCATGGCGGGGATCGCGCTCCGGGTGCCGAGAAAGACCCCGTCGGCGTTGACCGCCATGATGCGCCGCCAGGTCTCCAGCGAGACATCGGCGATGGGCTCGGCGCGGGTGATGCCGGCGTTGTTGAAGAGAATGTCGAGCCGGCCATGCTCCGCCACCACGCTCTCCACGGTCGCCTGCCAGGCGCCCTCGTCGGTCACGTCGAGGGGCTGGAACCGGGCAGTTCCGCCTGCCGCGGTGACGGACTCGGCGACTGCCTGGCCGCGGCCCTCATCCCGCCCGGTCACCAGCACCGCCGCGCCTTCCTCGGCCATGCGCACCGCCGACGCGGCGCCGAGCCCGCTGGTCGCCCCGGTCACGATCGCCACCTTGCCCGCCAGTCTTGCCATGCCTCGCCCCGGACTTCGCACAGGCGTCACAACAGACATCCTGTGCGATTCAAAATAGGAGTAACATGAAAGACTATACCCCCGCAGGCGCCGCCTGCGGTTCAAAAGGTCGCGCACCCATGGCGGACGGGAACGGCGCTCTCGGCGGCAACGCTTACCGAGCGGACCGGAATCTTCAGGGCCTCCTGCGCCGCAGCGCGCCCTGGCTCGCCGAAGACGACGCCGAGCGGTTGAGCAGCTTCGGCGGCTGGGTGGCGACCGCCGTCGACGAACAGGCCGACTACACCAACCGCTTCGCACCGCCGGTTCTCGAAACCCTGGACAAGGATGGTCGCCCCCGCTCGGTGGTCCGCCACAACCCGCTTTACGCCGCGGCCCACCGCGAGGTCTACGAGCGGGGCATCGTCGGGCTCAACTATGGCACGGCACGGCGCCCCTACTCGCTGACCTTCGCGATGGGATACCTGCTCGCGCAGTCCGACATCTCGATTCACTGCCCCGTGACTCTGACCGGCGCGGTTGCCCACGTGATCGATCGTTTTGCGCCGGAGGTGGTGCGGCACGCTTACCTGCCCAGGCTTGTGCGCACGGATGGCAAGGCGTTGACCGGCGGCACCTGGGTCACGGAGAAGCAGGGCGGCAGCGATGTCGGCGCCACGCAGACCACGGCGCGGCGCACCAACGACGGCATCCGGCTCAGCGGGCTCAAGTGGTTCGCCAGCAACGTCGATGGTGGGCTCGCGCTCACCCTCGCCCGGCCCGAGGGCGCGGCGGACGGTGGCGCCGGGCTCGGTCTCTATCTGGTGCCGGCGCAAGCGCCCGACGGCGCGTCCAATCGCTACCGGATCAGGCGGCTCAAGGACAAACTCGGCACCCGCGGCCTCGCTACCGGAGAGATCGAGCTGGAGGACGCCCACGCGTTGGAGGTGGCGCCGCCGCCGGACGGGCTCAAGACGATGATGGCTGCGCTCAGCTACAGCCGCATCCATAATGCCATGGCCTCGGCCGGCATTCAGAGGCGCGCTTTCGCGGAGGCACTGGCGCACGCCGAGACCCGCGAAGCGTTCGGCCACCGCCTCACCGCCTACCCGATGGTGCAGAATCAGCTAGTCGAGATGCAGGTGCGTGTGGAAGCGAGCGTGGCGCTGGCCTTTGCTGCGGCGCGCGCGTTCGACGAAGCGCAGGAGACACCGGCCGAGCAGCCCTGGATGCGGCTCGTCACGGCGCTCGCCAAGTATCTCACGGCGGAATGGGCGATCACCGCGACCAGCCGCGCGATCGAGATTCTGGGTGGCAACGGCTACACCGAGGAATACCCGACGGCCAGGCTCTACCGCGATGCCCAGGTGCTCACCGTGTGGGAAGGGCCGCCCAACATCCAGGCGCTGGAGGTTCTGCGCCTCGCGGGCGCGGAATCGCCAGGGCTCGCCGCCTTTCACGCCAGGCTCGACGCCATTCTCAACATGCCCTTGGTCGCCAACCACTCGGCCTTCGTGCGGGCTCGCGCGCTGATCTTCCAGGCCCGACGGGAGGTCGCCGCGGTGACGGCCCTGATTCGCGACGATCAAGCCGAAGCGCAGCGCCAGGCGCGCCGGCTGATGGACCGCATGGCCAAGGGCCTGGCCGCTGCCCTCCTGGTCGAAGAGGCGGCCACCGATTGGGGTGCGGGCGATGCGCGCAAGGCCGTGGTCGCGCGCCTCTTCGCCGCGCAGGAGCTGGCGGCGCCAGAACCGCCCAAGCCCGGTGAGAGCGAGGGTCAGCGATTCTTCGAGCCGCTCGCCCGATACGAGAAGATCGAGACGCCGCACCCGGATTGACCGCGTCGCAGCGCCGGTGGTGGAAAACGCCTATCCGGCCGCCGCCACCGCGTGCTATGTGCTGGGCTCGCTAACGGAGCGGGCGCCTTTTCGGAGCGAAGGGATGGAGATCAACGGCAAGGACATCGCGGTCGAGCAGCATGGCGACGGCGACGCGGTGATCATGATCCACGGCCTCGGCGGCACCAGCAACACCTGGTATCCGCAGGTGGGCCCGCTCGCCCGATTCTTCCGGGTGGTTCGGCCCGATCTCGAGGGCTCCGGCCGCTCGCCCGCCACGGGTGCCCTCTCCATCGCCTCCTTCGCCGCCGACGTGGTCGCGGTGATGGATGAGCTGGATATTTCGACCGCGCATCTCTGCGGTCACTCCATGGGCACGATCGTCTGCCAGCACATCGCCGCCGAACACGCCGACCGGGTGAAGAGCCTCGCGCTCCTCGGTCCGCTGGCCGAGCCGCCTGAGCCGGCCCGCCAGGCGATCCGCGACCGCGCGGCCGTGGCGCGCAAGAGTGGCATGACGCCGATCGCGGATACCCTGGTGGAAGTCGCGATCTCGGCCGACACCAGAGCGCACTATCCGGCGTCGGCCGCCTTCGTCCGCGAGATTCTCATGGGCCAGGATGCGGAGGGCTACGCGCGCACCTGCGAGGCGCTCGCCGCAGCCACGAGCGCGGACCTCGCCAGCATCCGCTGCCCCACCCTGCTGATCACCGGCGACGAGGACGGGGTCTCTCCGCCACCGGCGGTGAAGGCCCTGAGCAGCAAGATCAAGGGTTCCCGCGTTGCCGTTCTGCCCGGTTGCGGCCACTGGACCCCGATCGAGAAGCCGGCTCAAGTCAACGGCTTGATTCTAAACCTCTATTACAGCTTCAGTTAGGCGTGGCCATGGCGACACGAAAGCAGGGCGAGCGGGGAAGCGCACAGTCGCGTTCCCGCAAGAGTTCGGGCAAGGCTCGGCCGTCTGCCGCTGGGCGATCTTCTCGCGCCGGGCGGACCACGGCGTCGTCCGGCGCCGCGCCGGCGACTTTTTATGTCTGCCGCTCCTGCGTCTGGTCTGAATCTGCGCGGGAGCGCGACGGCAAGCGCCAGGGTACCTTCCTGCTGGAGGCGGTGCGCGAGCTGATCGAGGCAGAACCCCTGCCGGAGACGCTCAACCTGCGCGCCGTCTATTGCCTGAACGGCTGCAAGAGCCCGTGCAACGTGGGCTTCCGCTCGGCCGGCAAGCACCACGTGCGCTTCAGCCATTTGACGCCGGAGAACGCGGCGGATGTCATCGCCTATGCCCGCGCTTACCAGGCCAATGCGACCGGCGAGGTCTCCGAGGACGACACGCCGACTGCAATGCGCGGCAAGATGACGGTGCACACCCCGCCGATCGGCTAACGGTGCCTCTTAGTTGGGCCGGGTAGCCGCTTCGCCGGCGTCGATCTCCTGCTCCTCCAGTGGGCTACCGGCATAGCGCCGGTTGGCCTCGCCCAAGGCACCGCGCAGCGCCGCGACTAGACTCGCCCGCTCCTCCGGCGCCAGGAACGGGCCGATGACGAGCGAGCGACCGTGCGAGGTGAGCGTGATCTGGCTGTGGTGCTCCACCGGCTCGTCGAGGGCGACACGGAGCCAGTAGGGGTTGAAGCGCCATTCCGTCGTGCGGCCGTTGGGCGCAATCCGCCTGACCACGACCTCGTCTGCGGTGACACGGATGGTCTCCCGCAGGCGGCCCGAGCGGTAGCTCAACCGGAATGCGAGATAAAGCAGCGCGATGTCGAGGCCGAAGAATCCGAGCACCGGCCACGCACCCTGGAGCAGGAAGAAGACGCCGAGCCCGACGCTGATGACGATGACCCCAGCCATGACCGCGATGAAACCAGCGCGCCCCAGCGAACGATTGGGCGCGAGCTCCGCATCGAATATGACCGGCGCGCCGGATGCCTCTCCACCGGCTGATTCGACCGGTGGCGGCGACGGGGATTGGCTCATGAGAC
Organism: Alphaproteobacteria bacterium; assembly: GCA_022826345.1. Next base: position 36,140 of record JAJDVB010000102.1, read on the forward strand.
CAGCGTAACGGTTCCAGCGCGCGCCGGTAAAGCACGACCGCCAGTTTTCCCGACTCGAAAGCGATTATCAGGCCGCAAAGCCCCCTTTTTGGGGTGAGGCCGCTTGACACAATTGGCCGAATCGCCGTCAACTCCCCAGCGACCTACTGGAGCCAGGAGGAGGCTATGCTCAAGAGATCGTGGGCGCTGCGGATTGCCGTTGTCGCTCTTCCATTGGCCGTCGCTGCAGGGTGCCAGTCCGCTGCCGAGCAGGAACAGGCAGCTGCTGCGATAGCGGGCGCTGAGGCGATGGCCACGGAAGCCATGCAAACCGCCAATCAGGCCCTGGTCGCCGTGGACGAGCTGAGAGCCGCAGTGGACGAGGCCAACCAGAACGCGGCGGCGGCGGCGGCGGCGGCCGAGGCAGCGGCCGAGGCAGCACAGGCGGCTGCGGACAAGGCTGACCGCATTTTCCAGAAGGGGATGCGCAAGTAGAGCCGGCGGGCGGCTCTCTCACGCCGCCCGGCCTCGGCTAACTGGGAGTTGCGAAGCGGTCCACGGTGACTTGGACAGGGACGCCGGACCGCTCTTCGAGAGCCTTGCGAATGAGGTGCCAGTCCAGCCGATCATGGGCGGCACCGGCTTGAGTCTTGATCCGATATAGAGCGTCGGCGCGAGAGCGCGAGTCGACGCTCTCAATCTGTCCGGTCCATTCCAGCTCGTCCGCCTGTTCGGCCTCGGGGTGCGCCTCCACATAGAGCTCACCGCCGTACCAGCCGATCTTGATCGCCTGACTGATGACCTGCACCGGCGTGCCGACCGGCACGAGCTCGAACAGCCGCGCGATATCCTCGGGATAGAGGCGGATACACCCGTGGCTCACCCGACGCCCGACGCCCCACGGCATGTTCGTGCCGTGGATGAGATAGCTTGGCCAATCGAAATAGAGCGCGTGGCTGCCGAGAGGATTGTGCGGGCCTGGCGGTACCGCTTTGGGTAGGTGCGGCTTCTTGGCGCGAATCGATTCGGGCGGGAACCAGGTCGGCCTTTCCTTCTTGCGCACGATCTCGGTGCTGCCGAGGGGCGTGGCCCACCCTTCCCTGCCCACGCCGAGCGGGAAGGTCTCCGGCTCGGCGCCGTCCGTCCCAAAGTAATAGAGGCGGTGTTCCGCCAGGTTGACGACGAGGCCTTGGCGCTCGGCATCCGGCAGGACGTGCGCGGTCGGCAGCACGATCGGCGTGTTCTCGCCGGGAACCCAGGGGTCGATGCCCTGGTTGGCCGCGATCATCTCGACATAACCGAGCCCATTGGCGCGCGCGATGTCGAGCAACGTGTCTTCGTAGGCGGCGACGACATGACGCAACGCGCCGATCATGTCGTCCGACCGGGTCTCGCTCTCGGCCTCGAGCGCCGCAGTACCGCCGGCTGCAGGCTCCGGGTCTGCAGCCCCGCTGGCTGTTGCCCACGTCAGAGCCGCCACAATTGCGGCTGCGATGGAGAGAGTGGTCTGTCGCCGCTTCATCGATTTCCGCGCCTAAGCAGGGCCACCGCTTTCCACCGGCGCGTCTGCACGACTCCCCCAATCGCTCCGGGAACCGTCGTAGACAGCGACCTCTTCGGCGCCGATTGCAGCAAGCGCGAGCGCCAGCGTGCACGCCGTGATGCCCGACCCGCAGGTCGCGATGACCGGTTGGGCAGGATCGACGCCAGCGTCGGCGAAGGCGCGTCGGATTGCCGCAGCGTCGCTCAGCATAACATCGTCATCGTCGAGTACGGCGTCGAAAGGCACGTTGCGGGAGCCTGGAATATGGCCGCGCGGGAGATCGGGCCTCGGACCCGGGTCCTCGCCCGTGAAGCGGGCGGCGGCGCGGGCATCCACGATCTGCGCGCTGCCCGTGCCGAGTGTGGCGCGGACCTGCTCGAAGGACCGGATCATCGTGTCGTCGCGGCCCCGCGCCGTGAACGAACCCGGCGCGATCATAGGCTCGCCGCTCTCCAGCGGGTGGCCCTCCGCCCGCCAGTGCGGCAGGCCGCCGGCGAGGATCGAGACGCGCTCGTGCCCGAACACGCGAAACATCCACCACACCCGCGCCGCGCTGTAGAGGCCCACAGTGTCGTAGACGACGACGTGCGAGTCATCGCTGACGCCCAGCGCTGAGACGCTCTCCGCGAACAGCTCCGGCGACGGCAACATATGCGGCAGCGACGAGTCGGGGTCGCAGATGCCGTCGATGTCGAAGAAGGCAGCGCCCGGAATGTGCGCTTCCAGGAACTCGGCGACCGGGTCGCGTCCCAGCGGCGGCAGGTGCCAGGAGCCGTCAAGCACGCGCACCGCGCCGTCCTGTCCGCCCTCTGCGGCGAGCCAAGCCGGGGTCACGACCAGCGGCGTCTCGTCTCCGCTCATAACGGGTCTCTAAAGGCGAGCGTGACGCGCCGATTGTGCCGGCCCTTGCTCTCGATCTTACGGACAATCACCGGCCCGATCTCGCCGGTGCGCGCGACATGCGTGCCGCCGCAGGGTTGCAGGTCGATCCCCTCGACATCGATGACTCTGACCCGGCCCTGACCCGACGGGGGCTTCACCCGCATGGTCTTGACCAGCTCCGGCTGCGCTGCGAGTGCTTCGTCGCTCATCCAGCATGCGGCGACCGGAAGGTCCTGCGCAATGAGCGCGTTGAGTTCGTCCTGGACCGCCGACTTCTCCAGCTTGGTGTCGACATCGAAGTCGAGGCGCCCTTTCTCTGCCGAGAGCTGCCCGCCGGTCACCGGCGCGTCGATCACGGCGCTCAGCAAATGCAGGCAGGTATGCATGCGCATGTGGCGATAGCGGCGTTCCCAGTCAAGCTCGGCAACCACACGGCTTCCCGGCGCCGGCGCCGGGGTGTCGGGATCGATCAGATGGAGGATGTCGTCGGCGCCGTCGCCCTTGCGGGTATCGCGCACCGCGAACTCGGTGCCGTCGTCCGCGCGCAGGACTCCGATATCGCCGGGCTGACCGCCGCCTTCTGGGTAGAAGACCGTGCGGTCGAGCCTCACCGCATCGCCGTCAACCGCGCTGACTCGTGCCTCGCAGTTGCGCGCATAGGGCTCGGCGCGAAACAGCGGCTTAGTCGGCGTCATCGGGAGCGTCGTCGAGCCAGGGCGGCACCGGCAGATCGCGCTCGCGCAGGAACGCGGCGTTGAAGAGCTTGCTGAAATAGCGGGTGCCGTAGTCGCAGAGCACGGTGACGATGGTGTGGCCGGGGCCCATCTCCCTGGCGAGCCGGATCGCGCCAGCCACGTTGATCCCGGTCGAGCCGCCCATGATGTGGCCTTCGTTCTGCGCCAGATCGAAGATCACGGGCAGCGCTTCTGCATCGGGAATCTGGAACGGCACGTCGATCGGCGCGCCTTCGAGGTTGTCGGTGATCCGACCCTGGCCGATCCCTTCGGTGATGGAGCTGCCCTCCGCCTTGAGCTCGCCGTGGGCATAGTGGTTGTAGAGCGCGGCGCCCATCGGATCGGCAAGGCCGATCGTCACCGAGGGCTTGCGCTCCTTGAACGCCATGCCGACCCCGGCGAGCGTGCCGCCGGTGCCGACCGCGCAGATGAAGCCATCGATCTTGCCCCCGGTCTGCTCCCAGATCTCGGGCCCGGTCGTTTCGACATGGGCCTGGCGGTTGGCCACGTTGTCGAACTGGTTGGCCCAGACCGCGCCGTTCGGCTCCGTCTCGGCAAGCTCGTCGGCGAGGCGGCCCGAATACTTCACGTAGTTGTTGGGGTCGCGATAGGGGACCGCCGGCACCTGGATCAGCTCCGCGCCGCAGAGCCGCAACATGTCCTTCTTTTCCTGGCTCTGGGTCTCCGGAATCACGATCACCGAGCGGTAGCCGAGGGCGTTCCCCACGAGCGCGAGGCCGATGCCGGTGTTGCCGGCAGTGCCTTCGACGATGGTCCCGCCGGGCTTCAGCACGCCCCGCCGCTCGGCATCGCGCACGATGGAAAGCGCAGCCCGGTCCTTGACCGAGCCGCCGGGGTTCAGGAACTCGCACTTGCCGAGGATCTCGCAGCCGGTGGCCTCGGAAGGGCCGTGCAGGCGGATCAGCGGCGTGTTTCCGATCAGTTCAACGAAACCCGGTACGGCTGTCATGGCACCCCACGCCCCCGAAGAAAGCGGCGCACCCTAGCCCGGATTTCTTACCGATGTCACGGCCTGCGACTGCAGCACTGATCAAGCTGCGTCCTCGGGCAGCCTTGTTCGCCACCGGGCACACCGTTAGAGTAACGTCCGTCAATCTGACCCCTGAGACTGTCGAGGCAGCCCACCATGAGCGAACCCGTCGTCGCCCAGGCGGAACCCTATGAAACCGAGCTTGTCGCCGGAGAGAAGTATTTCTGGTGCGCCTGCGGTTTGAGCGCGACCCAGCCATTCTGTGACGGCTCCCACAAGGTGACCGACATCCGCCCGATCGTCTTCACCGCCGAAGAGAGCGAGACCGCGTGGCTCTGCGGCTGCAAGCGGACCGGAAGCAAGCCGCACTGCGACGGCACCCACAACACGCTCTGAACGCGCTCCCGCGCCGGACAGGCCGTGGGTAGCGGCACGCGATATTGGCGCCGCGCGCCTGTGCGGGCGGGCGGGGTGCTCCTCGCTACAGCCTTGGTGGTCGCGCTCGCCGGCTGCAATCCGTTCGCCGACCCGCCGCCTTGCCCCAGAGTCAGCATTCTGAAGGAAGCGCGCCTGCTCACCCTCTACGGCGACGGACCGGGGCGCAATGCTGAGGACATCGCTTTCGAGTTGGAGCTTCGCAACGTGGCCTCCGACTGTGACTATGATCTCGACGACAGTGGCGGCGGCGTGGAGGTAACGTTCTCTCTCCCGATCCTCGCAACGCGCGGGCCGGCGGCCGGGAGCGACCGGGTGAGCGCGCCATTCTTCGTCGCGCTTGCCGATCCGAGCCGGAAAATCATCGCCAAAGAGGTCTTCACGGCGGAGATCGCCTTCGAGGCCGACAGCGCAAGTGCGCGGACGGTGGAAGAGATGGAGCAGTGGATCCCCCTCGGGCCGGGGGAGATCGGGGCGAGATACGAGACGCTGGTCGGCTTCCAGCTTACTTCCGCCCAGTTCGAGGACTCGCGGCGCCCCGGGACGAAGTAAGGCGAGCGCTGCACGATCGAGACGGTTTCGGATCGCAGCGGCACGCCGCACGACAGCGATCGCCTTGTTACGCCAGCCGGTGCTTCCTACCATGCTCGCTACCGCCCGGCGGAGAGGAGCCCACGCCATGACCAAGGCCCAGACTGCTGTGGCTGCAAGCCCGGTCACCCCAGAGTCGCCGTTCACTCTTGTCAGGAGGGATGACCCCACCTTCGTGCCGGGACGGCGCGACTTCATGACCTATCGCGACCTCGGCGTGACGGCCGCGAGCGATGGGCGCATCCGCGCGCAGATTACCTCCGCCAAGCAAGGGCTCACGCGGCCCACCGGCTGGCACACGCACATCTGCGAGGGGCAGATCGTCTACATGCTGAACGGCTGGATCGACCTCGCCTTCGAGACCGAGACCATCCGCATCGAGGAAGGGGATTCGCTCTACATTCCGGGCGGCACGCCTCACAACGAGGTCGCAACCTCGGACACCTTCGACCTGATCGAGATTTCCGTCCCCGCCGAGATGGGCACCGAGCCCTGCGACCCGCCGGCGGGGTGCGGCGAGGGGGCGTAGCCCGGCCAACGCACGCCGGCTACCCGGCGGTGAGCGCGAATCCCTCGTAGCCGTTGGCGACGACCGCCTCGCACTTCTCCATGTAGGTCGGCATGCCGCCGGTATACGGCGTCACCGTGCGCGGCTTGCCGGGCACGTTGGCGCCGACGTACCAGGAGTTGCAGGAGGGGAAGAGGGTCTCCGCCGCGACCTCGTCATGGTGGTCCATCCAGCGGTCCTCCGCCTCGCGCGTGGCTTCGATGCGCGGGCGCCCGCAGGCGCGGGCATTGGCTATGCAGTCGGCGATCCATTCGACGTGCTGCTCGATGGTGGGCACCATGCTGGTGAGCACCGAGGGGCTGGTCGGGCCCGTGACGGTGAACAGGTTGGGGAAGCCCTCGATCGCGAGGCCGAGGTAGGTGCGCGGGCCCTCGGCCCACTTGGACCGGAGCGTCCGCCCGTCCCTGCCGCGGATGTCGATCCTGAGCAGCGGCCCGGTCATCGCGTCGAAGCCGATGGCGAAGACGATGGTGTCCAGCGCGTATTCCCTGCCGCCGGTGCGCAGCCCGGTACGCGTGATCTCCTCGATCGGCGCGTCGCTGATGTCGACCAGCGTGACGTTCGGCCGGTTGAAGGTGGCGTAGTAGTCGGTATCGAGGCAGATGCGCTTGCATCCCATGTACGAATGCGGCGAGAGCAACTCTGCAAGCTCGGGATCGTTCACCTCGGCGCGGATCTTGCTGCGGATGAATTCGGTGGCGATGTTGTTCGCCTCGGCATCGACCAGGAGGTCGGCGAAGACCCCGTAGTAGCTGAGCCCGCCCTTCCGCCAGCGCGCCTCCATCTCGCGCCGACGCTCCTCGGGGGTCATCTCGGCGCAGGTCGCCGGGTTCACGGCCCACATGGAGCCGGTCGGCGTCGTCTTGGCCCGCCTCCGGTGCTCCCCGTAGTCGGCCCTGAAGGCGGCGTATTCCGCCTCGTCGAGCGGCCCGTTGCGGGCGGGGATGGTGTAGTTCGGCTGACGCTGGAAGACGGTGAG